>PUKE01000090.1 GCA_003550425.1 Nitriliruptoria bacterium
CGGCTCGTGCACCCCGGCCACGGGCCCGCGTGCCGCGGGGATCGTGTCAGGGAGTAGACCCTGTCGGAACGAACGGGGCCGGCCAGAGCGCATCGTGGCCGGCCGAAGGGGCTGATGGGCGAGGCGGTGGTGCGGTCAGGCGGTCTGGCGCTGCGAGCCCGCGAACGCCTCGCGGTGCTGCGGGATGGTGGACAGGGCGCTCACCACGACCACCGCGCCGGCCACCCAGAAGTTCCAGGCCGCCGCGATGCCGGCGAAGCCGAGCGCCCACGGTGCGATGACCACCCAGGCGCCCGCGATGACCTTCAGCACCATCGGCGTCGCCTGGTGCGCCTGGCCGAGGGCCCACAGCGCGAGCACGCCGATGACCGCGCCCATCGTCCACGCGGTGTTGGCGGCCGTGCTGCCGAGCTCGACCGCGTAGGGGACGACGAACAGGTACACGCCGGCGATCAGGTTGATCCAGTCCTGCGGTCGCTTCCAGTTGCGCATGGCTCATCCCCCTCCTCTGCTGCTGCACGGCGCCGTTGGCTCCGCGGAGCGCTCACTCGGGTTGAGTGAGCACTCAGTCAGGGTGTTGCCGGCGGGCCGCCGCAGCAAACGTCGACGGCCTGCCACCGGTCAGGGCTGCGGCAGCTCGCCGTCGACCTCCAGCAGCACCGCGTCGAGCGCGTCGAGGTCCACCGTCAGGTCACCGTCCTCGGCCTCGTGCTCCTCGCCGGTCAGCAGGTCGGTGAGGACCACGTCGTCGGGGACCTCGTCGTAGTGCTCGGCGAGCGCGACCTCCCGGGGCTCGTCGTCATCGTGGACCAGCGCCAGCACGCGCTCGTCGTCATCGTCGCGCTCGAAGGCGAGCAGCTCGGACTCGGCGACCACGCTCGCGTAGGCGCCGTGGGTCAGCGCCGCATGCTGCTCGCGGACCTCGCCGAGGTCGCGCACGTGGTCGAGGACGTCGAGGTCGGGCTCCTGGCGCTCCCAGCCCTCGACCGCGTCGGCGTGCTCCCACTCCGCGGCGCCGCCGGGAAGGTCGTCGGTCCAGGGGAACGGCTCGCGGTACCAGCGGTCGGACCAGCCGAGCTCGTCGGGCAGCGGTCCGCTGCCGGTCTGGCTCATGCCGATCTCGGTGCCGTAGTAGACGATCGGCGGGTCGGGCAGCGCGTACTGGGTGGTCAGCGCCACCGCCAGCCGGTCGCGAGCCTCGGCGTCGTCCCCAGCCGCGTAGACGAAGCGCTCCACGTCATGGTTGTCGAGGAAGGTCGGGGCGAGCAGGTCCTCGTCGAAGGCCTCGAGGCGCTGCTGCACCGCGTCGTCGATGCGGTCCAGCCCGGCGATGCCGCCCACGCTGGAGTCGAACGCGGAGTAGCGCGGGAAGTCGACGGCGCCGTGGAGCCGCTCGCCGTAGCGCACGATCGGGTCGTGGTCCTCCTCGTCCCAGATCTCGCCGAACAGGAACGCCTCGGGGTCTGCCTCCTCGGCGGCCGCGGTGAAGTCGTCCCAGAAGTCGAGGCTCGGCCCGTTGGCGTGGTCGAGGCGAAAGCCGTCCATGTCCAGGCCCTCGACCGTCTCGCCGTCGACCTCCACCTGCTCGTCGGACAGATAGAAGGGCACCACGAGGTCGGTGAAGTACTCCCGCGCCGGCGGATGGTCCAGGTCGAGCTCGGGCAGCTCGTCGATGCCGTAGAACGTGTCGTACTCGTACTCGCCGGCCTCGGCGTCGCACGTGTCGAACCCGTACCAGTCGTAGTGGTCGCTGTCCTCGCACTGCTCGAGCGCGTCCTGGAACCACGGGTGCTGGTCCGAGGTGTGGTTGGGCACCAGGTCGTACACCACCCGCAGGTCGCGCTCGTGGGCCTCGTCCACGACCTCGCGCAGCAGGTCGAGGTCGCCGAAGGACTCGTCGACGTCGAGGTAGTCGATGGCGTGATAGCCGTGCGAGTAGGCATTGTCGGTGACCGGCCCGAGCCAGATCGTGTCGAACCCGGCCTCCTCGATGTGGTCCATCCCCTCGAGCACCCCGGCGAGGTCGCCGCCCATCCAGTCGCGCAGCGCCTCGTCGAACGTCCCGTCCTCCTCGGGGTCCACGTTGACGTTGCGGTCGGGGTCGCCGTCGCGGAACCGGTCGGTGAAGACGTGGTAGATGCGGGCCTCGCGCGCCCAGTCCGGCGCCGCGCCGGCGTCCTCGGCCAGCTCGGCGTCGTCGGGCTCGTCGGCCTCCTCGGGCTCGTCGGGCTCGTCGGGCTCCTCGGGCTCGTCGGGCTCGTCGGCCTCCTCCACGTCGTCGACCTCGCAGGCGGCAGCGAGCAGGCCCAAGGCCAACAGCCCTGCGGTCAGCGCGACGATCCAGCGGGCACGGGGCATCGCGGCTCCTCTCCACGTCCGTGACGACGCGCTGCGCGTCCGGCGCCCCTCCCGCCACCGGATGCGCAGCGGACCCGCGAGGGTGCCACACCCGCTCGGCCCCGCAGGGACGCGCCCGCGCGGCCGACCGACCACGGGGGCCAGCCGGAGCCGCCTCGCCCCGCACCGCGGCGTGCGAGCATGGGCCCCCATGACTGATGCGCCGCCCACGCCCACCGCCACGCGCCTGGGCCCCCTGACCCACCTCGACGCGGAGCTGGCGGGCAGCGACGCCCAGCCCGATCCCGACCAGATCCTCGACAGCATCACCGCGTGGGTCGCCGACCAGGGGCTGACGCTCTACCCCGCCCAGGAGGAGGCGCTGCTGGAGCTGGCCTCGGGCGCCAACGTGATCCTCGGCACGCCGACGGGGTCGGGCAAGAGCCTGGTGGCCGCCGGCGCGCACGCCTCGGCCCTCGCCCAGGGGCAGCGCACGTTCTACACCGCGCCGATCAAGGCGCTGGTGTCAGAGAAGTTCTTCGCGCTGATCGACCTGTTCGGCCCCGACGACGTCGGGCTGCTGACCGGCGACGCCAGCGTCAACGCCGACGCGCCCCTGGTGTGCTGCACCGCCGAGATCCTCGCGAACCTCGCGCTGCGCGACGGCCCCGACGCCGACGTCGACCAGGTCGTCATGGACGAGTTCCACTTCTACGCCGAGCCCGACCGCGGCTGGGCCTGGCAGGTGCCGCTGCTCGAGCTGCCCCACGCCCAGTTCCTGCTGATGTCGGCGACGCTCGGCGACACCTCGTTCTTCCAGCAGGACCTCGAGCGCCGCACCGGCCGCGACACCGCGGTGATCACCCACGCGGAGCGGCCGATCCCCCTGGAGCACCGCTACGTCACGACCCCGGTCCACGAGACCGTCGCGTCGCTGGTCGACGAGGGCCAGGCGCCGATCTACATCGTGCACTTCGAGCAGGCCGCCGCCCTCGAGCGCGCCCAGGCGCTGACCAGCATGAGGGTGGCCACGCGCGACGAGCGAGACGCCATCGCCGAGGAGCTCGCCGGCTTCCGCTTCGCCCGAGGCTTCGGCACGCAGCTGTCGCGGCTGCTGCGCCACGGCGTCGGCGTGCACCACGCCGGGATGCTGCCCAAGTACCGCCGGCTGGTGGAGCGGCTGTCCCAGCGCGGGCTGCTCAAGGTGATCTGCGGCACCGACACGCTGGGCGTGGGCATCAACGTGCCGATCCGCACCGTGCTGTTCACCGGCCTGACCAAGTTCGACGGGGCGCGCACCCGGGTGCTGCGCGTCCGCGAGTTCCACCAGATCGGTGGGCGTGCCGGCCGCCCCGGCTACGACGCGTCGGGGCTGGTGGTGGTGCAGGCGCCCGAGCACGTCATCGAGAACGCCAAGGCGCTCGCCAAGGCCGGCGATGACCCCAAGAGGCGCAAGAAGGTCAAGCGCAAGAGCCCGCCCGAGGGGTCGGTGAGCTGGTCGGAGCAGACGTTCCGCAAGCTCGTGGACAGCGAGCCCGAGCCGCTGCGCTCGCGCTTTCGCGTCTCCCACGCGCTGCTGCTGTCGGTGCTCGACCGCCCCGGCGACGCCTACCAGTCGCTCAAGCACCTGCTCACCGACAACCACGAGGACCGTCCCTCGCAGCGCCAGCACATCCGACGGGCGATCGCGCTGTACCGCGAGCTGCGCGCCGCCGGGGTCATCGAGGAGCTCGACGAGCCCGACGAGGAGGGCCGCCGCGTCCGCCTCACCGTGGAGCTGCCGGAGGACTTCGCGCTCAACCAGCCGCTCAGCGCCTTCGCGCTGTGGTGCCTGGAGCAGCTCGACCCCGAGTCCGAGACCTACGCCCTGGACGTCGTCTCGGTCATCGAGGCCACGCTGGAGGACCCGCGCCAGGTGCTGGCCGCCCAGCAGCACGCGGCTCGCGGTGCTGCCGTGGCGGCCATGAAGGCCGAGGGCATCCCCTACGAGGAGCGCATGGAGCGCCTCGAGGAGGTCACCCACCCCAAGCCGCTGGACGAGTGGCTCGACGCCGCCTTCGCTCGCTACCTGGAGCGCCAGCCCTGGGCCGCCGACCACGAGCCCTCGCCCAAGTCGGTGGTCCGCGACCTCGTCGAGCGCGCGATGACCTTCGGCGAGCTGGTGCAGCACTACGGGCTCACCCGCTCGGAGGGGCTGCTGCTGCGCTACCTCGCCGACGCCTACCGGACGCTGCGCCAGACCGTGCCACCAGAGGCCAAGACCGCCGAGCTGGTCGACCTCGAGGCCTGGCTCGGCGAGATGGTCCGCCAGACCGACTCGAGCCTGCTCGACGAGTGGGAGGCGCTGCGCCACCCGCAGGCGAGCCCCGAGGGCGAGGAGGCGCGCCCGGCCACGCCCGAGGACGAGGGCCCGCCCCCCGTCACCGCGAACGACCGCGCCTTCCGGGTGCTGGTGCGCAACGCCGCCTTCCGTCGCGTCTGGCTCGCCTCCCGCGCGCAGTGGGAGGAGCTGGGCGCGCTGCACGCCGAGGACGGCTGGGACGCCGATGCGTGGGCGCAGGCGCTGGAGCCCTTCCTCGCCGAGCACGGGGCCATCGGCGCCGGCCCGAGCGCGCGCGGCCCCCACCTGCTGGTGATCGACGACGATCCCCCCGAGCGCGAGGAGCGGCGGGTCTGGCGCGTCCGGCAGATCCTCGAGGACCCGCGCGGCGACCACGACTGGGCGATCACCGCCCACGTCGACCTGGACGCCAGCGACGCCCAGGGGGAGGCGGTGCTGCACGTGGTGCGCGTCGGTCCCGGGGTCGACCCGACCGTCGACCCGAGCGGCGCCTGATCGCCATGCCCACGCCGCTGTCGGGCCTCGACGCCTTCTTCTGGCACCTGGAGACCCCCACCACGCACCTGCACGTGGCCAGCGTGCTGGTCCTCGACCCGAGCGGCGCGCCCGGCGGCCGTCTCGTGCGTGAGGACCTCGTCGAGCACCTGCGCGAGCGCCTGCACCGGGCGCCGCCGCTGCGCCGCCGCGTGCAGCCGCTGCCGCTGCAGGTCGATCACCCCGTCTGGGTCGACACGCCGGTCGACGTGCCCGCCCACGTCCACGCGACCACCGCCCCGCCGCCGGGCGACCGCGACGCGCTCGCGCAGGTCGTGGCGCGCGTGCTCGGCGAGCCGTTGGATCGCAGCCGCCCCCTCTGGGAGTCCTGGCTCGTGGACGGGCTCATGGAGGGCCGGGTCGCGGTGGTCACCAAGACCCATCACGCCGCGATCGATGGGATCGCCGGCGCCGAGATCCTGGCGGCCGTCCTCGATGCGGCCGGCGGCGACGCTGCCGACGCCGACGCTCCCGGCGACGCGACGCACGCGTCGCCGCGGGGGGACGCCGCCGAGACCGGGAACGGGGCCGAGGACCGGGCCGAGGGCGTGGCCGAGGACCGGGCCGAGGATCGTGCTGGCCACGACGGCCCCGACGAGCCCGACGTGCCCGCCCTGCTGCGCACCGCCGGCCAGCGCCTCGCGCGACGACCGAGGGTCGCGCTGGCGCTCGCACGGCGGCTCGGCGGCGCGACGGCCAGCCTGCTGGCTGGCGCGGAGGCACCGGCCAGCGAGGCCCGAGCCTCGGCGCTGCCGCTCACCGCTCCACCCTCGCCGTTCAACGGTGCGATCGGGCCCGCGCGGCGCGCCGCCCTGCGTCGCCTGCCGTTGGCCGCGCTCTCGGCGCTGAAGCGGCGGACCGGCACCACCGTGAACGACGTCCTGCTCGCGGTGACCGCCGGCGCGCTGCGCGCCCACCTCGCCGACGATGGGGCGCTGCCACCCGAGGGGCTGGTGGCGCTCGTGCCGGTGGCGGTGGCGCGGGACGACGAGGCGGGCGGCAACCAGGTCTCGGCCATGCTCGTGCGCCTGCCCACCCACGTGGCCGACCCCCGCGCGCGCCTGCAGGCGGCCGCGCAGGCCGCCGCCGCCGGGAAGGCACAGCAGGCGGTGCTCGGCGACGACACCCTCCAGCACCTCGCCGAGCTCCTCCCCGCGGGCGGCTTCGCCGCCGCCGCCGCGCTGTACACGCGCACGCGGGCGGCCGACCGTCACCGGCCGCTGTGGAACCTGGTCACCTCGAACATCCCCGGTCCCTCGCAGCCGCTGACGCTGCGGGGCGCCTCGGTGGAGGAGCTGTACGCGCTCGGGCCGGTGCACGAGACCACTGCGCTCAACCTCACCGCCATGAGCTACGCCGGGACGCTGCACCTGGGCCTGACCGCCGACCACGACCTCGTCCCCGACCTGGACGGCCTGGCCGCGCGCCTGCCCGCGGCCCTGGACGAGCTCGCGCGCGCCCACGACCTCCCCGAGGCCGCCAGCGGGCCCGACGCCCCGGAGGGATGAGCCGGTGCCGACGGCGCACGTGCGAGGAGCGCGCCTGTGGTATGCCGCACAGGGGTCGGGCCCGGCGCTGCTGTGGATCCCGGGGTTCGGCGCGGGCGCGGCGGTGACCGAGCCAGCGGTGGCCCGCTGGTCCGATCGCTTCACCGCGGTGACCTACGACCACCGCGGCGCGGCCCGCTCGCCCACCCGTCGACTGCCGGCCTCCACCGCCGACCTGGCCGCCGACGCCGCCGGGCTGCTGTCGCACCTTGGCATCGCCCGGGCCCACGTGATCGGGGCATCCATGGGCGGCATGGTCGCCCAGGAGCTCGCGCTGCGCTTCCCCGAGCGCGTTCGCGGGCTGGTGCTGCTGTCGACCACCCCCGGCGGCCCCCACGCCGAGCCGCCGACGGCGCAGGCGCGCCGCGCCCTGCTGGCCCGCCTGCGGGGCACCCGCCCGGATCCGGCCCGGCTCGAGGCGCTGCTGTTCGCCGAGCGCACCCGCCGCGAGCACCCGGAGCGCGTCGCCGAGGCGCTGGCGCTGCTGCGCGCCCATCCGCCGCCACCCGCCGGCGCCGCCGCGCATCTCGCGGCGATGGCCCTGCATGACACCGAGCGGCGCCTCGCGCGCGTGCGCACGCCAACCCTGGTGGTCCACGGCCGCGAGGACCGGATCGTGCCGGTGAGCAACGCACGGCTGCTCGCCGCGCGCCTGCCCGACGTCGAGACGGCGCTGCTCGACGATGCCGGGCACGCCGCGGCGCTGGAGCGCCCCGAGGCGCTGGCGCGACGCCTCGGCGACTGGCTCGACCGCCGCTTCCCGGCCCCACCAGGGCCCGAGCCCGATCCCCCGCCCGCGCCCGGCGCGCTGGCCGGCCTGGCCCCGCTGCCTGGGGCGCTCGCGCGCGCACCGCTCACCCTGTGGGCCCAGCAGCGTCGCCGCCGTGCCCGCCCTCGCGCCGAGGGGCCCTCCGGGCACCGCTGACGCGCGACCATGGGCCGGGCCCTGAGCGTCGCGGGGCGAAGGGGTAGACTCCACCGTCGCGATCCGGGGTAGCTCAACCGGCGGAGCAGGGCACTGTTAATGCCAAGGTTGCGGGTTCGAGTCCCGCCCCCGGAGCCAGCGCCCGGCCGAGGTGGCCGGGCGCAGCGCATGTTCGAGGCGCGTTAGGCTGCGTCCACCTGACACCGAGCAGGGGGACGGCATGCTTCGATTCCGCTTGGGCCTGATCGTTGGGTTCGCCATCGGCTATGTGCTCGGCACGCGTGCCGGGCACGAGCGCTACGAGCAGTTGCGCGAGCTCTGGCAGCAGGTCCGCTCCTCGAAGCCGGCGCAGCAGATCGGCTCCGAGGTCAGCACCGCGAAGGCGCGCGCCTGGGAGAGCGTCGAGGAGCGCGCCGCCGACGGGCTCGCGCGCGTCACCGCCAAGGCGCGCAGCCGCGAGCCGGAGCCTGGTCATCGCCCGGTCTCCGACCCCGACCTCTGAGGACCCGCTGACGGCTCGCTGACGACCGCTCGCCGCGGGCCCGATGCGCACGTGCGGGGCATCGGCCCCGCGGAGGTGTGGGCGGTTCGGCCGGGATCCCGGCCGAACCGCCCACACCTGCGAGCGACAGCGGCCGAACGGCACCGCCACCCGCGCCCAGTACCGCGCTCAGTCGTCGAGGAAGCCCTCGAGGCGGCGGCTTCGCGAGGGGTGACGCAGCTTCGCGAGGGTCTTCGACTCGATCTGGCGCACCCGCTCGCGCGTCACCCCGAAGGCCTGCCCGACCTCCTCCAGGGTCCGTGGGCGCCCATCGCTCATCCCGAACCGCAGGCGCACCACGTCGCGCTCGCGCTCGGCGAGCGTGCCCAGCACCGAGGCGCCCTGCTCGCGCAGCAGCACGAAGCTCGCCGCCTCCACCGGGCGCACCGCGTCGAGGTCGGGCACGAAGTCCGCGACGCTGGCGTCCTCCTCCCCCACCGGCGCGTCCAGGCTGACCAGGTCGCTGGAGAGGCGCTCGACCTCCTCGACGCGAGCCAGCGGCACCTCAGCGGCGGCCGCCACCTCCTCGTTCGTCGGCTCCCGTCCGAGCTCCTGCAGCAGCTGGCGCTGCAGGCGGTGGATGCGGTGCATCGTCTCCACCATGTGGACAGGGATGCGGATGGTGCGGCTCTGGTCGGCGACCGCCCGGGTGATCGACTGGCGGATCCACCACGTCGCGTAGGTCGAGAACTTGTAGCCACGGGTCGAGTCGAACTTGTCCACCGCCCTGATCAGGCCGAGGTTGCCCTCCTGGATGAGGTCCAGCAGCAGCAGGCCCCGCCCCACGTAGCGCTTGGCGATCGACACGACGAGGCGCAGGTTCGCCTCGACCATGCGCTCCTTGGCGAGCTCGCCGCCACGCTCGATGCGTCGCAGCTGGCGCGCACGACGCCGGTCCAGGTCCGCGCCGCGCCGGGCGAGCTCCTCGCGGGCGGCGACGCCGGCGGCCACCCGCTTGGCGAGGTCCACCTCCTGCTCGGCGGTCAGCAGCGGCACCCGGCCGATGTCGTGCAGGTACAGCCGGATCGGGTCGTCGCCTGCGCCCGCGGCCCCGTCGGCGCGCGCCTCCTCAAGCACCGCCGGCTCGTCGGCCGGCGGCGCCTCCGGCGGGGGCGCCGGGGGCGGTGGCACGCTCACGACCTCGACCGCGGCGGCCTCGAGACGGTCGGTGACCTCGTCGGCGTCGGCCTCGTCGGGGTGGCGCGCCACCCCCTCGACGTCCACGCTCGTCACGAAGCCGCGACGGCTGCCCTGGTCGAGGAGGTCGCGCAGACCGGGGCCGTCCCCATCCTCGGGCACCTCGATGGCAGGGTTCGCCTCGCTCATCACCATCTCACCCGCCATGAGGGTCGGTCAGCTGACGACGCGCGCGCTCGAGCTCGCTGCGTCGGGCGAACAGGCGGTCGGCCTCGTCGCGGTCGGCCTCGGGGTGCAGGCTGCGCAGCCGCTCGGTGAGCGCGGCGATCTCGCGCTCCAGCGTGGCCGCCCGCAGCCAGGCGACCTCCTCGGCGGCCTTGCGCTCCTCGGTGATCTTGGGCTCCGACAGCGCGAGCGCGCGCACCCGGGCGCGCTCGTCGTCGTCAGCGAGCGCGGCGAGCACGTCGTCGAGCCGCGCGCTGGCCGCGGCGCGGACCGCGCGCAGCAGGCGGCGCGAGACCTCGGCGGTGAAGTCGTCCTCGGTGACCTTCGTCCAGGCCTCGGGCAGCAGGTGCGGCTGTTGGAGCGCCAGCTGCAGCACGTCGCGCTCCCGTCGCAGCTGCGGATCGCGAGGCTCGGCCGGGCGTCCCGCCAACCGCGTCTGGCTGGACTGACGGTCCGGCGAGGGCGCCGCGCGCTGAGCGGCGCCGGCGTGCTCGCCCACCGCGACGGGATCGTCGGGCGACACCTCGCCTGCCGCCAGGGCGCGGTCGAGCTCGCCCTCGATCCGGTCGGCGGGCAGGCGCACCCGCGGGGCGACGGCGTCGCGGATGTAGCCGTAGCGCACCGCGCGGTCCCGCAGCCGGGCGAGCAGCGGGAACGTGGCGCGATAGGCCTCGGCCTGGGCCTCGGGGGTATCCACGCTCGCGGTGCGCAGCACCTGCTCGATCTGGAACTCGGTGGCGGTGCGCGCCGCGGCCAGGGCGCGCTCGACCGCCTCGGGGCCCTGCGCGGCCAGGTCGGCGGGGTCGGTCCCGGGCGGCAGCGGCAGGACCCGCAGCTCACGGATCCCGACGTCGGCGGCGAGCGCACGGGCGCGGTCGGCGGCGCGGTAGCCGGCCTCGTCGGCGTCCAGCGCGAGCACGACCGTGCGCCCGTAGCGCTCCAGCTGGCGCAGGTGCTCGGCGGTCAGGGCGGTGCCGCAGGTGGCCACGGCGTGGCCGACCCCGGCCTGGTGCAGCGCGAGGACGTCGGTGTAGCCCTCGACCAGCACGGCGGTCTGGCGGCGCTGGATCTCCGCGCGGGCCTGGGCGAGCCCGTAGAGCACCTCGCTCTTGCGGTACAGCTCGGTCTCGGGGGAGTTCAGGTACTTGGGGGGGTCGCCGTCGCGGGGACCGGTGCGCAGCTCGCGGTCGGGCAGCACCCGGCCGCCGAAGGCGACCACGTCGCGCCCGCTGCGCTCGTGGATGGGGAAGATGACGCGCCCGCGGAACCGGTCCATCGGCCCGCGGCGCCCCTCGGTGGCCAGCCCGGCGTCGACGAGGTCCTGGCCGGTGAAGCCCTCCTCGCGCAGGTGGCGGGTCAGCGCGTCCCAGGCATCGGGGGCCCAGCCCACCGCGAAGCGCTCGAGCGTGGCCTCCTCGAGGCCGCGGCGCGCGAGGTAGGCGCGCGCGTCCGCGCCGTCCTGGCCGGCCAGCTGCGCGCGGAACCAGGCCGCGGCCGCCGCGGTGACCTGCGCCAGGCGGGTGCGACGGCCGATCGCGCGACGCTGCCCAGGGCTCAGCTCCTCGTAGCGCAGCGGGTAGCCCTCGCGACGGGCCAGGTGCTCGACGGCCTCGGGGAACGACAGCGCCTCCGCCTGCATCAGCAGCCCGAAGACGTCCCCGCCCTCGCCGCACCCGAAGCAGTGCCAGACGCCCTTGGCGGGGTCGACGGTGAACGACGGGGTGCGCTCGCCGTGGAACGGGCACAGGCCCTTCAGGGTCCCCCCGGCGCGACGCAGCGCCGTGTAGTCGCTGGCCACGCTCGCCAGGTCGGCCTGCTCGCGCAGGGCCCGGATGTCCTCGGCGTTGATGCGACCGGCCACGAGCGTCCTGTGCGGCGGGGGCGGGACGCTGCGCAGTGTACGCCACGCGCCGTCACGCCAGCGGTCGTCGTCCTCGTCCCCTCCGCGCGTGATGCGCTGGAGCGGTCAGTCGGACAGGTCGGGCTCGAACCGCTCCCGGTGGGCGGCGAGCGCCTGTGCGTCGGTGAGGCCGCCCACGCGGTCCACCGCCTGCTGTGCGTCGCCGTCGGCCTGCTCGGCCTCGTGCACCAGCAGCGCGGCCACGACGTGCGCTGCCCGGTCGCGGCGCGCCGGCGACGCCGTCGCTGCCTGCCTGGCGGCCCGCAGCTCGCCCATGACGCTCGCGCCGCGCGGGCCGAAGCGCAGGGCGTCGTCCTCGCGGGTGTGGCTGGCGACGTCGCCGAGCAGCGCGCCAGCGAGCTCGACCGGCGCGCAGCCGGGCCGGACCCAGCCGTCGGCGGCCGGGGGCAGCGGTGCGCGGGCCACCGCCCAGCGCTCGGCGGCGTCCAGCACCTCCTCGGCCAGCACGACCGTCTGCCCCTCCCGCGTGCGGGCGCCGTCACGCTGCTGCGCGAGGATCCCGTCGCGCACCTCCCAGGTGAGGTTGAGCCCCTGCCCCTGCGCGGCGAGGCGCTCGACCACGCGCAGGGACTGCTCGGGCACCGACAGCCCTCCGTCGAGGACGGTGGCGGCCGCCTGCTCGCCGCCCTCGGCCAGCGGCAGCGTGCCCAGCGGGCGTGCCAGCGCGATCGCGTCGACGAGGTCCTCGTTCAGCGCGAGGGCGCGCGCCAGTCCCCGCGCCAGCGCGCCCACGAGCAGCGCACGCTGCAGGCGGCTGCGGGGCTCGTCGAGCCGCGCGCGGCGTCCCGCCAGCACCGCGACGTGGGCGTCCGCGGCGAGCCGGTCGCGGTCCACGGCGAAGGCGGTGCGCAGGGGGTCGGGCGGCTCGGCGCGGTCCCGCCCCTTGGACTCGGCCGCAAGGCTCGCCCACGGTGACAGCGCGCGACGCTCGCGCTCCTCGGCGCGGGCTCGTGGCTCCAGCGGCCCATCCACGCCACGAAGCGTAGCATCGGCACCCCCGCCCCTCGGGAGGCCCCGTGAGCGCACGGTCCGGCATCAAGCCCAGCGAGCTCTACACCGCCGCGCGCATCGCCGATGCGCTGGTCTACGCCGTGGGCATCGCCGGCGTGGTGGCGGGCGCCCTGCTGTTCCAGGAGGGCTACCCGGGGTTCACGCTGGTGGCCTGGGCCCTGACCTTCGGCGTGGGTGCGGGGCTGCGGCTCATCGCCTGGTCCGCCAAGGGCGTGGCGCAGCTGCTCGAGCGCACCGAGGCCCTCGTCGAGGAGCTGGGCGGGCTGCAGCGGCGGCTGGCCAGCGCCGAGCGGTCCAGTCCCCCGCCGCAGGTCGATCCCGACCGGGACCCCTACCGACGCTGGGGCGGCCACCACTGACGGCCGGCGCGACCCGAGCGGCCGCGCCGCGCCCGGCACCAGCGGGTCAGGGCAGGTCGAGCCGCTCGGCGAGGAACTGCGGGAGCCGGTCGATCGCCACGCGCTCCTGGGTCATGGTGTCGCGGTCGCGAACCGTGACGGCGCGGTCGTCCTCGACGGTGTCGAAGTCGACGGTGACGCAGAAGGGAGTGCCGACCTCGTCCTGGCGGCGGTAGCGCTTGCCGATCGAGCCGGCGTCGTCGTACTGCACCGTGAGGTGGCCGCGCAGCAGGTCGGCGACCTCCTTGGCGGTGGGCACCAGCCTCTCGTTGCGCGACAGCGGCAGCACCGCCACGGTGATCGGCGCGAGCCGATGGTCCAGCTTCAGCAGCGTGCGCCGCTCGGTGCCCCCGGAGGCGGTGGGCGCGTCCTCGACCCGGTAGGCGTCGACGAGGAACGCCAGCGCGGTGCGGTCCACGCCGGCCGCGGGCTCGACGACGTAGGGCACGAAGCGCTCGTCGCGCGCCTGGTCATAGTACGACAGGTCCTTGCCGGAGGCCTCGCCGTGAGCGGTCAGGTCGAAGTCGGTTCGGTTGGCGATGCCCTCCAGCTCGCTCCAGGCGAAGGGGAACCGGTACTCGACATCCACGGTGTGCTTGGCGTAGTGGGACAGCTCGTCGGCGGCGTGCGGGCGGATCCGCAGGTTCTCGCGCCGCATGCCGTGCTCGAGGTACCAGTTCCACCGCTGGGCGATCCAGTAGTCGTGCCACGCCTCGTCGGCGCCGGGCCGCACGAAGTACTCCATCTCCATCTGCTCGAACTCGCGCACGCGGAAGATGAAGTTGCGCGGGGTGATCTCGTTGCGGAAGCTCTTGCCGACCTGCGCGATCCCGAAGGGCACCTTCTGGCGGCTGGTGAGCTGCACGTGGGCGAAGTCCACGAACATCGCCTGGGCGGTCTCGGGGCGCAGCCACACCTGCGAGCCCGACTCCTGGGTGGGGCCCACGTGGGTCTGGAACATCAGGTTGAACTGGCGCGCCGGGCCGAAGTCGCACAGGGAGTAGTCGCTGCGCGGGCACTCGTAGGTGCTGGCGTCGCCCTGGGAGACCTGGTCGGCGCGGAAGCGCGCGTTGCAGGTGCGGCACTCGGTCAGCGGGTCGGTGAAGCCCTGGACGTGCCCACTGGCCTCCCACACCTTGGGGTGCATCAGGATCGAGGCGTCGATCTGCACCACGTCGTCGCGCAGCTGGAGCATGGAGCGCTTCCAGGCGGCCTTGACGTTGTCCTTGAGCGCCGCGCCGAGCGGGCCGAAGTCCCACGCGCCCCGCAGTCCGCCGTAGATCTCCGAGGACTGGAAGATGATCCCGCGGCGCTTGCACAGCTCGACGATGGCCTCCATCGTCGTGTCGTGTGGCCCGGCGGTGTCGTCGGCGTGCGCGTCGACCTCCTCGAGGTCCGCGTCGACCTCGGGCGGCAGGTCCTCGGGGGTCACGCTCGGCTGGCTGGTCTCGGTCATCGGTGTCTCCGTGAGGGTCTCTCCCGCGCTGGCTGCGCGAGGTGCGCTCGCACCCTAGGCCCCGGGGACCCCGGTCGCACCCCGCCGCGAGCCGAGCGCGCCGACCCGACCGGCCGGACCCACCGGACCGGCCGGACCGACCCGGATCAGACCGACACGCCGAAGACCCAGCCGAGCAGCGTGGCGGCCACGAGGGTGATGAGCACCACGCCGATCAGGTTCAGCCACACCCCCGCGCGCACCATCTGGGTGATGGAGACGTAGCCCGAGCCGAACACGATGGCGTTCGGCGGCGTGGCCACCGGCATCATGAACGCGCAGCTGGCGGCGAGGGCGGCGGGCACGACCAGGACCAGCACCGGGATCTCCAGCCCGATCGCCACCCCGGCGAGGATCGGCAGGAAGGTCGCCGCCGTGGCGGTGTTGCTGGTCAGCTCGGTCAGCAGCAGCGTGATCAGCGCCACGCCCGCCACGATGCCCAGCACCGGCAGGATCCCGAGCCCGCCGACCTGCTGGCCGACCCACTCGTCGAAGCCGGACTCCTGCACCCCGTTGGCGAGGCTCAGGCCGCCGCCGAACAGCAGCAGCACGCCCCACGGGATCTGGCGGGCGGTGTCCCAGTCGAGCGCGAAGACGCCCTGGCGCAGGTCGACGGGCAGCGCGAACAGCGCGACCGCGGCGAGGATCGCGATGCCGGCGTCGCTGGCGCCGGCGAGCCCGGGCAGCACCTCCAGCAGCGACTGGGAGAGGGCGTTCTCGCCGCCGGTCAGCGGCTCGCGCAGGATCCAGGCGAGCGCGGTGGCCACGAAGACCGCCAGCACCGTGCGCTCCCCCCGACCGATGGCGCCGAGGCGGGCCGCCTCGCGCTCCAGGAGGTCCTTGGCGCCGGGCACGTCGCGCACCTCGGGTCGGAAGACGACCCGCGTCAGCAGGACCCACGCGATCACGCCGAACACCAGCGCCAGCGGCAGGCCCACCAGCATCCAGCGGCCGAAGGCGATCTCGATGCCGTAGGTCTCGTCGAGGAACTCGGCCATGAACAGGTTGGGCGGCGTGCCGATCAGCGTGGCCAGGCTGCCGATGCTCGCCGAGAAGGCGATCGCGAGCATCAGCCCGGTCGCGAACGGCGAGGTCCGCGAGCCACCGCTCGTGGCGCTGTCGGCGGCCACCGGCGTGGGACCCGACGGCGCGGTGACGTCCTCGCGCTCCTTGGCCAGCTGGGTGAGCACCAAGCCGGCGACGCTCGCGCCGATCGGCAGCATCATCACGGTGGTGGCGGTGTTGCTCACCCACATCGACAGGAAGCCCGTGGCCAGCATGAACCCGCCCACGAGGTTGACCGGGCGGGTGCCCACTAGGCGCAGGGTGGTGATCGCGATGCGCTCGTGCAGGCCCCAGCGCTGCATCGACAGCGCGATCATGAAGCCGCCCATGAACAGGAAGATCAGGTCGGAGGCGTAGGGGGCCGTCGCCCCGCTGACGTCGGTGACGTCCAGCACCGGGAACAGCACGATCGGCAGCAGCGACGTGACCGGCAGCGGCAGCGCCTCGGTGACCCACAGGGTGGCCATGAGCGCGCCGACCGCGCCCACGGCGCGGCCGTCGGCCCCGAGCTCGGCGTCGGGCAGCGCGAGGTACACCGCGATCGCCAGGGCGGGGGCGAGCACCCTCCCGACCTGCGCCCTCCGGCTCGCACGGGTCGGCTCGGCGTAGCCGGGCATCCGGCTCTTGCCGGTCGCGGTGGTGCTCATGACGGCTCCTTCCGCCTGCGGGGCGCACGCGGCTGGTGAGGGCCACGACCTCCGAGCGGTGTCGGGTCACGCGAACCCGCATCCACGTGATGAGCCGGAAGTCTCGGATTCCCTTTCCCCTTTGTCAAACGATGGTCGGGAGGCCAAAGGTTGAGGCGCCGAGGCGACGCAGGACGCGGCGCGTCACGCGGCGGACAGGCCCCCGCGGGAGGCGGCTCAGCGAGCGCGGGCGGTCACGAGCGCGTCGACCAGCGAGGAGGCGCCGATCCGCAGGCGCGGCGGCTCGGCGCCGGCGTGCCCGCGCACGCGGCGGGCGAGCACCACCAGCGAGGCCGCGTGCGCGGCGGTGCGGATCCCGCCGGCGGGCTTGACCGCCACGCGCCGCCCGAGCCCGGCCTCGGCATCGCGGGCGACCTCGAGCAGCAGGCGGGTGGCGGGCAGCGTGGCCGCGGGCGTCACGGTGCCCGTGGAGGTCTTGATGGCGTCCGCGCCGGCCAGCACCGCCGTCCAGGCCGCGCGGCGGATCTCGTGGGCGTCGGCCAGCGCGCCCGTCTCGAGGATGACCTTCAGCACGCCCTCGCCCGCGGCCTCGCGCAGACGACCCAGGCGCGCGGCGGCCGCGGGCGCCCCTGCGGTGCGCAGGGCCCCGCGGTCCAGGACCACGTCGACCTCCGCGGCGCCGGCCTGGCGGGCATGGGCGACCTCGGCGGCCGCGACCGCGTCGGTGGTCCGAGCGTGGGGGAACGCGCCCGCCACCGAGACGGCGGCCACCGGCGTCCCCGCGAGCGCCTGGGCGACCTCGCCGACGAGGTCGGGCCAGGTGCACACGCCAGCCACGGTCGGCGCCGCCGCGTCCTCGGGATCGGGCCGCAGGGCACGCTCGGCGAGGGCGCGCACGCGCGCGGGCCCGTCGGTGGGCTCGAGCGTGGTCAGCTCGAGCGCCGCGAGCGCGGCGTCGAGGTGGTCGGCGTCCACCGGGGCGCGCGCGGCGGCGTCGAGGTCGGCGCTCACGACCTCCTCTGCGTCGCCGGGATGGGCGGCCAGCACGGCGTCGAGGTCGCGGGACTCCATCGGCGCGCAGCCTACCCGCGCTTGACCGCGCCGTCGGCGAGGGCGTCGGTCGCCTCGCCCAGACGCAGCCCGACCACGTCGAGGCGGCGCAGCAGCTCGCGGCGCTTGAGCACCTCGGGGGTGACCTCGGGGCTGTCGAGCAGCGCGGCCAGCTGCTCCTGGTAGCGCTTGCGCACCTGGTTGGAGGTCTTGGAGGCGTCCAGGGCCGCGCCCACCAGCCCGGGCCGGTCGGTGACCAGGCGCATGACGGCGGTGTCCAGGTCGGCCAGGCAGGCGTCGACCGCGTCGAGGATCGGCACGAACCCGGGGTCGCGCACCCCGAGGAGGGCCAGCTCGCGCACGAAGTCGCGCAGGTTGTCCAGCACGTCGTCGATCGAGCGGGACACCCGGAACAGGTCCTCGCGGTCGAAGGGGGTCATGAGCGCAGCCGACAGCGTCGCGACGAGCGCGGCGCGCTCGTCGTCGCCCTCGCGCTCGGCGGCGTCCATGCGCGCCGACAGCTCCACGGTGTCGGCGTGGCCGACCGCGGCGCTGCGCGCGAGCACCACGCCGCGCTGCGCCGCCTCGACCTGACCGTGGAGCCGGTCGACGAGCTCGCGCTCCAGCCCGCCGCCGAGGTCGGCGACCAGGCGCCGCAGCGCGCCACGCCTCACGCTGCGCCGGCGATCGCCGCGGCGCCCGCGGCCACGAGCAGCCCCACCAGCAGCGCCAGCGGCAGCGTCACCACCCACGCCGTCCCGATCTGCAGCGCCACTTGCCATCGCACTCTCCGATGCCCCTCGCTGACCCCGGTGCCCACCAGCCCGCCCGACACGGCCTGCGTCATGCTCACCGGTGCGCCGAGCCCGGCGCTGGCCAGCACCGCCACCGAGGCTGCCACCTGTCCGATCACCGCGTTGGGCGGGCGCACCGGGATGACGCCACCGACGGTGCGCGAGTAGCGTCGCAGGCCCAGCGCCGCGCCGAGAGCGAACAGCAGCACCGCGGCCACGAGCAGCACGGGGTCGCGAGGCACCGGGTCGGTGGCGAGCCCCGCGCCGACCGCGGCGACCGCCAGCATCTTCTGTCCGTCGTTGGCGCCGTAGGCCAGCGCCTGGACCAGCAGCGACAGCCGGTGCGCCCGCGCCAGGAAGCGGGCGCTGCCCGCGGGGGCGCGCACGCGCAGCGCGAGCCGCGACAGCCCGAAGGCGAGCGCGCCGCCGAGCATCGGCGCCACGGCCGCGGTCGCCAGCACCCCGCCGACGACCGGCCAGGACACCGCGAGCCCGGCACCCAGGCCCGCGCCGGTGAGCCCGCCGACCAGCGCGAGGGTCAGGCTGGTGGGCAGCCCGCGGCGGGCCAGCACGCTGGAGACCAGCACCGCCGCCACCACCGCCAGCAGCACCGCCCGCTGGCCCTGCGGCCCGTCGAAGGCCACGAGGCGCCCGGCCAGCGTCGAGGCCACGGCGGTGCCCAGCAGCGCCGGCGCCAGGGCCACGAACGCCGCGAGGACCCCCAGGGCGGTCAGCAGCCGCACCCCGCCGACCTTCAGCGACAGGGTGAGCAGGGTCCCCCCGTCGTTGACGCCGTTGAGCACGGCGAACGCCGCGGCGACCGTGAGCAGGAGCGGGTCGGGCTCGGGCACCACCGTGCAGGCTATCGGCGGACCCTCGGCGCGCGGCAGCGCCGCGACCTCCGCGCCACGAGCTCCACGCCGCGGCGCCCGCACCGCGCCGCCCACGCCCCGCCGCGGCCCCCACGGACCGGACCTCCGCGCGCGGCATACTGTCGCGGCGATGCATCCCGTCCTCGCCGGCCTGACCGTGTTCTCCACCTCGGCGGCGGTGCTGGTGCTGGAGATCCTCGCCGGCCGCCTGCTGGCGCCGTTCGTCGGCGAGTCGCTGGAGACCTACACCGGCATCATCGGGGTGGTGCTGGCGGGCATCGCCGTCGGCTCGTGGCAGGGCGGCCGGCTCGCCGACCGCATCGCGCCCCACCGGCTGCTGGCGCCGCAGATCCTGCTGGGCGGGGTGCTCGCGCTGCTCGTCGTGCCGATCGTGACCGCGCTGGGCAGCGCGCTGCAGGGCGGCGGCCCGGCCGCGATCCTGCTGCTGACCACCGCCGGCTTCTTCGCCCCGGCCGCGGTGCTGTCGGCGGTGACCCCGACGGTGATCAAGATCCAGCTCGGCGACCTCGAGCAGACCGGCAGCGTGGTGGGACGCTTGAGCGCGCTGTCCACCGCCGGGGCGATCCTCGGCACGTTCCTCACCGGCTTCGTGCTCGTGGGCACCTTCGCGACCAGCGACCTGACCCTTGGCGTCGGCCTCGCGCTGCTGGCCGGCGGCGCGGTCGCGTGGTGGCGCCTCGGCCCGCACGGCGACCGCCGCCTGCGAGGCGCGGTCGCCGTGGCCGTGCTCGCCGCGGCCCTGACCGGCGCGGCCAACCCCGTGTGCGACCACGAGTCGCGCTACCACTGCGCGCAGATCGTGCCCGACCCCGAGCGCGAGCACGGCTACACCCTGGTGCTGGACGCGCTGCCCCACAGCTACGTCGACCTCGAGGACGACGCCCATCTCGAGTTCGACTACATGCGCATGTTCGGCGACGTGCTGTCGGTCGCCGCGCCCGAGGGTGAGCCCTTGGACACCCTGCACCTCGGCGGTGGCGCGCTGAGCCTGCCGCGCTACCTCGACGAGACCCGGCCGGGCTCCACCTCGCGGGTGCTGGAGATCGACCCGATGCTCGCCGACCTCGCCGAGCGCCAGCTCGGCTACGAGCCCACCGAGGCCATCGAGGTGGTCACCGCCGACGCGCGCCTGGCGCTGGAGGAGCAGCCCGACGCCGCCTTCGACGTGGTCGTCGGCGACACCTTCGCGGGCCTGGCGGTCCCCTGGCATCTGACCACCGCCGAGGTGGCCGCGGAGGTGTCGCGCATGCTGGCGCCCGAGGGCCTCTACACCGTCAACCTGATCGATCGCCCACCGATGGACTTCCTGCGCGCCAAGGCCGCGACCCTGGACGCGGTGTTCGACCACGTGGCCGCCCTCGGCGCGCCCGAGCGCTTTGCCGAGGACGAGGGCGGCAACGTGGTGCTGGTGGCCTCCCACGCCCCGCTGGACCTGGAGGGGATCGCGGCGGCGATCGACGCGCGCGAGGGCGAGCAGGTGGTGCTCGACGAGGCGGCCACCGCCGAGCTCGCCGCGCAGGGCGCGGTGCTGCGCGACGACTTCGCGCCCGTCGACCAGCTGCTGACGCCCCTGGCGCCCTGACGGCCGCGACCGGCGCGGCGCGGCCGCCCCCGGTCAGCGGGGCGGCTGGTGCACCCGACCGAAGCGTCGGTCGCGGCCCTGGTAGGCCGCGACGCAGCGCGCCAGCTCCTCGCGGTCGAAGTCGGGCCACAGCACCTCGGTGAAGACCAGCTCGGCGTACGCGGTCTCCCACAGCAGGTAGTTGGACAGCCGCTGCTCGCCGGAGGTGCGCACCAGCAGGTCGACGTCGGGGGCCGAGGGCGCGTACAGGCGCTCGCGAATCGCGTCCTCGTCGACCTGGTCGGGCGCGAGCCGGCCCGCGGCGACGTCAGCGGCGATGGCGCGGGCCGCGTCGGTGAGCTCGGCGCGACCGCCGTAGTTGAACGCCACCTGGAGCACCAGGCCGGTGTTGTCGGCGGTCAGCCCCTCGCCCCAGGCGATCTCGTCGCGCACCGCCCGCGGCACGGGGCGCTCGCGGCGCCCGATGAACCGCACGCGCACGTTGCGCTCGTCGAGCTCGTGGGCGCGGCGGCGCAGCAGGTCGCGGTTGAAGTCCATCAGGAAGGCGACCTCGGCCTTGGGGCGCTTCCAGTTGTCGGTGGAGAAGGCCCAGACCGTGAGGACCTCGAGCCCGAGCTCGATGGAGCCCTCGACGGCGTCGAACAGCGCCGCCTCTCCGGCGGTATGGCCCACCCGGCGCGGCTCCCCGCGCTGGGCCGCCCAGCGGCCGTTGCCGTCCATGATGATCGCCACGTGGCGTGGCATCCGGTCGGTCGACAGCCCGTGGCGGGCCGCGAGGTCGGTGCGAGCGGTGGGGTCGGCGGTCATCGCGGCACGAGCTCCCAGCCCTTCAGGGGGGCGCCGAGGTGGTGGGCGAGGTAGCTGGAGACCAGCGCGGCGCACGAGCGCCGGATGCGGCCGTCCCGCTGGCTCGCCCAGGCGTCGAGGTCCTCCCAGGGCGCCTCGGCGAGCACGCGCAGTCCCTCCAGCACGCCCTCGGCCAGCGGCTGGGCGCCAACGGGGGCACACGCGGGGCACAGCAGGCCGCCGGCGTCCAGGTGCAGCACCGCGTGCTCGCCGGGAGCGCCGCAGCGCGCGCAGGCACGCAGATGCGGGTGGTAGCCGGCCACCGAGGCCAGGCGCAGCAGCCCGGCGTCCAGCACCGCGGCCGGGTCGCGGGGGTCGGCCTCGAGCGCCAGCAGGGACTCGCGCAGCAGCACGAACAGGGCCACGTGACGCTCCCCCTCCTGCGCGACGCGATCCGCGGCCTCGGCGAGGGTCTGGGCGCAGGCTGAGCGGGTCCAGTCGCTGCGCAGCGCCGAGAAGGCGTGCACCAGCTCGACCTGGGTGACGACGTCGAGCGTGCGGCCCGGATGGAGCTGGGCGTCCACGTGCGACAGCACCTCCAGGCGCCCGCCGAAGCGGCTGCCGGGGCGCCGCACGCCCTTGGCGACCGCGCGGACCTTGCCCCTGCCGGTGGACAGCAGGTGCAGGATCCGGTCGGTCTCGCCGAGCTTGTGGGTGCGCAGGACGATGGCCTGCTCGCGGTAGGCGCGCATCGCGGCAAGGGTAGTGCGACGCCCGCTCGCCAACGGCGAGCCGCCGCGAGACCTCAGCCCCATCGGCGCGGCGCTAGTAGCCGAACCGCTGCAGCGCCTTGGGGTCGCGCTGCCACTCCTTGGCCAGCTTGACCTCGAGATCGAGCCAGACCCGGGTGCCGAGGATCAGCTCGAGCTCCTCGCGGGCACGCCGGCCGATCCCGCGCAGCACCTCGCCGCCACGCCCGATGACGATGCCCTTCTGCGAGCGACGCTCCACGTAGAGGTGGGCGGTGATCGCGGTGACGTCCTCGGACTCGCCGGGCCCCATCTCCTCCACCACCACCGCGATGGAGTGGGGCACCTCCTCGCGCATGACCACCAGCGCCTTCTCGCGGATCACCTCGGCGACCCAGCGCTCCAGCGGCTGGTCGGAGACCATGTCGGGCGGGAAGTACGGCGGCCCCTCGGGCAGCCGGTCGCTGATCAGCCCCACCAGGCGATCCACGCCCTCGCCCGTGGCCGCAGCGGTCGGCACGATCTCGTCCCAGTCGCCGAGCCCTGCGAGCTCCTCGAGCTGGGGCAGCGCCCGCTCGGGACCGAAGCGGTCGGTCTTGTTGAGGACGGCGATCGTCGGGGTGCGAGCCTCGTCGACGAGCTCGGCGATGAAGCGGTCGCCGCGCCCCACGCCGCGCTCCCCGTCGGTCACCAGCAGCACCAGGTCCACGCCGGCGAGCTGGCTGCGCGCCACCTCGTTGAGGCGGCTGCCGAGCAGCGTCTGCGGCTTGTGCAGGCCGGGGGTGTCGACGAAGACGACCTGGAGGTCCTCGGGGTGCTCGCCGAAGGGCGGGTCCTCGAGCGACTCGCGCTCGGCCGCGGGCTGGTGCAGCACGCCCATGATCGCGTGCCGGGTGGTCTGGGGCACCGGCGTGGTGATCGCGACCTTGCTGCCGACCATGGCGTTGACCAGGGTCGACTTGCCCACGTTGGGGCGTCCCACGACCGCACAGAACCCGGAGCGCATGGGCGGAGCGTATCGCGCCGGTGGAGGGCCCGAGCCCGTTGGGCGACGCCGGCGAGCGGCCGGAGGGTCGTCAGCGCGTCGGCGCGGTGGCCGCCGAGCGCAGCGGCACGCCGAGGCCGGCCAGCTCCGCCTCGGCCTGCGCGGCGTCGGCGAAGCGCACCGCGGCCATGCCCTGGGCGGTGGCCGCCGCGCAGTTGTCGGCGCGGTCGTCGACGAGCACCACGCGCTCGGCGGGCGGGTCGAGGCGGGCGAGCAGGCGCTGGTAGATCTCGGGCTGGGGCTTGACCAGCCCCTCGGCGCCCGACACCACGAGCGGGTCGAGGCGATCGAGCACGGGCGAGAGGCGCCGCGCGTGGGGCATGTTCTCCGCCGAGGCGTTGGTGAGCCCCGCGACCCGCACGCCGGTGGCCCGCACGCGCTCGATCAGCGCGACGGTCTCGTGGCGCACCCGCCGCACGGTCGCGGGCCAGCGGTCGCGCAGCAGGGCGATCTCCCGCCGCCGGTGCGGGTGCGCGGCCTGCCACGCCGGGATCACCTCGGCGTAGGGCTCACCCGCGTCCAGCCGCGCGTTCCACGCATGCAGGTCGATCTCCTCGACCAGCGCCTGCGCTGCGGCGTGATCCAGCCCGAGCACCCGCTCATAGAGCGCGACCGGGTCCCAGACGAGGATCACCTCGCCCATGTCGAACACCACGACGTCCATGGCGCGCAGTCTCGCACGCCCACCGCTGGCAGGCTTGCGCCATGACCGCCACCGAGGCCCACAGCCGACAGGAGCGCTTCGCGCAGGCCCGCGCACTGGCGCGCACCGATCCGGCAGAGGCGCTGGCGCTGGCCGACGCGCTGCACGTCGAGGCCGGCCGCAGCGGCGACCGCGTGTGGCGCGCCCGCGCGCAGATCGTCATGGGGATCTGCCATTGGCAGCGCAGCGACTTCGTCACCGCCCTGCGCACCCTGCTGGAGGCGCTCGGGCTGTTGGAGGACCACGAGCACGACGACCGTGCCCTGGCCCTGCAGCACCTGGCCACCGTGCACACCTACCTGGGCGAGCACGATCGCGCCACCGAGCTGCTGGTCGAGGCGCTGCGCCTGCGCGAGCGCACTGGCGACGCGCGGGGCCGCGCCGACGTGCTCAACAACCTCGGCATCGTCTTCTGGCGCCACGGGGACCTCGAGGAGGCGCTCGAGGCCTACGAGCGCGCGCGGGCGCTGCGCGCCGAGCTGGGCGATGCGCACGGGGTCGCCGCGGTGGCCAACAACCGCGCCAAGGCGCTCATCGACCTCGGGCGCCACGAGGAGGCGCTGGTCGAGCTCGAGGCCAGCTGCCGGGCCTGGGAGCGCCTCGAGGAGTGGTTCGGCCTGGCCATGGCCCTGACCAACGCCGGCAGCGCGCTGGAGGGGCTGGGCCGCGACGCCCACGCCGAGGCGTACTACCGCGCCGCGCTGGCGATGAAGGAGTCGATCGACGCGGGGATCGGCATCTGCGAGACCGAGCAGCTGCTCGGGCGCCTGCTCGCGCGTCGCGGACGGCTCGAGGAGGCAGAGGACCTGCTGGAGCGGGCCGTCGACCGCGCCGAGCGGCTCGGCGGGCGCCGCGAGCTCGCCGACGCCCTGCGCGACCTGTCCTGGGTGCATGAGCGCGCCGGCGATGCCGTCCGGGCGCTCGAGGCCTTCCAGCGCTTCCACGCCGTGGAGCGCGCCAGGTTCGACGAGACCTCGGACCTGCGCCTGCGCGGGCTGCAGGTGGCCTACCAGCTGGAGCAGGCGCGCCGCGAGAGCAGCACCGACGCGCTGACCGGGCTGCCCAATCGCCGCTACCTCGACCAGCGGCTGCGCGACGAGGTCCAGCGGGCACAGGCCGAGGCGGCACCGCTGGCCGTGGCGCTGCTCGACCTCGACGACTTCAAGCGCATCAACGACGAGCTGTCGCACGCCGTCGGCGACAGCGTGCTGAGCCGCCTGGGGTCGCTGCTGCGCCACCGCACCCGCGCCGAGGACCTCGCCGCCCGCTACGGCGGCGAGGAGTTCGTGGTCATCCTCACCGGCGCCGAGCGCGATGGCGCGCTCGTGGCCGGACAGGACCTGTGCGACGCGGTCCGCGAGCACCCCTGGGCCGAGGTCCACGCCGACCTGGCGGTCACCGTGAGCGTCGGCGTGGCGGCACGCGAGGGCGGCGAGACCGCCGAGCAGCTGCTGGCCGAGGCCGACCGCCGCCTCTACGAGGCCAAGCACGCGGGCAAGGACCGCGTGCGCGGCTGACGCGGGACGCGTCCGCGGCGTGCGCCGCTAGCGCTCGAGCGTGGTGGGCCCGACGGCCTCGGGCAGCAGGTCGGCCAGGCGCCAGCGGGCCGGCGCACCCTCCGCACCGGCGCCGAGCACCACCACGTCGGTGCCGAACTCGACCAGGGCCTGCCGACACACGCCGCAGGGCGCGAGCGGCCTCGCGCCCGGCCCGGCCACGGCGAGGGTGCGCAGCTCACGCTGCCCGTCGGTCACCGCGGCGCCCAGCGCGGCCCGCTCGGCGCACAGCCCGGCGGGGAGGGCCGCGCTCTCCACGTTGACGCCGTGGTACCAGCGACCGTCCGCGGCCTCGAGCACGGCCCCCACCGCGAAGCCGGAGTAGGGCGCATGGGCCTGGTCGCGCAGCGAGCGCGCCGCGGCGACCAGCGCATGCTCACGGTCATCGCGGCTGATCGGTGACCTCCGGTCGCTCCCCGTCCCCGGCGACCCCGGGGCCGGCGGCCCCCGTGCGGTCGGGGCGCTCGGCGGGCTCCGCCGCTGATGCTGCCGCGTCGGGGTCGTCGCCTGCGCCGTCCTCGCTGGGGATCACGCGCTCGACGCGGACCTTGGCCACGCGGCGGCCCTCCACCGACTCGGCGGTCAGGCGCACGTCGTCGACGTCGACGTGCTCGCCGGCGGTGGGCACGTGCCCGAGCAGGCCCACGATGAGCCCCCCGACGGTGTCCCACTCGTCGTCGGGCAGCTCGCAGGACAGCAGGGCGGCCAGCTCGTCGACGGGCAGCCGCGCGTCCACGCGCAGGCCCTCGTCGTCGGACTGCTCGACGAGCGGCTGCTCGCTGTCGTACTCGTCGACGATCTCGCCGACGATCTCCTCGAGGATGTCCTCGATGGTCACGATGCCCACGGTCGCGCCGTACTCGTCGACCACGATCGCCAGGTGGACCTTCTCGGCCTGCAGCTCCCGCAGCAGGTCGTCCACCCGCTTGAGCTCGGGCACGAGGTAGGGGGCGCGCAGCAGGTCGTCCCAGGGCTCCCCGGCGACGTGGCCGTCGCGCAGCCACATGAGGACGTCCTTGGCGTAGACCACGCCGACGAGCCGGTCGCGCTCGGGGCTCCAGACCGGCAGCCGGGAGTAGCCGGCGCGGATGATGACCTCGAGGACCTCGTCCAGGGTCGCGTCGGCGCCGACGGTGACCATGTCGGGTCGAGGCACCATGATCTCGCGGACCACGGTGTCGCCGAGCTCGAAGATCGAGTGGATCATCTCGCGCTCGGCGGGCTCGATGACGTCCTCGGACTCGGCCGCGTCGATCATCGCGCGCAGCTCGTCCTCGGTGACGTAGGGACTCGCGCTCGCCTGACGGCCCGGGCTCAAGCGGCGCCCCACGCTCACGAGCACCGCCGCGAAGGGGGCAGCGAGCGCGGCCAGGCGCCGCACCAGCGGCGCGAGCGCGCAGGCCACGCGCTCGGTGCTGGCCACCGCCAGGGTGCGAGGGGCCACCTCGGCGCCCGTGAACAGCACCACGGAGGCAGCGGCCGCCGCGGCCACCGCCGCCCAGGGCTGCGCGAGGACGGTGAGGGCCAGCACCGTCAGCAGCACCACGACCACGACCTGGACCACCACGGCCAGCAGCGCGACGATGTTCAGCGTCCGCGCGGGATCGCGCATGAGCGCCACCAGCGCGCTGGCGCCGCGCTGCCCCTGCTCGGCCAAGGCCTGGGCACGCGGCAGCGTGGTCTTGGACAGCGCGGTCTGGGCCGCGCCCAGCAGCGCCGCCAGCCCCACGCCGACCACCACGCCGGCCAGCGCCCACGCCTGCGTGGCGGTCACGAGCGCTCCCTCCCCTCCGCGGTGCCGCCAGCGGTGCCGCCAAGGGTGCCGCCGGCGCCGTCGCCGCCCCGGAACGCCCCGAGCAGCGCGTCGGTCCGCGCGAACATCACATGCCGCTCGTGCTCCTCGGCATGGTCGTGGCCGAGCAGGTGCAGGATGCCGTGCACCAGCAGCAGCTCCAGCTCGGCCAGCGGCTCACCAGCCGCCTGCTCGCGGGCCACGGCCGGGCACAGGACCACGTCGCCGAGCAGGGCTGGCACCGGGTCCTCGGGGTCCAGCGCGGCGGGGTCGTCGAGCGGGAACGCGAGCACGTCGGTGGGGCCCTGGCCGTCCATGTGCTCCTGGTTGAGCGCGGCGATCGCGTCGCGGTCGACGCAGCGCACCGCGAGCGCCATCCGCGCGGGCACGCCCTCGGCCGCCAGCACATGCTCGGCCAGCGCCCGCAGGCGCTCGTGGTCGACCGGCTCGCGCTGCTCGTCGACCAGCTCCACGGTCACGGGGACCCCGACCCCGTGTCGTCGCGCGCGGCGCTGCGCTGCTGATGGCCGCCACCGTCGCCGCCGGCGGCGTCGAACCGCTCGTAGGCCTCGACGATGTCCTGGACGATGCGGTTGCGCACCACGTCGTCACCGGTCAGCTCGACGAAGGCGACCCCCGAGATGTCGCCGAGGATGTCGCGGACGCCCTTCAGCCCCGAGCGGTTGCCGCCGGGCAGGTCGATCTGGGTGACGTCACCGGTCACCACGCACTGCGAGCCGAACCCGAGGCGGGTCAGGAACATCTTCATCTGCTCGGGCGTGGTGTTCTGCGCTTCATCGAGCACGATGAAGCTGTCGTTGAGCGTGCGCCCGCGCATGAAGGCCAGCGGCGCGACCTCGATCGTGCCGCGCTCCATGTGCTGGCTGATCTGCTCGGCGTCCATCATGTCGTGGAGCGCGTCGAACAGGGGGCGCAGGTAGGGGTCGATCTTCTCGTGCAGCGTGCCGGGCAGGAAGCCCAGCCGCTCCCCGGCCTCGACCGCAGGCCGCGTCAGGATGATGCGGTTGACCTCGCGCCGCTTCAGGGCGAGCACCGCCATGGCCATCGCCAGGTAGGTCTTGCCGGTGCCGGCCGGGCCGATGCCGAAGACGACGGTGTGGTCGCGCAGCGCGTCGAGATAGCGCTTCTGACCGACCGTCTTGGGCCGGATCGCGCGGCCGCGGTGGGTCAGCGCCTGGTCGCCGAGGACCTCGGAGGCCGAGGCCTGCTGGCCGCCCTTGACGATGTCGATCGTGGCCTCCGTGGCATCGCTGTCCAGCGCTCGGCCCGTGTCGAGGATCTTGGTGAGCTCGCCGAAGACCTGGACCACGCGCTCGGCCTCGGCCTCGGTGCCCGTGACCGTGATCTCGTTGCCGCGGACCAGGATGTCGGCCTCGAAGCTGTCCTCGACCAGCCGCAGCAGCTCGTCGCGCGTGCCGAGCACCGACACCATCGAGTGGTGGGCGGGGATCGTCGTCTTGACCTGGATGATGGTCGCCAAGCGCATGCGGGGTGGGTCGGCGTCTCCTGCCATCCTCATCGTACCGGGTGGCGCCGCGACGATCACCGGTCCCGTGCGGGCCGAGCTCGGCCCGCGGTCGGCAGGATGGGGCCCATGCGCTCCCTCCGCTCCCGTCTCGGGCAGCTGCGGCCACGGCCGGCCCCCGACGACGCCCCGACCGTGAGCTGGCTGTCGACCCCGGTGGTCGCCGCCGCGTCCCTGGCGCTGTTCGCCGGCACCGCCCAGTTCGGCGTCACCGCCATCGCCGGCGACGTGGCCCTCGAGTTCGGGGAGGTCCCGCCCGAGGAGGCCGAGCAGCCCATCGAGCAGGTCGGCATGGCGCTGACCACGCTGGGGATCGGCCTGGCGATCATCCGGCTGGCCTCGATGGGCAGCCTGGTCGCCGCCTCGGTGGCCGACCGGCTGGGCCGACGCCGCACCGTCCTCGCGCTGGCCACGGGCGGGCTGGCGCTGACCGCGGCCGCCGCCGGCGCCTGGGCCTTCTGGGTGTTCGTGGCGCTGCTCGCGCTGGCCCGGCCGATGCTGACCGGCACCGACGCCGTGGCCGCGGTCATGGTGGCCGAGGAGACCAACAGCGCCGACCGCGCCAAGGCGATCGCCCTGATCGGCGGCGCCTACGCGGTGGGCTCGGGGCTGATCTCGGTGCTGCGGGGCGTGCTCGATCCCCTCCTGGACTTCCGCGGCATCCTCCTGATCGCGCTGCTGCCGCTGCTGCTGGTGCCCGTCGCGGCACGACGCATCCGCGAGCCGGCCCGCTATGCCGCCACGGCCTCGGGCAGCGAGGCCGAGGCGACCTCCCAGGGCGAGGACCAGGCCGCCTCCGACGCGCACCCCGACCCTGCCGAGGCGGCGGTGCTGCGGCGCCGCCTGGGCAGCGTGCCGGCCGGGCTGCGCGCACGGCTGGTGCTGATCTGCGTGATCACCTTCGGGATGGGGCTGGTGCTCGGCCCGGTCTGGACCTACCTGTTCGTCTACGGCGAGGGGGTGCTGCAGGCCACCCCGCTGCAGATGAGCGGCCTGGTGCTCGCCGCCGGCCCCCTCGGGCTGCTGGGGCTCGTCGCCGGGCGCCTGGCCGCCGACCGGCTCGGCCGGCGCGGCGCGGCCGCCGGGTCGATGGCCCTGACGGCGGTGGCCGGCGCGCTGGCCTACACCGGCGACTTCGGCATGCTCGCGGTGGGCTACCTGCTGTCGATCACCGCAGGCGGCGCGTACACGCCCTCGGGCGGCGCCCTGGACGCCGAGGTGTTCCCCACCTCGGTGCGCGCCACCGCCGCGGGCTGGCTGGCCGCCTCCGGCGTGCTGGGCCAGGTCGTGGGCCTCGCGGCGTTCGGGCTGCTCGCCGAGGCGTTCGGCACCTTCGCGGTCGCGGGCGTGGTCCTGTGCCTGCCGGTGGCGCTGCTCGCCGGCCTCTACGCGTTCCTGCCCGAGACGCGCGGGCTGGAGCTCGAGGAGTCCGCGCCCGAGCCGACCTAGCGCGCCGCGAGCGCCGCCCGCGGCGTCAGTCGCCGGTCACGCCGCTGGCCCCACGGGCGCGCAGGGCCGCGCGGATCGCGGCGGCGGCCTCGTCCATGGCCGCGGGATCGGGGTCGCGGTCGGCGCGCGCGAACTCCAGGTCGGCCTCGGAGGCGATGGCCGCGAGGTGGATGTGGACGTGGGGCACCTCGAAGCCCGCGAGCATCATCCCGACCTTGGGGGCCTGGAAGGCGTCCTGGAGCCCCTGGCCGATGGTCTGGGCCACCGCGGTCAGGTGCGCCCATAGGTCGGGGTCGAGGTCGATCCAGTGGTCGACCTCCTCGCGGGGCACCACCAGGGTGTGCCCGGGCGTCAGCGGGTTGATCGACAGGAACGCCACGCAGCGGTCGTCGGACCACACGAAGCGGCCCGGCAGCTCGCCCTGGATGATGCGGGTGAACACGGTGGGCATGCGCTCGCCCTCCGGCTAGGCGTCGTGCTGGCCGTGCTCGCCGCCGGGGTGGCGACCGCAGTCGCAGGGACCGACCTCGCCGGCCTCGGCCATGGCGGCCTTGCGCGCCATGCCGAGCGTCGGCAACGGCCGGGTCCCCGGCGGCGTCTCGAGCTTGACCTCCCCGCAGCGCGGGCAGACGACCTGGTTGCTCCCTGGCTCGCTCATCGCCGCCGACCCTACCCGGCGCGCCGCCCCACGACCAGGGGTCAGGGGCTCGGCCTCGCGTCGCGGCACTGTCCAGCGGTCGCGGGGCGCTCAGGCGCCCGGGGAGGCCTCCTCGGCGTCGGGGGCCGCGCCCAGGGCGCGCAGCAGGAACGTCAGGGCGTCGGCGCGCTCCTCGATCACCACCGAGGTCGGCTTTCCCGCGCCGTGGCCCGCGCGGGTCTCGACCCGCAGCAGGATGGGACCGGCCTGCGCGGGCGTGGCGGCCTGCAGGGCCGCGGCGAACTTGTAGCTGTGCGCGGGCACCACCCGATCGTCGGTGTCGCCGGTCATCACCAGCGTCGGTGGATAGGGGGTGCCGGGGCTCACGGCATGCAGGGGCGAGTAGCCGAGCAGCCAGCGCAGCTCCTCGGGGTCCTCGCTGGTGCCGTAGTCGCTGGCCCACGCCCAGCCGATCGTGAACCGGTGGAAGCGCAGCATGTCGAGCACGCCCACCTCGGGCAGCGCCGCGCCGAGGCGCTCGGGCGCCTGGGTCAGCACCGCCCCGGCCAGCAGCCCGCCGTTGGAGCGCCCCGTGATCGCCACCCTCGGGTAGCGGGTCCACCCCTGGGCCACCAGCCAGTCGATCACCGCGATGGCGTCGTCGAACACCTGCTGCTTGTGCTCGCGCTTGCCCTGGTGATGCCACGCCGTGCCGTACTCGCCGCCGCCCCGCAGGCTCGGCACGACCAGCACCCCGCCGCGCTCCACCCACGCGAGCCACCAGGCGCTGAACATCGGCGTGACCGGCACCATGAAGCCGCCGTAGCCCCACACCAGCGTCGGGTGGTCGCCCGCCTCGAGGTCGAGGTCGCCACGCCGGACCACGAACGCCGGCACCGTCGTCCCGTCGGTCGAGGGGACGCCGACCTGCTCGGTGGTCAGGCGCTCGGGATCGAACGCGAGCGCGGGGCGCCACACCTCGGTGCGCTCGCCGGTGTCGACGTCGAGGCGGTGGAGGCTGGCCGGCTGCGTGAACCCCGCGAAGGTCAGGTGCGCCTGCCGGTCCTCGCGGGTGCCGCTGATCGCCCCGACCGTCCCGAGCCCGGGCAGGGCCACCTCGCCCTCCGGGCTGCCGTCGAGGCGGTGGCGGGTGAGCCGGCTGCGGGCGTGATGGAGCCAGCGCACCAGGAGACGATCGCCGACCCGTGCGACGTCGGCGAGGGTGTCCACCGGGTCCTGGGCCACCAGCTCGCGGCGCCGGGCCGGGTCGGCGGTGTCGACGGCGAGCACCCGCCGGCGCTCGGCCTCGAGGTCGGTGACGACCAGCAGCTCCTCGCCCTCGCTGTCGACCACGCCCCACAGCGCGTCGAAGTCGGCGAGCAACGGGCGCACCGCCGCCGCGAGCTCCTCGGGATGCTGCGCTGGATCGTCGAGGCCGGCGAGATCGGCGAGCCAGACGCCGTTGACGCGCTCGGTGCCACGGCTGCCGGTCAGCACCAGCCAGCGCCCGTCGTCGGTCACCTGCGGGGAGAACACCAGGCGGGGGTCGTTGGGAGCGTGATGGACCAGCACGTCGTCGGTCTGGGGGGTGCCCACGCGGTGCAGCCAGATCTGGTGGCCCTGGTTGGCGGCCTCGTGCTCCTCGCCCTCGGCGGGGGCAGCGAAGCGGCCGTAGCAGAACGCCTCGCCGTCGGGCAGCCAGGCCGCACCAGAGAACTTCGCCCACGACAGCGCCTCGGGATGGTCCTCGCCGGTGGCCCCCTCCCGCACGTGCCAGGTCATCCAGTCCGATCCGGCGCTGCTGAGGGCATAGGCCAGCCGCTCGCCGTCGTGGCTCACCGAGGCGCCCGCGAGGGCGACCGTGCCGTCCTCGCTCAGCGCGTTGGGATCCACCAGCGGTCGGGGCTCGCCGTCGGGCGCGTCGGCGGTGACGAGGACGTCCTGGTCCTGCAGCCCGTCGTTGGCCAGCCAGAGCCAGCGCGCCCCACGGCGGCTGGGCGCGCTGCGGCGCGGCCAGTCGATCAGCTCGCGCATCCGCGTGACCAGGTCCTGGCGCAGGCTCGGCGTCTGGTCCAGCCAGGCCTCGCTCGCGCGGTTCTGCTCGGCGACCCATGCCGCCACGGCCGCGTCGTCGAGATCCTCCAGCCAGCGGTAGGGATCGGCGATCGGGGTCCCGTGGTAGTCGTCGACGACGTCGACGGTCGGGGTCGTGGGCGGGTCGTGGCGCATCGCGGTCCTCGCAGCGGTCGGCTGCGGCGACGCTAGCGCCACCGGCACACCGGCGACGTCGCGCGAGCAAGGACGTGGCGGCGGCCGTGGTGGCGGCCCGAGCGCGCGGGCTCAGCCCAGTCGGCCCAGGCGCTCCAGGGCGATCGCGGCCGCCGCGACCGAGGCGGTCTCGGTGCGCAGCACGGTCGGGCCGAGGCTCGCGGCCGGGGGCGCTGCGGCCTGGACCTCCGCGTCGGCCAGGCCGCCCTCCGGACCGATGCCGAGCACCGCGGGACGGTCGACCCGCGCCCGAGCCAGCACGTCCCCGAGCGGCTGCGCGGCCTCCTCCCACAGCACGGCGCCGCCCGGCTCGGCGTCGAGCGCGCCCGGCCACGTCCCCACCGGCGCGATCTCGAGGGGTCGCGCGCGACGCGCCTGCTTCGCGGCGGCCACCGCGACCGCCTCCCAGCGCTGACGGGCCTTCTGGGCCTTCGCGCGCGAGGGGCGGTTCTCGCAGCGTGCGCTGACCACCGGCTCGAGCCGGTCGACGCCGAGCTCCGACAGGCGCCGCACCACCTCGTCGAGCTTGCGTCCGGTGGGCAGGGCGTGCACCACCCAGACCGGGGGGTCGGGCGGGGGGATGTCGTGGCGCTCCTCGAGCGCGACGAGGACCGAGGGGTCGCGGCGCACGATCCTGCCCTGCCACACGGTGCCGTGCCCGTCGGCCACGCTGACCGCGTCCCCCTCGCCGCGCCGCAGCGAGCGGGTCAGGTGATGGGCGTCCTCGGCGGCGAGCTCCGCGACGTCGTCACCCACCGCCTCGGGTGCCACCAGCACATGGGGGCCATGGGTGGGCAGGCGCACGTCGGGGTCCTCGAGCGAGCGGGCAGGGGCGCAGGACGGGGGCCGCTAGGCGCCGAAGACCTCGCGCAGGCGCCCCAGGAAGCCGCGGTGGCCCGCACCGCTGGGCGCCTCCTCGCCCCGCTCGGCGGCCAGCTCGCGCAGCAGCTCCCGCTGGCGATCGGTCAGGCGCGTGGGCGTCTCGACGCGGCAGTGGACGTGCAGGTCGCCGCGGGCCGAGCCGCTGTTGAGCTTGGGCATGCCCTGGCGGCGCAGGGTCAGCACGTCGCCGGTCTGGGTGCCCGCGGGCACCTCGAGCTGCTCCTCGCCGTGCAGCGTGGGGACCTTGAGCTCGGCACCGAGCGCTGCCTGGGTCATGGGCAGGCGCAGCTCGCAGTGCAGGTCGTTGCCCTCGCGCTGGAACACCTCGTGGGGGTCGATGCGCACGCGCACGTACAGGTCGCCCGCGGGGGCGCCCTGCCGTCCGGCCTCGCCGCGACCGCTCATGCGCAGGCGCGTGCCGTCATCCACGCCCGGGGGCACCTCGACGGTGACGGTCTCGGTCACCTCGCGGCGCCCCTGGCCGCTGCACACGCTGCACGGCTGGGCGACGGTGCGCCCAGCCCCCTCACAGGTGGGGCAGACCCCGCTGGTCAGCATCTGGCCGAACACGCTGCGCCGGACCTGCTGGACCGCGCCCGCGCCGCCGCAGGTCTTGCAGGTGACCGGGCCGCCCGAGCCCGGGGCGGCGCCCGAGCCCTCGCAGGTGTCGCACTCGCGCTGCAGGGTGACCTCGACCTCGCGGCGCACGCCGGCGGCCGCCTCCTCCAGCGACAGCCGCAGGTCGATGATCGCGTCGCGGCCGCTGCCGCGGCGGGCGCGCCCACGGCCGGCACCGGCCCCGGGGCCGCCCATCCCGCCACCGAAGGCGCTGCCGAAGAACGTGTCGATCAGGTCCTGCAGGTCGCCGAAGCCGGCGAAGGGGTCGCCGCCCATCCCGGCCGACCCGCCCGGGCCACGGGGATCGCCGTAGCGGTCGTAGTTCTGGCGCGCCTCGGGGTTCTTCAGCACCTCGTAGGCAGCGGTGAGCTCCTTGAACTCCTCGGGATCGCCGCCGGCGTCGGGGTGCAGCTCCCGCGCCTTGCGCCGGTAGTCCTTCTTGATCTCGTCCTCGGTCGCGTCTCGGGACACGCCGAGGACCTCGTAGAGGTCGCGCACGAGCTCATCTCCGCAGTCGGGACCGGTGCGACGTGGTCCTCGTCGGCAGCAGCGGGCCGTTCGTCAGGCGCGGCTGCTCGGCGGGTCGTGGTCGGCGTCGAGCTCCGCCAGCGCCTTCTCCAGGGACGAGGCTACCGTCTGCACGGCGGCCAGCGTCCGGGGGTAGTCCATCCGGGTGGGTCCGAGGACGCCGAGCGAGCCCGTCGCGCCCTCCCCCGCGTCGTAGCCGGCGGCCACGATCGCCGCCGGCGCCACATCGCCGATCGGCAGCTCACGGCCGATGCGCACCGCCGGGTCGCCGCCGGCGAGCGCGTCGCGCAGCAGCTGCAGCGCCACGACCTGCTCCTCGACCGCCTCGTAGACGGCCCGCACCTGGCCGGGCTGCTCGAACCCGGTGGCGAGGTTGGCGGTCCCGCCCAGGAACAGCTCGCGGTCGCTGCCGTCGTCCGGGTGCAGCGCGGCGGCCAGCGCCTCGACCAGCGGGCGCACGTCCTCGCTGCAGCCCTCGGCCAGCCCCGCGGTGACCTCGGCGGCCGCGCGGAGGCTCAAGCCGGCGACGGCCTCGTTGACCGCCCAGCGGGCCCGTTGCAGGGTGTGCTCGTCGACGACGTGCTCGTCGAGCTCGAGGGTGCGCTTGTCCACGCGCCCGGTCTGTCCGATGACGATCGCCAGCACCTGATGACCGCCGAGGCGCACCAGCTCGACGTGACGCACGCGCGTGCCCGCCGGCGACGGCGCGGCGACCAGCGCCGCGAAGCGCGTCAGCCGGGACAGGACCTGGGAGGAGCGTCGCAGCAGCTGCTCGGCATCCACCGAGCCGAGCAGGTGGCGCTCCACGGCGGCCTGCTGCTGGGGCGTGGGCGTGGCGAGGTGGACCATGCGGTCCACGTAGCGCCGGTAGCCGGCATCGGTGGGCACGCGCCCGGCCGAGGTGTGGGGCTGGGTGATCAGCCCCGCGTCCTCCAGGGCGCTCATGTCGGCGCGGACGGTGGCCGAGGACACGCCGAGCGCGGCCTCCTCGGCCACGCGCTTGGAGCCGACGGGCTCGCCGTGGCGGACGTAGCCTCGCACCACGGCCTCGAGCACGGTGAGCTTGCGCTCGTCCAGCTCGCCCATCGACTCACCTCCCCTCGTGACGCTCGCGCGTCCCTCGTGCCGCGACCCGATCGCAGCCTGATCCGGCCGGCAGCACGCGTCGCTGCAGCCTATGAGCAGTGTCGCACCGTGCGGGATCGCGCTCAACGCACCCGACGTGGCCGTCAGGGCCCCGCCGTGGCGGCCGCCAGCCGCGCCCGGGCCTCGGCGAGGTCGACCGCGCGCAGCGCGGCCTTGACCGCGGGCACGGCTGCGGGGGCCACCGACAGCTCGCGCACCCCCGCGCCGACCAGCACGGTCGCCACGTGAGGATCGGCGGCCGCGTCGCCGCACACGCCGACCCAGCAGCCGGCCTCCTCGGCCGCCTCGCACAGCTGGCGGACCAGCCGCACCACGGCCGGGTGGTCGGGCCGAGCGAGGTGGGCCACCTCGGGCAGGGTGCGGTCGACCGCCAGGGCGTACTGCACGAGGTCGTTGGTGCCCACGCTGAAGAAGTCGACCTCGGGCGCCAGGTGGTCGGCGGCCACCGCCGCTGCGGGCACCTCGACCATGACCCCGACCTCCTCGGGCCAGCCGCGCGCCTGCCCGCGCGCGTCGAGGTCCGCCGCCGCCTCGGCGAGGGCCGCCCGCGCGGCGCGCAGCTCGCTCGCGTCGGAGACCATCGGGAACATGACCGCCACGCGGTGCTCGGCGGCCACGCGCAGGATGGCCCGCAGCTGGGTGGCCAGCACCGCGGGGTGCGCGAGACCATGGCGCAGGCCACGCTGGCCGAGGAAGCCGTGGCGCACCGGGTCCAGGTCCAGGGCCGGGAGCGGCTTGTCCCCTCCCGCGTCGAGGGTGCGCACGATCACGCGCGCCGGAGCGATCGCCTCGCAGACCGCGGCGAGGTCGCGCGCCTGCTCGTCCTCGTCGGGCAGGTCGGTGCGCTCCAGGAACGCCATCTCGGTGCGCAGCAGCCCGATCCCCTCCGCCCCGGCGGTCGCGGCCATCGCCGCCTCGGCGGGGCGCGCGGCGTTGGCGGCGACCTCCACGCGGGTGCCGTCGGCCAGGCGGGCCGGCTCCTGGGCCGCCGCCAGCCGCTCCTGGCGCTCCTCCTCCTGGCACGCCAGGCGCGCTCGCGCGGCCTCGAGGGCGCCGGCCTCGGGGTCGACGGTGAGCTCGCCCGCGTCGCCGTCCACCACGATCATGGTGCCCTCGGCCAGGTCGGCGACGCCGGGTCCGAGCCCCGTCACCGCGGGCACCCCGGCGGCGCGCGCGAGGATCATCGCGTGCGAGGTCGGCGCGCCGCGGCCGAGCGCCAGGCCACCCACGCCGGCGTCGACCAGCGCGGGCACCTGCGAGGGCAGCACGTCGTCAGCCACCACCACCGCGCCCTCGGGGACGTCCGGCGCCGCGGCGGGCACCCCGAGCTCGCGCAGCACGCGGCGGCCCACGTCGAGCACGTCGGCGGCCCGCGCGGCCAGCGCCTCCCCCTCCAGCGCCGCCAGCCGCTCGTGCTGGGCGGCGACCGCGTCTCGCCAGGCACGGGCTGCGCCCGTCCCCGCGTCCAGGCGCGCGCGCACGGCGTCGTGCAGGGCCGGGTCGTCGAGCAGCAGCTCGTGGGCAGCGAAGATCTCGCCCTCGGGGCCGCGCGCGAGCGCCTCGAGCTCCCCGCGCACCCGCGCGACGGCGGCCTCGAGCCGTCCGCCCTCGCCGTCGGGGTCCGCGCCGCCCTTGGGCGGGCCGTCCTCGGGATCGTGCTCGGACTCCTCGGGCTCGGGCAGCGCGGCGTCGAGGCGGGCGGCGGGCCCGATCGCCAGCCCGCCGACCACGGGGACGCCACGACGCGAGGCGCCGGCGACGAGCGGTGCCGCGTCGGGACCGGCCGCCCTGTCGCCGTCGGCGGTCGCAGGACCCGCCGGGGCCGGCGCGTCACCTGGCTCCTGGGCCTCGTGATCGGCCTCGCCGAAGCCATCGCGGGCCAGCGCCGCGATGCGCTCCACGGCGCGCTCCGCGTCGGGCCCCCAGCCCTCGATGACGAGCTCGGCGCCCCTCGTGGCGCCCAGGCCCACCATGGCCAGCAGCGAGCGCGCGGAGACCCCCTCCTGCTCCGGGGTGCGTACGCGGACCTCGGCGCGCACGTCGTGCAGCTCGCGGGCCAGCATCGCTGCCGGCCGGGCATGCAGGCCCAAGGGGTTGACCAGGGTCACGGTGCGCCGGGCATCCGGCTCGCCCTCCACCGCGGCGTCCGGCGACGCCGGTGCCGCATCGGGCCCGGCGCCAGCGCCCGCGGCCCGCGCGGCGGCAGCGACCTGGTGGACGTCCGCGCCTCCGGCCGCGGTGGTCGCGGCCGCCAGCGCGCCCTCGACCAGCGGCGCATCGCAGAGCAGTCGGCGCTCCTGGGTCTCGGGATCGCCGAACTCCAGGGCGGTCTGGGCGGTGAGCTCGGCGCCGCCGAGGTCGTACAGGACCACGAGGCCCTCGCCCTGGTCAGCCCTCTCGAGGGCCTTCAGGATCTCATCGAGGCTGGTGCCCAGCCCGCCGTCCTCGTCCCCGCCGGTCGCGGCGATGGGGACGCCGGGGCTCATCTGGGCGGCAAGCTCCCGCGCGCCGGCGGCGATGGCGGCACTGTGACTCACGAGCACCACGCCCACGGTCATGCGCCTCTCCTCCTCTTGCCCAGCCGACGACGGTCGGGCCCCGGTGTGGTGCGTCCCCCGCGAGCGATGCGACGCGTGGGGCCTCGACACGCCGGTGACGCGGCCGTGATGGCCGCGTCACCGGCGCCGAACCGAGCCGGGTGCGTGCTGGCCCGGCCCGGTGGGCGTCGAGCGGGGGCGGGAATCCCGCTCGACGGGGGTAGGGCTAGCCCTCGACGTCGACCCAGCCGAAGGTGCGCTCGATGGCCTTCTTCCAGCCGGTGTAGCCGTCCTCACGCTGCTGGTCGGTCCACTGCGGGTTCCAGCGCTTGTCCTCGTTCCAGTTGTCCTTCATCTCCTGGAAGTTGCTCCAGAAGCCGACGGCCCAACCGGCGGCGTAGGCGGAGCCCAGCGCCGTGGTCTCGGCCACGACCGGGCGGACGACCGGCACGCCGAGGATGTCGGCCTGCATCTGCATGAGGGTGTCGTTGATGGTGGCGCCGCCGTCCACGCGCAGCTCCTCGAGCTCCACGCCCGAGTCCTTGCGCATGGCCTCGGCGACGTCCTTGGTCTGGTAGCAGATCGACTCGAGCGTCGCCCGAGCGATGTGGTTGCGGTTGACGAACCGGCTCAGGCCGACGATCACGCCGCGGGCGTCGGAGCGCCAGTACGGGGCGAACAGCCCGGAGAACGCCGGCACGAAGTAGGCGCCGCCGCTGTCCTCCACGCGCTTGGCCATCGGCTCGGTGTCCGCCGCGTCCTGGATCAGGCCCAGCTGGTCGCGCAGCCACTGCACGGCCGAGCCGGTGACGGCGATGGAGCCCTCGAGGCAGTACACCGCCGGGTTGTCGCCGAACTGGTAGCCGACCGTGGTCAGCAGGCCCGACGGCGACGGGACGATGTCGTTGCCGGTGTTGAGCAGGAAGAAGTTGCCGGTGCCATAGGTGTTCTTGCCCTCGCCGGGCTCGAAGCAGACCTGGCCCACCGTGGCGCCCTGCTGGTCGCCCAGCAGGCCCGCGACGGGGACCTCGGCACCGACCGGGCCGCTGGCCGGCGTCACGCCATAGCCGCCCGGCTTCGCGCTCGGCTCGATGGAGGGCAGCATCGCCCGCGGGATGCCGAAGAACCCGAGGAGCTCGTCGTCCCAGTCGAGCGTCTCGAGGTTCATGAGCATCGTGCGGCTGGCGTTGGTCACGTCGGTGGCGTGCACGCCGCCGTTGATGCCGCCGGTCATGTTCCACAGCACCCAGGTGTCGATGGTGCCGAAGATGGCCTCGCCCTTCTCGGCGGCCTCCTTCAGGCCGTCGACGTTCTCCAGCATCCACTGGAGCTTGCCGCCGGAGAAGTAGGTCGCGGGCGGCAGGCCGGCCTTGCGCTTGATGACCTCGCCCTTGCCCTCGCGGTCGAGCTTGCTGGCGATGCGGTCGGTGCGCGTGTCCTGCCAGACGATCGCGTTGTACCAGGGGCGGCCCGTCTTGGGGTTCCACACCACGGTGGTCTCGCGCTGGTTGGTGACGCCGATGGCGGCCAGGTCGGACCCGGCCACGCCAGCAGACTCCAGACCGGTCTCGATGGTGGTGCGGGTGCGCTCCCAGATCTCGACGGGGTCGTGCTCCACCCAGCCGGCCTGCGGCAGGATCTGCTCATGCTCGAGCTGGTGGCTGCCGATCACGTTGCCACCGAAGTCGAAGATCATGAACCGCGTGCTGGTCGTGCCCTGGTCGATTGCGGCTACGTACTGTGCCATCGCGCTTCTCCTCGTTCGCTCGGGTTCCTCGTGCGTCCACCGGTGGTGGACTCGTGCGTCGAACGGGTGACGCGACGGTGTTGCCCCGCCACCCCGTGGTCAGGCTTCGCATCCCTCCTGCTCGGCCAGCGTCTGGATCAGGAGGGTCGTGGAGGTGGCGCCGGGGTCCTTGTGCCCCGCGCTGCGCTCTCCGAGGTAGCTGGCGCGCCCCTTGCGCGCCACCAGCGGGATCGTGGCCTCGGCGCCCTCGGCGGCGGCGTCGGCTGCGGCGCGCAGCGCCTCGCGGGCACCGCCCCCCGCGTCGACGGAGGCGCGCGCGGCGTCCACGGCCGGTGACAGGGCGTCCACGATGGTCTTGTCGCCCAGCTCGGCCTTGCCGCGCTGCTGCACGCCCGCGAGCGCCGCGGCCAGGGCGTCGGCCACCTGGCTGGCATCGAGATGCTCGGCGCCATCGACCGCGCCGGCCGCCCGCAGGAACGCGGTGCCGTACAGGGGCCCGGAGGCGCCCCCGACCTTGGACACCAGCGCCATGGACACCGCCTTCAGGACGTCGGCGGGCAGCGCGTCGCCGGGGTCGGGCAGGCGCACCAGCGCTGCTTGGAACCCGCGATGCAGGTTGGTGCCGTGATCGGCGTCCCCGATCGCGGAGTCCAGCTTCGTCAGCTCGTGGCGGTGCTCGGCGATCACGTCGGCGCAGGAGCGCACCGCAGCGGTGACGACAGCAGCGTCGATGGGCATCGGTCGGCTCACCTTGTCGGCTCGGTCGGTTCTCGGCTCGGTCGGCTCTGACGGCTCGGTTGGCTCGGTCCGCTCGGACGGCTCGCTTCGCTTGGCTCGGGTGGGGTGCGGCGGCCGCGGGGCCGCCGCACCGGCAGGCGCTACATGCCCCAGCGCAGGCCCGGCGTCTTGACCGGGGCGTCCCACAGCTGGGTCAGCTCGTCGTCCATCTTCAGCAGCGTCACCGACGCCCCCGCCATCTCCAGCGAGGTGATGTAGTCGCCCACGAGGTTGCGGACGACGGTGATGCCGTGGTCGGCCAGCAGCCGCTCGGCAGCGCGGTAGACGATGTAGAGCTCCATGAGCGGCGTGGCGCCCATGCCGTTGACGAACAGCAGGACCTCGTCGCCACGACGGAACGGCAGGTCCTCGACGACGGCGTTGACGAGTCGCTGGGTGATCGCGTCGGCCGACTCCAGCGGCATGCGCTCGCGGCCGGGCTCGCCGTGGATGCCGATGCCGATCTCCATCTCGTGCTCCTCGAGCTCGAAGGTCGGCTCGCCGGCCTGGGGCACGGTGCAGGGCGTCAGGGCCATGCCCATGGAGCGGACCTGGTTGTTGACGCGCTCGAGGAGGTCGGCGCACTGGTCCAGGTCGTAGCCCTTGTCGGCCGCGGCACCCAGGATCTTCTCCGCGAGCACCGTCCCGCCGACGCCGCGCCGGCCAGCGGTGAACGAGGAGTCCTGCACGGCCACGTCGTCGTCGATCACGACCGAGCGCACGCGGGTGCCCTCGGCCTCGGCGAGCTCGGCGGCCATCTCGAAGTTGGCCACGTCGCCGGTGTAGTTCTTCACGATGTGCAGCACGCCCGCGCCGCCGTCGACGGCCTTGGTGGCGGGCTGCATCTGGTCGGGGACCGGCGAGGTGAAGACCTCACCGGGGCAGGCGGCGTCGAGCATGCCGGGACCGATGAAGCCGGCGTGCAGCGGCTCGTGGCCGCTCCCGCCGCCCGAGACGATCCCCACCTTGCCGGGCACCGGTGCGTCGTTGCGCACCACCCAGGTGGGATCGAAGTGGGCCGTCACCTGGTCGCGGTGGGCGGCCGCGAAGCCCTCGATGGACTCGTTGACCACCTGCTCCGGGTCGTTGATGAGCTTCTTCATCCGAGACCTCCTGTGCCTGCGCCTGGCTGACGGGGGCGTCCGCAGCCAGCGGGCTGCCTGCGGACGCCCCCGTCAGGGGTTCCTTACAGGGTCAGGACGAAGCCCAGACCGATCGCCAGCGTGGTGCCGGCCCAGATGGCGTTGGCCGGCGGGTCGATGAAGGTGTCGCCGTGGATGAGGAACAGCCGGGAGAAGAACTCACCCAGCAGCGCACCGATGATCCCGAACAGCGTGCCGACGAAGATCGCCACCTCGGGGGCGATCCCCACGACCTCGACCATCTGGTACGCCGCGACGGCCGCGGGCAGCGTCATGTGGTGGGTGACCATGACCGGCATGCCGAGCGCGAGGAACAACAGGCTGGCGGCGGAGATGCCGAAGCCTGCCACGATCATCACGTCGCCGACCTCCGGGCTGACCTGCCAGCCGGTGATCACCATCCAGCTGGCGATGAGGCCAGAGCCCAGGCCGATGGTCCCGGCCTGCAGCAGGGGCTGCTGATGGGGCACCCAGACGTTGCCCCCGCCGGGCATGAACCGCCCGCGCTGGCGCGCCTCGTCGGAGAGCTTGCCGAACAGCCCGGAGCTGCCGAACACCAGCCGGGCGATGATGTTGCTGATCGCGACCATGAGCGCGATGCCGTCGGTCCACTCGACGCCCGCGAGGGGGCCGTCGATGATCTGCTGGCCGATGTGGCCGATCAGACCGAAGAGACCACCGACGAGCAGCACCGCCGGGTTGGTCAGCGACACCATCGGCGTGGCGATGTCCTTGGCATCGTCCACGTAGCCCATGCGCTTGGCGAAGGCAGCCGCCGCGACACCACCGGAGAAGGCGATGTGCGGGCCGAAGACCGGCCCGAAGGCGACGTTGCCCAAGAAGTCGTAGTCACCGGTGGCCACGCCGATCGCCACGCCGGCGATCACCGTGAACCCGGTGAAGACGAAGGCTGGGAGGGCTCCGATGGCGGCGCCGAAGACACCACCTCCGACGGCTCCCAGGAGAATCAGCAGACTCAGATCCAAAGTGCTCACCTTCCTCTGGTCAGGGCGCCGCACGCTGCGCGGTCGACGCTCCGTGGTTTCCGGGTGCGACGCGATGTGCGGCGCTCTAGCTCCCGCCGGACTCCAACACCCATGACATTACGACTTGCGAGATTCTGCGGTCAAGCACCTTCGCGAGCGTGAAGCAGGGCTGGGGCGAGGCTCGGGACCCTGGGCCTGGCCAACAGGGAGCGTTGGACCCTCCGCCCCAGGTCAGGAAGGGCCCTTGTGAGGCGCCGCATGCCTCATCTCGGGCCTCGTCGGAGGGAGGTGACGAGCGCGACCCTTTTGGGCACTGCGCGCTGCCCGCACGCCGAGGCCTGGCTCCGTGCCACGCCCCTCGCGCCGAGCCCAGGCCCCAAGGGCCCGCGCCGCACGTCAGCCGGGCACCTGCACCTCGGCGTAGCTCGCCAGCACGTTGAGCTTGCTGAAGGGATGCTCGGCCTCGATGCGGCGCACCGTCCCAGACTGGGCGCGCATGGACAGCGAGTCGGTCGTGGCCCAGCCGGCGCGGAAGCGCACGCCTCGCAGCAGCTCGCCATCGGTGATGCCGCTGGCGGCGAAGAAGACCTCGCCGGTGCCCGCGAGGTCCTCGGTGTCCAGCACGCTGTCCAGGTCGTAGCCCTGATCCACCGCCGCGCGGTGCTCGTCGTCGTCGCGTGGCGACAGGCGGCCGAGGATCTGGCCGCCGAGGCACCGCATGGCCGCGGCCGCGAGGACGCCCTCCGGGGTGCCGCCGATCCCCATGCACGCGTCCACGCCCGAGCCCGGACGCGCCGCGGTGATGGCGCCGGCCACGTCGCCGTCGGGCAGGAAGCGCACGCGCGCGCCCGCTCGGCGGATCTGGTCGATCAGGTCGTCGTGGCGCGGCCGGTCGAGCACCGCCACCGTGACGTCGCCGGGGCTGCCGCCCTTCGCCCGCGCCACCGCCTTCACCGTGTCCCCCACCGGGGCGTCGAGCTCGACGGCGCCCGCGGCCTCGGGGCCCACGGCGAGCTTGTCCATGTAGACGCAGGGGCCGGGGTCGAACAGGGTGCCGCGCTCGGCCAGGGCGACGACCGCCAGCGCGTTGGGCAGGCTCTTGGCCACGAGCGTGGTGCCCTCGACCGGGTCCACGGCGATGTCCAGCTCGGGGTCCTCCTCGTCGCCGGAGCCGACGTGCTCGCCGTTGTAGAGCATCGGCGCGTGGTCCTTCTCGCCCTCCCCGATGACCACGGTGCCGCGCATCGCCACGGTGCCGAGCCCCGCGCGCATGGCGTCGACGCCGGCCTGGTCCACCGCGATCTTGTCACCCATGCCCATCTGGCGGGCGGCGGCCATGGCTGCCGCCTCGGTGACCCGCACCAGCTCGAGGGCGAGGTTGCGGTCGGGGCCGTCGATGGATCGCTGACTCATGGTCGCCTCCTGCACAGAGAGCTGTCGGGCATCTCGGGCATGCCGTCGGCGCAGCCTATGGCATCCCGGCCGTGCGACGCCGGGCCACCTGCCCCTAACGCACGCACCGTGAGCGGTATGATGCAATGAAGGCACGAGCGCCGAGAGATTCACCCTGGAAGGGGTGCCGCACCACCAGCCTTCGATGAGAGGGATCACCATGCCGACCGCACCACTGACCACCGAGCGCCGCGATGCGGCGCTGGAGCAGATGAGCAGCCAGGAGCTCGACATCCTCGTCATCGGAGGCGGCGTCACCGGCGTCGGCGCGGCGCTGGACGCCGCCACCCGGGGCCTGCGGGTCGGCCTCGTGGAGAAGACGGACTTCGCCCAGGGGACCTCGAGCCGCTCCACCAAGCTCATGCACGGTGGCCTGCGCTACCTCGAGCAGCTGGACTTCAAGCTGGTGCGCGAGGCGCTGCAGGAGCGCGGCCTGGCCATCAGCAAGCTCTCCCCGCACCTGGTGAAGGGGATCCCGATCCTCTACCCGCTCACCCGCAAGGGCTGGGAGCGTCCCTACACCGGCGCCGGCGTCCTGCTGTACGACCTGCTGGCCGGGACGAGCCCCGCCGTCCCACGGCATCGCCACTACTCCAAGAAGAAGGCCCTGGCGCTGAACCCGGGCCTGAACTCCGATGTCCTGACCGGCGGGATCCGCTACTACGACGGGCAGGTCGACGACGCGCGCCACACGATGTTCATCGGGCGCACCGCGGCCAAGCACGGCGCGCACGTGGCCACCTACGCCGAGGTCACCGACCTCACCGTGGAGGCCGGTCACGTGGTCGGCGCGACCGTGCGCGACAACCGCAACGGCAAGAGCTTCGACGTGCGCGCCAAGCAGGTCATCAACGCCGCCGGCCCCTGGACCGACGTGATCCAGCGCATGGGCGGCAACGCCGCGGTGAAGGTGCAGCCCTCCAAGGGGATCCACTTCCTCGTGGATCGCAGCAAGATCCCCAACACCACGGGGCTGATCCAGCGCACCGAGAAGAGCGTGCTGTTCACCATCCCGTGGGGCAAGTACTGGCTGATCGGCACCACCGACACCGCCTGGGAGTACGACCTCGACGAGCCCGCCGCGCACGGCGGTGACATCGACTACCTGCTCGAGCGCCTGAACTCGGTGCTCACCAACCCGATCACGCACGCCGACATCCGTGGCGTGTACTCCGGGCTGCGGCCGCTGGTCGTGCCCGCCGAGGGTGCCGGCTCGACGGCCAAGCTCAGCCGCGAGCACGCCGTCATGGAGACCGTGCCCGGCCTGCTGACGATCGCCGGCGGCAAGTACACGACCTACCGCGTCATGGCCAAGGACGTGGTCGACGCAGCCGCCGAGCGCCTGCCCCAGCGCGTGCCCGAGTGCATCACCGAGGACGTGCTGCTCATGGGCGCCGAGGGCTACTGGGCCCGCATGAACGAGCGCGAGCGCATCGCCGAGGACGTCGGGCTGCACCCGGGCTGGATCACCCATCTGCTCGACCGCTACGGCGACCTGATCGACGAGCTGCTGGCCCTGATCGAGGACCAGCCGGACCTCGGCAAGCCGCTCGAGCACGCGCCCGGCTACCTGCGCGTCGAGGCGCTCTACGGCGCCACCCACGAGGGCGCTCAGACCCTCGAGGACGTCATCGCCCGTCGCACCCGGACGTTCATCGAGCAGAGCGACCGCGGCGTGAGCGCAGCCGAGGAGGTCGCCGGCCTGATCGCGGGCCCGCTCGGCTGGGACGAGGACCGGGTCAAGCAGGAGATCGACCAGTACAAGCGGATCGTCGACGCCACCCTGGCGGCCGAGAAGGTCTCGACCGACGAGGAGGCCTACGAGGCGCGCAAGAAGGCGCTGGCCGGCTGACGCGCCAGCGTCCAGGACGCCATTGCGCGGGGGTGGGCCGGGCGCCGTTCGGCGCCCGGCCCACCCCCGCGTCGTGTGCTCGGCGCCCGCCGGGCGGGCCTCGCCAGCCGCCGTGGCGGGACGGTCACCCGGGGAGGCGCGGCAGCGGGGCGGTCACGTGCCCGGCGTCCACGAGCCAGCGCACCAGGCGGGCGAGCGTGTCCTCCAAGGGGGTGTAGGACAGGCCGAGCTCGCGCTCGGCGCGCGACCCGTCGTAGTGATGGCCGTGCACCAGGGTGCGCACCATCTCGCGGCACACCGAGGGCGTGCTGCCACGCAGGCGGCCCAGGCCCTCGGCCAGGGCGCCGGCGACCACCGCCAGCGCCCCGGGCAGCGCGACCGTGCGATGGTCGGCGCCGGTGAGGTCGGCGAGCAGCGCGAGCCCCTCGCGCACCGTGATCGTGGCGCCGCTGATGAGGTAGCGCTCCCCGCTCGCCCCGTGGTCGGCCGCGCACAGGTGCGCCCGGGCGCAGTCGTCGACGTCGATCAGCGACAGCCGCGTGTCCACCAGCGCCCGCAGGCGGCCGTCGAGGTAGGCCGTGAGCAGCTTGGTGGTGCCCCCGGCGCGGCCGGGGCCCTGCACCGAGGACGGGTTCACGCACACGAGGTCCACGCCGCGGTCCGCGGCCTCGGCCAGCGCCAGCCGCTCGGCGGCGTGCTTCGAGCGCTCGTAGTGCGACAGGAACCACCCGCGATGAGGCGAGCGCTCGTCGGCCACGGTCCCCGAGCGCTCGCCGATGGTGGCCGCCGAGGAGGTGTGCACCACGCGCCCCACGTCAGCCCGCGCCGCCGCGCGCACCACCGCGCGCGCGCCGTCGACGTTGACGCGGTACAGCGGGCTCGGGTCGCGCCAGCAGAAGGCGTTGAGGCCGGCCACGTGGTACACGACGGCCGCGCCGTCCATCTGGGGGGCCAGGTCCGCGGGGTCCAGCAGGTCGCCGCGCACGGGCGTGGCCCCCGCCGCGGTGAGGGCGTCGGCGGCGGCGTCGGACCGTGCCAGCGCGCGCACCCGATCGCCACGCGCCACCAGGGCGCGCACCACCGCACCACCGACCAGCCCGCTGCCGCCGGTGACGAACACGTCCTGTGGCATGCGCTGCTCCCCTCGGGGCCTCGGGCGCGCACCGCGCTAGCCGGCGGCGGGCACCTCGTTGCGGAACTTGATCAGGTAGTCGATGGCCGAGACCAGCGTGATCGCCGCGGCCAGCCACAGGGCCACGGTGTGCGCCGCGACGGCGCCCAGCGCGACGTCGGGTCGCAGGATGGCCAGCACCAGCGCGGCGAACTGCACGGTGGTCTTCGCCTTGCCCCACCAGGAGGGGCTGATCACGAGCCCTGAGACCGCGACGACGGCGCGCAGCCCCAGGATCAGCAGCTCGCGGCCGATGATGATCGCGGCGACCCACGGCGAGGCGTGCGCGTCGGCGACCAGCGCCAGCAGCACCCCGGTCACGAGCAGCTTGTCGGCCGTGGTGTCCAGGAAGCCACCCAGCGTGCTGGTGACCTGCCAGCGGCGCGCCAGGCGCCCGTCGAGCCAGTCGGTGATGGCCGACACCGCGAAGACGATCGCGGCCGTGGTGCGCAGGGCGAGCCCGTCGTCGGCCAGCAGCAAGGCCATGACGACCGGCGTCAGGGCGATGCGCGCGACGGTCAGCTGCACCGGCAGCCGGCGCGCCCAAGCAGGCGCGCCCGGGCCGGAGCCTGCGGCGTCGGGTGGGGAGTCGGCGGACACGGCCCGGCAGTCTAGGGGCGCGGGGAGCAGCCGCGCCCAACGCCGGGATCAGGCGCCCCGGCGCAGGGATCAGGCGCCCCGGCGCCGCGACGGACCAAGTGACGGGCCCGCTGCGCTAGCATCCGCCGGCATCAGCGCCGCCCCGCCGATCGGCGCCGCTGCCCACGGCCCCGCGCCGCCACCTGCCACCCAGGCGCCCGCCCCGGCGGTCGCCCCAGCAGCACGCCGCACCCGTCACGCCCAAGGACCTCGCGTGTCGCTCTCGCCAGAGGATCGCTCGTCACAGGAGCCACCGCCCGATACCTCCTGGGTGCACACCCCGCCGGGGCTGCTCGCCCGCGAGGTGGCGAACCTGCCGCTGCGGCTGCTGATCTGGATCCACAACCGCCCGCGGCGGCTGGGCCGCCAGCGCCTGGCCGACCTGGAGCCCCCGGTCATCTTCGCGGCCAACCACGCGAGCCACCTCGACACCCCGGTGGTGCTGCACGCCCTGCCGTTCCGCTGGCGCCGACGCACGAGCGTCGTGGCGGCGCTGGACTACTTCTTCCGCAAGCGCTGGCTCGGGTTGTTGGTGTCCCTGCTGTTCGCCGCGCTGCCGATCGAGCGCACCGGGCTGTCGCGCACCACCCAGCAGCGCCTGGAGCGCCTGTTCGACGGCGGCTGGAGCCTGTTCCTGTTCCCGGAGGGCACGCGCTCCAAGACCGGGCGGATGGGCCGCGTGCGCTCGGGCGCGGCGTTCATGGCCACCCGCTATCAGGTGCCGATCGTGCCCGTCTACATCGACGGCACGTTCCGCTCCTTCCCCAAGGGCAGCCGCTGGCCTCGTCCCCGTCGCGTGACGGTGGTGTTCGGCGAGCCGATCCCCCCGCCGGACGACGGCGACCACCGCGCCATGAACGAGCAGCTGAAGGCCTCCCTGGCCGGCCTGGCCCACGAGCTGGGGCGCGACGAGCCCTAGCGACCCGGAGGCACCCCAGGGAGCCCCGAGGGGCCCGTCATCCGGCATCATCCGCGCCCGGCGACGTCCCCGACCCGCGGACGTCAGGCGAGCACGGCCCGCACGAGCGCATCGGCGCGGGCCATGCCCTCTCGGGTGGGGCGCAGCACGGCCCCGTCGTCGAGCAGCAGGCCCGCGCGCACGAGGTCGCGGCAGGCGCGCTCGTCGATCGGACCGATGGCGCCGCGCGCGACGCCCTCGGTGGTGCGCAGGCCCGTCAGGGCCCGCTCGACGCGGCGCTGCTGCGCGGAGACCTCCTCTCCCCCACCGATCGGGTCGCCGTCCGCGACGCCCTCGAGCCAGGCGTGGGTGGCGCGTCGCTCCCACCAGCGCCGACCCTCGCGGTGGCTGTGGGCACCGGCGCCGACGCCGAGGTAGTCCCCGCCGCCCCACGTGTCGAGGTTGTGCTGGCAGCGCGAGCCCGGCAGCGCCCAGTTGGAGGTCTCGTAGCGCTCGTAGCCGCTGGCGGCCAGGCGCGCGTCCGCGTCCTCCATCCGCTCCGCGGCGACGTCGTCGTCAGGAGCCGGCCGCTCCCCCAGCGTCACCTGGCGCCAGTAGGGCGTGCCCGGCGACAGGGTCAGCGCGTAGCAGGACACGTGGGTCGGCGCGAGCGCGAGGGCGGCCTCGAGGGTGTCGCGCCAGGACGCGGCGGTCTCGCCTGGGGCGCCATAGATCAGGTCGAGGTTGAGCTCGGCGATCCCGGCGCCGCGCAGGGCCGCCACCGCCGCCGGCACGGTCGACGGATCGTGGAGGCGGTCCAGGAAGCCCAGGACGCTGGCGTCGAACGACTGGGCGCCGAGGCTCGCTCGGGTCACCCCGGCCGCGGCGAGCCCCTCGGCGAGGGCGCCGTCCACGTCCTCGGGGTTGAGCTCGACGGTGACCTCGGCGTCGGCGGTGATCGGCAGCCGCTCCCGTGCCGCGGCGAGCACCGCGCCGAGCTGGTCGGCCGACAGCTGCGAGGGCGTGCCGCCGCCAACGAACACGCTGGCCATCGCCGGCCAGTCCTGTCCGGCGACCTGGCCGAGCCGCTGCACGAGGGCGTCCACGTAGCGTTGGCGCAGCGCGCCGTCGTGGCCGGTCAGCACGTTGAAGTCGCAGTAGCCGCAGCGGTGGCGGCAGAAGGGGACGTGCAGGTAGAGGCCGGCCCGGGATGGCGCGCGCGCCACGGCGCTAGGTGCGATCGACGCTGAGCGCGGCCACGAACGCCTCCTGGGGGACCTCGACCGCGCCGACCTGCTTCGCGCGCTTCTTGCCCTCCTTCTGCTTCTCCAGCAGCTTGCGCTTGCGGGTGACGTCACCGCCGTAGCACTTGGCGAGCACGTCCTTGCGCTTGGCGCGCACGGTCTCGCGGGCGATGATGCGCGAGCCGATGGAGGCCTGGATCGGCACGTCGAACATCTGGCGCGGGATGAGCTCGCGCAGCTTGTTCACCATCGCCTTGCCGTACTCGTAGGCGTGGTCGCGGTGGACGATCTGGCTGAACGCGTCGATGGTCTCGTAGTTCAGCATGATGTCGCAGCGCACCAGGTCCGACGCCCGCAGCCCGGCGTGCTCGTAGTCGAGGCTCGCGTACCCCCGCGTGCCCGACTTCAGCTTGTCGAAGAAGTCGAAGATGATCTCTGCCAACGGCAGCAGGTAGCGCAGCTCGACCCGCTCCTCGGTCAGGTACTCCATGGAGCGCATCTCGCCGCGCCGATGCTCGCACAGCTGCATGACGGTGCCCACGTGCTCGGAGGGGCACACGATCATGGCGTCCACGATCGGCTCGCGGATCTCGGCGATGCGGTTGGGCTCGGGGAACTCGGCCGGGTTGGACAGGTGGAGCACCGCGTCCTCGCCGGGCTTGCGCAGGCGCTCCTCGAGCTCGACCTCATAGCCGACGTTCGGGGCGGTCGTCACGAGCTCGATGTCGTACTCGCGGTCCAGGCGCTCGCGGATGATCTCCATGTGGAGCAGGCCCAGGAACCCGCAGCGGAACCCGAAGCCCAGCGCCGCCGAGGTCTCGGGCTCGTAGGTGAAGCTCGCGTCGTTCAGCCGCAGGCGGTCCAGGGCGTCGCGCAGGTCCGGGAAGTCGTCGCTGTTGACGGGATAGAGCCCGCAGAAGACCATCGGGGTCGGCTCGCGGTAGCCGGGCAGCGGCCCCTCGGCCGGGTTGCGGTGGTCGGTGATCGTGTCGCCCACGCGGGCCTGGTCCACCGCCTTGATCGCAGCGCTCAAGAGCCCGACCTCCCCCGGGCCGAGCTCGTCGATCGGCGCGACCTCCGGGCTGATGACCGACAGCTCGTCGATCTCGTTGTGGAACCCGGTGGCCATCAGGCGGATCTCCTGGCGCGGGCGCAGCACGCCGTCGACCACGCGCACGTAGGGGATCACGCCGCGATAGCTGTCGTACTCGCTGTCGAAGATCAGCGCCCGGGTCGGCGCGTCGCGGTCGCCCTTGGGCGGGGGCACGTCGGCGACGATGCGCTCGAGGACCTCCGCGACGCCCTCGCCGGTCTTGGCCGAGACCCGCAGCACGTCCTCGGGGTCACCGCCGAGCAGCCCGGCGATCTCGACGGCGACCGCCTCGGGGCGGGCAGCGGGCAGGTCGGTCTTGTTGAGGACCGGGATGATCTCCAGCCCCGCCTCGATGGCGACGTAGAGGTTGGCGATCGTCTGCGCCTGCATCCCCTGGGAGGCGTCCACCAGGAGCACCGCCCCCTCGCAGGAGTTCATCGCGCGGCTGACCTCGTAGGTGAAGTCCACGTGCCCGGGGGTGTCGATCAGGTTGAGCAGGTACTCCTGCCCGTCGAGGTCGCTGGTGTAGGGCATGCGCACGGCCTGCGCCTTGATGGTGATGCCGCGCTCGCGCTCCAGGTCCATCCGGTCGAGGTACTGGTCGCGCATCGTCCGATCGTCGACCAGGTCGGTGTGCTGGAGCATGCGATCCGCCAGCGTCGACTTGCCGTGATCGATGTGGGCGATGATCGCGAAGTTGCGGATCTGCTCGAGCGGGTAGGCCATGGTCCACCTGGGTCGGGGCCGGACGGGCGCACCGGCGATCCGACGGGCTGGGCGACGCGCCGGCGCGCGGTGGCACGGGGACCAGGCTACCGAGGCGCGCCCGACCGGGCGCGCGTGGGCACGGGGCGCGTGGACACCCCGCAGCCCGCGACCTAGACTCATGGCTTGGCCGGCGCCACCACGGCTGCCGCCGCGACGACCTCACCCCGACCCTCGAGCCAGGCAGCGACGCCATGCCCAACATCACCAGCCAGGCCAAGCGCGACCGCCAGAACAAGGAGCGGCGGCTGCGCAACAAGGCGCGCCGCACCAACGTGCGGACCCACATGAAGCGCTTCCACAAGGCGGTGGACGACGGCGACGCCGCCGCGGCCCAGGAGCACTACCGCAAGGCCGCGCGCCGCCTCGACCAGGCCGCCAGCAAGGGCGTGCTCCACCGCAACTACGCCGCCAACAAGAAGTCGCGCATGGCCAAGCGGCTCGAGTCCCTCTCGAGCTGACCATCGCTGCCGCACCCGTGCCGCCCCCTGCGTCGCGCCCCGACGCGCTGGCGGCGCGCTATCCCGGGGTGGTGCTCGACATCGACGGGTGCCTCATGCGGGGCCTGACGCCCGTGCCGGGGGCGGCCGCGACCCTGTCCGCGCTGCGCGAGCAGGGGCTCGGGCCGGTGCTGGCCACCAACAACGCCTCGCGCTCGCCCGAGGAGGTCGCGGCGTGGCTGGCCGGGGCCGGGCTGCCGGTCGAGCCCGAGCAGATCGTCACCTCGGTGCACGCCGCCGCGTCGTTGCTCGCAAGCGACGAGCGCGTCCTCGTCCAGGGCACCCGGGCGCTGCGCGAGGGCCTCGAGGCGCGTGGCGTGACGACCATCGACGACTGGCGCCGCGCCGACGTGGTGGTCGCCGGCTTCAACCCGGAGCTGCGCTACGCCCACCTGCGCGACTCGGCGCTGGCGATCCAGCACGGCGCCCGCTTCGTGGCCACCAACGTCGACCCGACGATCCCCACCGAGGACGGCCTGTGGCCGGCCAACGGCTCCCTCTGCGCCCTGCTGACCACCACCACCGGGGTGGCGCCGGAGGTCGCGGGCAAGCCGCAGCGCATGCTCATCGACGAGGCCGCCGCGCGCCTGCCCGACCCCACCGGACGACCGCTGGTGGTCGGCGACCGTCTGGACACCGACGTCGCCGCGGGCGTGGCCGCGGGCTGCGACACCGCGCTGGTGCTCACCGGCGCCGCTGACGCCGACGCCGCGCGCGCCGCCGATCCGGCCCCGACGTGGGTCCTCGACGACGTCGGGGGCCTCCTGCGCCCCGCGCCCACCGACTGACGCGGGCGGTGCGGCGACTCCCTATGAGTGTCGACGCGCGGCGTCGCGTCAGCCCGTGCGCGCCACGTCGGGCACCACCCGACGCGGGTCCCGGCCCGCGTGCCCCTCGGCCAGGGCGAGCACCGCGCGCTCCAGCACCAGCTCGGGGGGCAGGTCGCCGCCCTTCATCTCGGCATCGGCGTCGGCGAGGACCCGCATCGCGCGCGTGAGCTCGCCGGGCGCGGCCGCCTTGCGGATCTTGTCCAGCAGCCACACCTGACCGGGGCTGACCTTGATGCCCGCGCGCCGCGAGGCGAAGGACGCCAGCGCCTCGTTCTCAGTGGGGTCCTTGGGCGCCGAAGGCTTGCGGCCCGCCTTCTTGCCCTGCGCCACCCTCTCCTCGTAGCGCGCCAGGTCACGCTCGTACTTGCGCTCGCGCTCCTCGCGGAGGCGCTCGCGCTCCTCGGGCACCTCGTGGCGAAAGGCGGCCACCGCGATCGTTGCGCGCACGCGGCTGGCGAGCATGCCGAGCACCATCAGCGGCTCCGCCCCGCCGCCCAGCGCGCCGCGCAGCGCGCGCAGGGCCGCTTGCGCATCGCGGTCGACGAGCGCGGCGTCGGCGACCTGGAAGGCGGTGGCCGTGCCGACCCCCTCGACGGCGGCCTCGACGTGCTCGGCGGTCAGCGGGTCGGCGCTGGTCGCGGCCACCACCGACGCGGCCTTCTGGGCGATCGCGGCGAGGTCCATGCCCGCCACGGCGAACAGCGCGTCGACGGCGTCGTTGCGCACGGTGCGCCCGTGGCGCTCCAGCTCGCTGCGGACGAGCTGCTTCCAGTCCCCCTCGCGGAAGGGCGGCGGCAGGCTCACCTTGGTCTCGCCCCCCGCGCGCTTGATGGCGCGCGCCAGCTCGGCGCGGGCGCTCAGGCGCTCCTCCTCCTCGTCCGCGTCCGCGTCCGCCTCGTCCTCGTCGTCGCCCTGGCCTTGGCCCTGGCTCTGCTCCTGGCCCGACGGCTCGAGGCTGCGCGTGGTCAACAGCAGGACCAGCGCCTCCAGCGGCTCCTCCAGCGCCGCGAGCAGGTCGCGCGCGCGGGCGGCGGGCAGCTGGTGGGCCTCGCGGATCACCACGGCCTGGGGGGCGCCGAACAGCGAGGGGGTGCGGATGTCGGGCAGGCCCTGCTCGCCGAGGTCACGCGCGGTGACGTCGGTGACGTCCAGCCCGCCGTGCGCAACCCGCTCGGCCTCGAGGAGCTCCTCGGCCGCCCGGGACACCAGCAGCTCGCCGTCACGGGGGCCGTGGATCAGCCGGATGCGCGGGGGCGCCTGGGTCATGGGCCCTGCCTTGATCGTCCGGTGTAGGGTGCCGCCGTTCGAGCCGTCGAGCCTAGGAGGACGCGGTGACGCTTGCGATCCTCGCACGAGATCCCGACACCGGCGCCCTCGGGGTGGCCGCGGCGAGCGCGTCGACGGCGGTCGGCGCGCAGGTCGGCGCGGCGCGCGCGGGCGTGGGCGCCGTGGCGGTCCTCGGACCGGGCGCCGAGGCGGACGAGGCCGTCGGCCTGTCGGCCCTGGCGGCCGGGTGGAGCGTCGAGGCCGCGCTGGGCGCCCAGCTCGCCCATCCCGACGCGTCGGCGTGGCAGTGCCTCGTGCTCACCGCCCGCGGGCAGGTGGCCGGCCACACCGGGCAGGACTGCCCGCCGGCGTGCGATCACGGGCTCCGGGCCGGGGTCGGCGCCGCCGGGAGCGCGCTGGCGGCACCGGGCGCCGTGGCCGCCCTGCTGGCCGGCTGGGGCCAGGCCGAGGGCGACCTGGCGGCGCGGCTGGTCGGCGCGCTGCGCTCCGGCCTGGCCGCCGGTGGCAACGCGGCGCCGACGCGCTCGGCCGCCCTGCGCGTGGTCGCCCCGGCCGACCCGCAGGCGCCGCCCGACCAGCCCGTGCGCCCCGACGCCCGGGACCTGCGCGTCGACGACCACGCCGACCCGGTCGGCGAGCTGGCGCGCCTGCTGGCGTCGTAGGCGCGGGGTCAGCCCTCGAGCACGCTCTCGGGGTCGGGCACCAGGTCGGTGCTCGGGCGCTCGGCACCGGGCGGGGTGATGCGCGGGCGCCAGGCGCTGGTCAGCGGCTGACGCCGATCGCGGCCAAAGGCCAGCGCCGTCACCTTCGGCCCCGGCGGCGCCTGCTGCCGCGTGCCCTCGTTGGCCTCCACGAGGTCGGCCACGCGCTGCACCACGTCGGGATCGAAGCCGGCGTCGGCGACCTCGTCCGGTGACTGCGCCAGCTCGACCAGGCGCTCCAGCACCGCGTCGATCACGGCGTAGGTCGCGGGCAGCTCGCGGTCGGGACGGTCGGGGGTGCGGCGGGCGCTGGGCTCCTTGGTGATGATGCGCTCGGGGATCGGCTCGCCGTCGAGGCGCCAGCCGAACGCTGTGCCCTTCACCGAGTTGCGCCAGCGCGCGAGGGCGAACACCAGGGTCTTGGGCACGTCGGCCAGCGGGGCGTAGGCCCCGGCCAGGTCGCCGTAGAGGTGGCCGTAGCCCACCGCCAGCTCGGTCTTGTTGCTGGTGGCCATCAGCAGGGCATCGTGGTGCTCGGCGAGCGCCGACAGCATGCTGGTGCGCAGCCGAGGCGCGACGCCCTCGGCGGCGGCCCCGAGCCGGTCGGAGGCCACCCCGAGCAGCTCGGCGATGCCGGCGGTCTCGAGGCGGCACAGCTCCTCGATGCTGTGGCGGTCGTAGGCGATCCCCAGGCGCTCTGCCTGCTCGGTGGCGTCGGCGACGTCCACCTCCCGCGTGGCCGGCCCCTGCAGCATCACGCCCCAGACGTGGTCGGGGCCGAGCGCGTCGGCGAGGATCGTGGCGACCAGCGAGCTGTCGATGCCGCCCGACAGGCCGAGCACCACCGACTCGGCGCCCTGCCCGGAGACGAAGTCGGCCGCCCCGCGCACCAGCGCGCGGTAGACCTCCTCGAGGTCGTCGAGGTCGTGGTCGGGCGTGGGCGCGGCGGGGGCCGGCTGCTTCGCCGCCGGCGTGGGGCGGCACACGAACCGCCGGGGCCGTTCGCTGGTCGGGTGAACCAGCGGCGCGTCGACCACGACGCCGGCCTCCTCGAACTGCGGCGCCTTGGCGAGGATCTCGCCGTCCGCGCCGGCGATGAGCGAGCCACCGTCGAACACGATCTCGTCCTGGCCGCCCACGAGGTTCGAGTAGACCACCGGCATGCCACAGCGCTTGGCGGTGTCGGCGACCACCGACTCCCGCTGGGCGGCCTTGCCGCGATGGAACGGGCTGGCGTTGGCGCTGGCGAGCACCTGGGCACGGTCGGTGGCGAAGCCGTCGGGCACGTCGGGGCGCCACAGGTCCTCGCAGACCAGCACGCCGACGTCCGCGCCGTGCATCGCCCAGGTCCAGCCGCTCTCGCCGGTCTCGGCACCCGAGGCGAAGTACCGGCGCTCGTCGAAGACGCCGTAGTTGGGCAGCAGCACCTTGTGCACGCGCCCGCGCACCTGGCCCCCGTACAGGATCCCGACCGCGTTGGCGAGGTAGCGCGGCGCGCTGTCGGACACGGCGTGCTCGGCGACGGCGTCGACGAAGCCGACGACCGTCACGCAGCTGCCCGACACCCCGGCGAGGTCCTGGAGCACCGCCAGGTTCGCGTCGACGAAGCCGGGGGTGAGCAGCAGGTCCTCGGGCGGGTAGCCGGTGATGGCCAGCTCGGGCAGCACCAGGAGGTCGGCCTGGACCTCCTCGGCCCACTGCATCATCTCCGTGAGCCGCTGCCGGTTGCCCGACAGGTCGCCCACGGGCAGGAAGGGCTGGCCGACCGCGACCCGCAGGGAGCCGTGGGGGCCGTGGGGGTGGCCGTTGGGGGATGCGAGATGCGCCATGGGTCCTCCTCCTGCGCGAGGTCGCGCAGCGAGCCGGGAGACGGGTGGGTGCGGTGGGTGCGAGGGGCGAGGAGCGCGCCCTACCGGCCCGTGCGGGGGCGGATCAGGGTCAGCCCGTCGGCGACGGGCACGAGCACGACCTCCACCCTGGGATCAGCGACGACCTGCCGGTTGAACGCGTCGATCGCGCGGGCGTCGGACGAGTCCCCCGGGTCCAGGACCCGGCCGGCCGACAGCGTGTTGTCCACGGCGATGAGGCCGTCGGTCGACAGGTGGGCCAGCAGCGCCTCGTAGTAGGCAGGGTAGCCGGCCTTGTCGGCGTCGACGAAGGCGAGGTCGACCGGGGCGTCGAGCGCGTCGAGCACCGCCGGGAGCCGCTCGTGGGCGTCGCCGAGGTGGAGGCTGATCCGATCCTCGAGGCCGGCGCGCTGCCAGTGCTCGCGCGCCACGGCGGTCCACTCCTCGCTGGCGTCGAAGCAGTGCAGGTGGCCGTCCGACGGCAGGCCTCGGGCCAGGCAGATCGAGGAGTAGCCGGTGAAGGTCCCAATCTCCACCGCGACCGTGGGGCGCAGCAGCGAGGCCAGCAGCTCCATGAGCGCGCCCTGCTCGGGCGCGATCGCCAGCCCGACGCGGTCGGGCCAGCGCGCTCGCGTCTGCTGCGCGACGCTGGTCAGCACCGCGTCCTCGGGGCGGCTGTGGGCCACGACGTAGCGGTGCAGCGCGTCGTCGAGGCCGAGGGTCTTGCTGCTCATCGTCGCTCCTGGCGGGCACGCTCGCACCACGGATCCCCGCACCGTAGCCCCCGCGTCGCGGGCGGGCCGCGCTGACGCCGACCTCCCCCGCGGTCCTGTCGGCTGCGCGCCATGCTCTAGGCTGCGCGCCATGTTCCCACCTGAGCGCATCCTGATGGGACCCGGTCCCAGCGACGTCCCCCCTGCGGTCCTGCAGGCCCAGGCCCAGCCCCTGCTGGGCCACCTCGACCCCGCGTTCACCCCCGTGCTGGAGCGCATCGCCGAGGGGCTGCGCACGGTGTTCCGCACCGCCAACCCGGTGACCTTCGCGGTCTCGGCCACCGGCATGGCCGGGATGGAGGCCGCGGTGGTCAACCTCGTCGAGCCCGGCGACGACGTGGTCGTGGGCGTGGCCGGCGTGTTCGGGGCGCGGATGGCCGAGGTCGCCCGCCGGGCGGGCGCCACCGTCCACACCGTCGAGGCGCCCTGGGGTCGCATCGTCGATCCCGAGGCCTTCGTCGCGGCGGTCCAGCGCCACCGGCCGCGGATGGCGGGCCTGGTGCACGCCGAGACCTCCACTGGCGTCCACCAGCCGGTGGCGGAGATCGGCGCGGCCCTGGCCGACACCGACACGCTGCTGGTGCTCGACACCGTGACGAGCCTCGCCGGCGCCGACGTTCGCGTCGACGACTGGGGCGTGGACGTGGCCTACAGCGCCACGCAGAAGTGCCTGTCGGTCCCGCCCGGGCTCGCACCGATCACCTTCAGCGAGCAGGCGGTCCAGCGCGTGCGCGACCGCGCCACCCCGGTGCAGTCGTGGTACCTCGACCTCACGGGGCTGCTCGGCTACCTGGACGCCCAGGGTGGGCGCACCTACCACCACACCGCGCCGATCTCGGCGCTCTACGGGCTGGCGGCCGGCCTGGACCTCGTGGCCGACGAGGGGCTCGACGCGCGCCTGGCGCGCCATCAGCGGCTCGGCGCCATGCTCCACGAGGGACTCGAGGCACTGGGCCTGGAGCTGCTCGCCCAGCCCGGCCATCGCCTGCCCCAGCTGACCACCGTGGCCCTGCCCGACGGCGTCGACGAGGCGGCCCTGCGCTCGCGGCTGCTCGCCGAGCACGGCATCGAGGTCGGTGCCGGCCTCGGCGACTTCGCCGGTCGCGCCTGGCGGATCGGGCTGATGGGCCGCTCGTGCACCGAGGGCAACGTGCGCCTGCTGCTGGCCGCGCTCGAGCGCCTGCTGGGCGAGGCTGCGGCCACCGCGGGGGCGAGGCCATGACCGCCACGCACGCCGAGCGGGCTGCGGCGCGGTTCCGAGAGGAGCCGTGGACCGCGGCCGTGATCGGCCTGGGCTACGTGGGGCTGCCGCTGGCGGTCACCGCCGTCCAGGCCGGGCTGCGCTGCATCGGCTTCGACGTGTCGCGGCTGGTGGTCGAGCAGCTGCGCGCGGGGCACAGCCACATCGGCGACGTGTCCCACGAGGAGCTCGCCGGCGCCTTGGCGAGCGGCCTCGAGGTGACCGACGAGCCGCAGCTGCTGTCGCAGGCCGACGCGATCCTCATCGCCGTGCCCAGCCCCTTGGGGCGCAACCGCCAGCCGGACATGAGCTACATCGAGTCCGCAGCGGAGACCGTCCGGGCCGTGGCCCGACCGGGGCAGCTCGTGTCGCTGGAGTCGACCACCTATCCGGGCACCACCGACGACCTCATCGTCCCCGCGGCCACCGCAGGCGGTCGCCAGCTCGACCGGGACGTGTTCGTGGCGTTCAGCCCCGAGCGCGTCGATCCCGGCAACGAGCGCACGACCGGGCAGATCCCCAAGGTCGTCGGCGGGGTGAGCGAGGCCTCGGGCGCGGTGGCCGAGGCCGCCTACCGACGGCTGGTCGCCGCGCTCCACCGCGTCTCCAGCGCGCGCGCCGCGGAGATGACCAAGCTGCTGGAGAACACCTACCGGGCGGTGAACATCGGGCTGATCAACGAGCTGGCCCAGCTGGCCCACGAGCTCGACATCGACATCTGGGAGGTCGTCGACGCCGCCGACACCAAGCCCTTCGGCTTCCAGGCGTTCTACCCCGGCCCCGGCGTCGGCGGCCACTGCATCCCCCTGGACCCGCAGTTCCTGGCCTGGCGCGCGCGCGAGGCGAAGTTCGCCACGCGCTTCATCGACCTCGCCGAGCAGGTCAACACCCGGATGCCGGCCTACAACGCAGACCGAGTCGCCGAGCTGCTGAACGCCCAGGGCCGGCCGGTGTGGGGCACGAGGATCCTCGGGGTGGGCGTGGCCTACAAGCCCAACGTCAGCGACGATCGCGAGTCGCCCGCCTGGGACGTGCTCGCCGAGCTCGCGCGCCGCGGCGCCGACATCGGGGTCCTGGACCCCCTGGTCGATCCCGAGCGCGTGGCCGAGCGCGGCTACCGCCCCGTGAACGGCTCGGGCAGCGTCAGCGACCACGCCCTGGCAGTGCTCCTGACCGACCACGACGACCTCGACCTGGCGCGGCTCGCCAAGGAGGTCCCCGCGGTGTTCGACACGCGCGGCGCCTATCGCAAGCGCGGCATCGACGCGCCCAACGTGACCGCGCTGTGATCGGGCGCACGCGCGGCGCGCCCGCGCCCCGGGTGCTGCTGTGCACCACCAACGGCATCGGCCTCGGCCATCTCACGCGGGCCATGGCGATCGGGCGTCGGCTCCCCTCCCCCCTGACGCCCGTGGTGTTCACCACCTCCCAGGCGGTGCCGGTGGTGCGCGAGCAGGGCTTCCTCGTCGAGCACCTGCCCTCCCCGGGCGCGGTGCCCTTGGACGCGATGGACTGGGAGCTGCTCTACCAGCAGCGCCTCGCGCACCTGCTCGCCACCTACGACCCGGCCGTGGTCCTGTTCGACGGGGTGCACCCGTATCTCGGGTTCCTGATGGCGACCCGGCGCCGGAGCCAGCGCCACCGTCGGGTCGTGTGGTGCCGCCGCGGGATGTGGCAGCCGGGGCTCGGCGCCACCGCCCTGGCGCGGTCGGTGCACTTCGACGCGATCCTCGAGCCCGGTGACCTGGCCTCGCCGGCCGATCGCGGGCTCACCGCCGCGGTCGAGGACGGAGCGCACCGGGTGGACCCCGTGCTGCTGTGCGACCCGGCCGAGCAGCGCTCCCGTGCCGAGGCGTGCCGCGCGCTCGGGCTCGACCCGGCGGCCCGGTGGGCGCTGGTGCAGCTAGGCGGTGGGGCCGCCGGGGACCCGTCGAGCCCACTCGGCGCGGCCCTCGCCGCCCTGCGCGCGATCCCGGGGCTGCGCGTGGCCGTCGCCGAGTCCACCCTCGTCCCGCCTCGCGACGACCTCCCCGACGACGTCGCGCGGATCCGCCGCTACCCGCTGGCCCCGGACCTGTCCGCCTTCGACGTCGTGCTGACCGCCGCGGGCTACAACACCTTCCACGAGTGCCTGGCAGCCGCCGCACCGACAGTGCTGGTGCCAGCCGAGCGCAACCGCGACGACCAGCACGCCCGCGCGAGGTTCGCCGCAGCGCACGGCCTCGCCCGCTGCTGGGAGGAGCGGACCGTCGACTCGCTGCGCGCCCACGTGGAGGCGCTGCTCGACCCCGAGGGCGCGACCGCCGTGCGCAGCAGGCTCGCGGGTTGGGCCCGACCCAACGGGGCCGTCGCCGCAGCGCGCCTCCTGGCCGAGCAGGCACGCGCGACAGGAGCCGCGGGGCTGGACGACGCTGGCGCCCGCGTCGCCGATGCGTCACGGGAGGGTCCGGCGTGCGGGCGGTGACCCAGGCCTCACGGGCGCTGGCACGCCATCTGGCGACCCGCCTGCCGCCCGACGCCCAGCTGGCGCTGAAGCGCCTGGCGCTGCGCCGGCGCCGCGCCGGGCGCGTCCTGGCCACCGACCCGCTCGGGAGGCGGCGGGCCACCTCGCTGGCCGATCCCCCCGGCGCGCGCGGTCACGGGGTCACGGCCGTCCTCGCGCTCGGCGCCGACCGCGACGGCCTCGAGCGTGCCTGCGCCCAGGCCGCGGAGCTCCAGCAGGAGGGGCGGGGCGTGGTGGTGATCAGCGATCGCGACGACACCGACCTGGCGCGGCGCCACGGCGTGGTCCTGGAGCTGCTGCCCGACGCCGCGCGCTGGCGCGCGGTCACCGGCGCCGATGCCGACGAGCACCGTCGGTTCCTGCGCGCCCGCCTGGCCCTGCTCGCGCAGGCCTGGGGCGTCACCGCGGTGCGACGCGGCTGACGCTGCGGCGTCGCGCGCGGGCGCGGCCCCTCGAAGGTCACCTCGACGGTGCCGTGCTGGTCGGTGCGGTACACCCGCGTGCCGGCCGCGGCGAGGTCGGCGAGCACCTCGGGATGGGGATGCCCGTAGGAGTTGTCCCGGCCGGCGCTGATGACCCCGACCTCGGCCCCGACGGCCACGTGGAAGCCTGGCGCGTTGGTGTCGCCGCCGTGGTGGGCGACCTGGAGCAGCGCAGCGGGCAGGCGCTCGGGGTGGGTGGCGAGCAGATGGCGCTGCGCGGCGAGCTCGGCGTCGCCGGTGAGCAGCAGCCGGGCCTCGTCGTGGACCACCTCGAGCACGACCGAGACCTCGTTGGGCTCGCTGGCCGGCAGGGAGCCGTCGGCGGGCGGGCCGACCACCGTCACCTGGGCTGATCCCAGCGCGAAGGCCTGTCCCCCGGTGACCGGCACCAGCGGCACGTCCTGCGCGCGTGCCCAGGCGTAGGTCTCGTGGACCGAGCGCGCGTGCTCCTCGCCGATCGGGTCGGGTCCCACGAGCAGGGCGGCGACCTCGTGCTCGCGCAGCACCGCCGGCATGCCGCCCGAGTGATCGTGGTGGGGGTGGGACAGCACCATCGCGTCCAGCGCGGTGACCCCGCGATCGGCCAGGTGGTCGACGGCGTCGTCGGCCTCGAGGCCGGCGTCGTAGAGCAGGCGCGCGGTGCCGCCATCGTCGTCGGGGACCTCCACCAGGACCGCGAGGGCCTGCCCGACGTCGAGGAAGGTCACGGTCAGCGCGTCGACGTCGGCGGGTCCGCGGCCCGGCAGCGGCGCGAGCGCCACGACCGCCACCAGGCAGCCGGTCGCCAGTGCCAACCGCGGCGCGCGGCGCCGCAGCGCCAGCACGCCCAGCGCGCTGCCGGCCAGCGCCCACGGCCAGGGGCTCGCCAGCGCCTGCCCGGTCAGCCGCGGCCCGGCGGAGAACGTCTCGGCGGCCCACACGATCACCGCGACCGGCGCGCCGGCGGCGGCGGCGAGCACCCCGGCGGCGGCAGGCCAGGCCTGGGCGAGCAGCGCCGCGACGACGCCCAGGGTCTGCGCGAGCGCCGCGGCGGGCACCGCGATGACGTTGGCCGGGACCGACCCCGCGCCGATCCCGTCCATGGTCAGCAGCAGCGGTGCGGCCCCCAGCTGGGCCCCGAGCGTCACCGCGACCGGTAGGGCCAGCGCTCGTGGGCCGGGCAGCCGGTCTGCGAGCCAGGGCGCGACCACGAGCACGCCGGCGGTGGCGCTGACCGACAGGCCGAAGCCGAGCTGGCTGGCCAGCCGCGGGTCGAGCAGCAGCAGCACCGTGACGGCGGTGGCCAGCGCATGGCGTGGCTCACTGCCGCGTCCGCTGATGCCGGCGGCCAGCACCAGCGCGGCCATCCCCGAGGCGCGCAGCACGCTCGGCTGCCAGCGGGTCAGCACCGCGAACCAGGCCAGGCACGCCAGCGCCACGAGCCGCCGCCCCCGCACGCCCGCGCGGAGCAGCGCGCTCGTGGCCAGGACCCCGGCGAGCAGCACGCCGACGTGGCGCCCCGAGACCACCACGAGATGGGCCAGCCCGGCCTGCGACAGCTGCTCGCGCAGCACTGGCGGCTCACCGCGTCGATCGCCGGTCACCAGCGCGGTGAGCACCGCCGCGCGCTCCTCGGGCAGCGCCGCATGGGCGACGGCCGCGAAGCGGTCGCGCGCGCCCTGCGTGGAGGCGAGCAGCCAGCCGGGCGCCTCCAGGGGCTCGGGCTCGCCGTGGACGCGCAGGCGGGCGCTGGCGCCCAGCCGCGCGACGTGGGCCTCGAGGCCCTCGGGCTCGAGCGGTCCGAGCGTGACGCGCGCACTCACCCGCTCCCCCACGGTCGGTGGTGCGATGCCGGCGTCGAGCCACCACCAGGCCCGCTCGCGCAGGGCCCGCCCGTCCAGCTCCTCGACGCGCACGACCTGCCAGCCACCGTGGGTGCCCCGCAGGTCGGTGACGGCCACGGCCTCGACCACGCCGGTGGTGCCCGCCTGCGCCTCCTGCGCCAGCACGCCCTGCTCGGCCACCGCCGTGCGCGCCCCTGCGCTGCCGGCGGCGACGAGCGCGATGGCGAGCGCCAGGAGGGCCAGGCGCGACGCCCGGGCTGCCCGCCCGCCGGGGTCGAGGTCGTCGGCGCGGTCGGGCTGACGCCAGGCCAGGACCCCGAGGCCCAGGCCGAGCGCCGCGAGCGCGAGCGCCGCCAGCGGTGGCCAGGCGGCGGGCCACAGCGCGAGCGTGCGGTCGGGCGCGCCAGCGAGCGCGCCCAGCCAGGCCGCGGCCGCCACCAGCCACGCCGCGGGGGTGGTCACAGCGTCAGGTGGTCGCGGAGCTGCTCGAGGGTGGCCTCCCCGATGCCGGGCACCTCGAGGAGCTCCTCGACGGCGGCGAAGTCGCCGTGGGCCTCACGGTGCGACAGGATCCGCTCCGCGGTGACCTCGCCGACGCCGGGCAGCGCCTCCAGCGCGGCCGCGTCGGCGGTGTTCAGCGGCACCGGCGCGTCCTCGGCCTGCCCGTCCGGGGCCTGCGCCGCGGCGCGGGTGGCGGCGTCGTCGTCGACGTGGGGCACGTGCAGGCGCTCGCCGTCGCGCAGCGGTCGGGCGAGGTTGACCGCCTCGAGGTCGGCACCGGCCGTCGGCCCGCCGGCGGCCTCGACGGCGTCGGTCACCCGATCGGCGTCGGAGAGCGTGACCACGCCGGGCTGGGCGACCTGTCCGGTGACGTGCACCGCGACCGGGTCCGGCTCGGCGGGTGCCGCCGGCGTGGGCGCGACCGGCTCGCCGGTGGTCGGGTCGGCCGGCGCGGCAGGCTTGCCGGGATCGGCCGGATCGGTCGGATCGGCTGGCGCGGCCGGATCGACGGGGTCAGCGCCCTCGGCGAGGTCGCCCGCGGGGTCGGCCGCTGGCACCGCGAGCCAGAGCAGGCCTGCCGTGACGACCACCGCGCCAGCCGCGAGCACCGCGAGCGCCAACGCCTCGGCGCGCGTGCAGCGCAAGGTGCCCCGCATCGCGTCGAGCCACTCGCGCCAGGCGACCATGCCCTGACGCTACGGCAGGCGACCGCCGCGCCGACGACGCGGGCCGGCGCGGCTGTGGACGACCCCAGCCTGGGCTCAGCCCGGTGGAGCGCTCGCCGCCAGCGGCTCCTGCGCGGCCGCCACGCGACCGCAGGTCGGGTCGGCGGCCAGCACGTCCCCGGTCAGCGCGTAGGCGCGCGCCCGGCTGCCGCCGCAGGTCTCGCGCCAGTCACAGTCGCCGCAGATCCCGCCGAGGCGGGTGGGGTCGCGCAGCGCCTGCATGAGCGGAGCCTCGCGGTACACCACGCCGAGGTCGTCGTGGCGCGCGTCGCCGACCGTGACCGGCAGGAAGCCGCTGGGCTGCACCTCGCCCTTGGCGGAGACGAACAGGAAGCCCTTGCCGTCGTTGGCCGAGCCCGCCGGCGGCGGGTCGAGCCCGAGGTCGCCGCGCACGCGCCGATAGGTCGGCGCCGCGGTGGTCCGCACCCCGAAGGGCAGGTCGTCGGCGATCCGCGCGAGCCAGCGCAGGGTCTCCTCCTGCTCGTCGGCCGACAGCGGCGTCATCGTCTGCCCGCGGCCGGTCGGGACGAGGAAGAACAGGTTCCACATGGTCACGCCGAGGTCGCCGACGAGCTCGGCCAGTGCGGGCAGGTCCGCGACGGTCTCGCGGGTGACCGACGTGCCGATCTGCAGCCGCGCGCCCAGCGGCGCCACCCACTCGCACGCGGTGCGGCTGCGCTCGAAGGAGCCGCGGACCCCGCGCAGCCCGTCGTGGGTCTCCGGCCCCGCGCCGTCCAGGGACAGGTGGATGGTGCTGGCACCCGCCGCCACCAGCGACGCGACCCGCTCGTGGCGCAGCAGCCCCGTCACCGCCGGCGAGACGCCGACGTGCAGGCCCCGCTCGGCGCCGTGGGCGATGAGGGCCTCGAGGTCGTCGCGCCGCAGCGGGTCACCGCCCGTCAGGACCACGACCTTGGCGCCCGCGTCGGCGATCCCGTCGATCAGCGCGAGGCCCTCGTCGGTGTCGAGCTCGTCGGGCTGGCGCTGCCGGATCGCCTCGGCCCTGCAGTGCAGGCACCGCAGGCCGCAGGCGCGGGTGGTCTCCCAGGCCACGGTGATCGGCGCCTGGCTCAGGTCGAAGCGCGGCCGTCCGGGCGGGCCCGGCGTCGACGGGGCGTGCCCGTTGCCGTGGGCGCTGCTCATGCGAACGCCCCCTCCGCGGCCAGGTCCTCGACGCCGATCTCGGCGTCGGTGAGGTAGCAGCCCGGGTCCGAGCCCCACTGGCCGTCGCCCACGGCCTTGGCGCGGGCGCGGAGGTTGCCGCCGCACACCGGCAGGTAGCGGCACGAGGCGCAGCGCCCGGCCAGGCGCTGCTCCTTGGACCGCAGCTCGCCGAGCAGGCCCGACTCGTCGGCCCAGATCTGCGACAGCGGCTGCTCCTTGACCGAGCCCACCCTCTGGCCCCAGCTGAACTGGTCGGGGTGGACGTTGCCGGTGTTGTCGACGTGGGCGATCGCCTTGCCCGACCGGTTGCCGCCCACGCGCTCCAAGCGCTCCCAGGCGGCGGTCGTGTCGCGGCCCTGCTCCTCGAGCCAGCCGAGCAGCCGGGCGCCGTCGGCCGCGTTGGCGACGGTCAGGATCTCCTTGTCGGGCCGCTCGACGCGCATCCGGTCGGCGAACTCGATGATCCGGTCGACCGCGGCGCGGGACTGCTCGTGGGTGATGGTCTCGGCCATCGCGGCGCGTCCCCGGCCCGAGGGCGCGAAGTGGTAGAAGCAGGCGCGGTCGAGGTCCTCGGCCTCGATCAGCTCGAGGATCTCCTCGAGGTGCGGCGTCGCGGTGGCGGTCAGCGTCATCCGCAGCCCGACCCGCTGGCCGCGGGCCTTGAGGTTGCGCACCCCCTCGAGGCTGCGCTGGAACGCGCCGGGCTCGCCGCGGAAGTCGTCGTGCGCCGCGCCCACGCCATCGAAGCTGATGCCGAAGTAGGAGAAGCCGGCCTGCGCGGCACGATCGGCGAAGGCCTCGTCGGCCACGAGCGTGCCGTTGGTCGACAGCGTCACGCGCAGCCCCCCGGCGCTGGCGTGCTCGGCGAAGTCGAGGGCGCGCGGGTGCATCAGCGGCTCCCCGCCGCTCATCAGCAGCCCGCTGGCCGGCATCGCGATCAGGTCGTCCAGGAACGCGAAGGCCTGCTCGTCGGTGAGCTCACCGGGATAGGGCTTGTCGATCGACGCCGAGTAGCAGTGCCGGCAGGCGAGGTTGCAGCGCCGCGTGACCGTCCAGGCCACCACCGGTCGCCGAGCCCCGGCGGGGCGCCGCGTGCCGTAGCGGACGTCGTCGGGGTCGGGCGGCGTCGGGTCGAGCAGGCGGGTGAGGTTCAGCATCGCAGTGCCTCGTCGTCGGGATCCCTGGGCGCAAGCGCCAGGGTTGCGGTCGATGCAGGGCACCCCAACGGTCGAGGGTCCCAGGCGGCGCGGGACCTTCGCGCGCCCTCTCAGCGCTCGCGCAGGTCGACGTCGGGGAGCGCGGGCTCGCCCAGCAGGTGACCCTGGAGGAGGTCGCAGCCCGCGCGGGCCAGCCAGGCGCGCTGGCCCTCCTCCTCCACGCCCTCGCCGACCACGGTCAGGTCGAGGTCGGCGCCCAGCCCGATCACCGCACGGCAGATCGCCGCCGCCGTCGCGTCGGTCGGCGCCTGCGCGGCGAACACGCGGTCGAGCTTGAGGAACGACACCGGCAGCCGCGCGACCGCGCCCAGCGCGCCGTACCCGGTGCCGAAGTCGTCGAGGCCGACGCCCACGCCCAGCGCGGTGATGGCCGACAGCTCCTCGACCATGCCGGCTCGCGCAGCGAGCAGCACCTGCTCGGTCAGCTCCAGGCGCAACAGCCAGGGCGGCAGCCCGCTGGCGGCGAGCGCCGCGCGAACCTGGTCGGTCAGGACGCTGGGCGCCAGCTGCTGGTTGGCGACGTTGACCCACAGCGCCAGCGGCGCGTCGCCGCGGTCGCGGTTCCAGGACGCGACCTGCGCGCAGGCGAGCTCCAGCACCCGCGCGCCCAGCGGCACGATCAGGCCGGTCGCCTCGGCGGTGTCGAGGAACGCCGCGGGCCGCAGCATCCCGAGCTCGGGGTGGGCCCAACGGACCAGGGCCTCGACCCCACGCACGGCGCAGTCGTCGGCCGAGCGCAGCGGCTGATACGCCACGCGCAGCTCGTCGCCGTCGATCGCTGCCCGCAGCGCGCTCTCCAGGGCCAGCCGCTCGGAGGTCGCGCGCGCCATCCCCGCGCTGTACAGCGCGACGCCGCTGCCGCTGCGCTTGGCGGTGTACATGGCCGCGTCAGCGCGGCGCAGGGCCTCGTCGGCCTCGACCGGGTGCCGCGCCAGGCACACGCCGACGCTCCCGCGGACCCGTGGCCCGCTCTGGGTGCCCGCCCCCGATCCCCGCACCGCCGCCTGCAGGCGGCGGGCGATGCGCTGGGCCATCTCGCTGCTGGTGATGCCCTCGCAGATGACCACGAACTCGTCGCCCCCGGGTCGCGCCGCGGCGTCGCCAGCGCGCAGCGCCGACTGGAGCCGCTGGGCGACCTGCGCGAGCAGCTGGTCGCCGACGGCGTGCCCGTAGGTGTCGTTGACGTGCTTGAAGCCGTCGAGGTCGAGGTAGAACACGCCGACCTGCCCGGTGCCGCGCGCGCTGCGCCGCAGCGCGAGCGCCAGCTGCTCCTGCAGCAGCGTCCGGTTGAGCAGGCCGGTGAGCTGGTCGTACAGCGCGAGCGCGCGCAGGCTCTCCTCGGCCTCCAGGCGAGCGGTGACGTCGACCAGCTGCACGATCGCGGTCGCCTCCCCCGCGAGCTCGACCAGGGCCACGGTCGCCTCCAGCGACCGCAGCGCGCCGTCGGCGTGGCGCAGCACGGCGATGAGCGTGGCGTCGTGGACCTCGGCGGCACCGAGCGCCGCGACCAGCAGCTCGCGGCTGGGCGCGTCGAACAGGGCGGCGAGCCGCGTGCTCACCAGCTCGTGCATGGGCAGCCCCGACAGGCGGCACAGCGCCGCGTTGGCGCGCAGGACGCGGCCGAGCTCGTCGCCGGCCAGGCCGCACAGGGCCATGCCGATCGGGGCGTTGTCGAAGACCTCTCGGAAGCGCTGCTCGGAGGCGTGCAGCGCCGCGGTGACGGCGTGGCGCTCTAGGGCGTGCTGCACGGTCTTGGCGAGCAGGCCCGGGTCGTAGGCCCCCTTGACGAGGTAGTCCTGCGCGCCCTGGCGCAGCGCCTCGCGCGCGGTCTGCCCGTCGTCCAGGCCGGTCAGCACCACGATCGGGGTGCCCGACAGCGCCGCGCGCGTGCGCGCCAGGGTGTCGAGGCCGCCGCTGTCGGGCAGCGACAGGTCGAGCAGCACCAGGTCGGGTCGCTGCTGCGCGACCCCCTCGAGCGCGTCCGCGAGGCGCGCGACGCGCTCGAGCGCGTGGGGCCCTGGCGCCACGTCGCGCAGCGACTCGGCGACCAGCCGCGCGTCGGCGTCGTCGTCCTCGACGAGCAGCAGCCGCAGCGGCGCTGGCTCATGCTCCCGGGCCGACCGCGCGCGCTGTGACTGGGGCGGGTCGGCCAGCCCGGTCATGGGCCGTCCTCCGGTGGGGCGCCCTCGCCGTCCCGTGGCGGCAGCGCCACGATCTGGACCCAGAACTGCTCGATCTCCTGGACGATGACCAGGAACTGCGCCAGGTCGATGGGCTTGGTGACGAAGGCGTTAGCGTGCAGGCGATAGCTGCGCTGCACGTCCGCGTCGGCGCTGGAGGTCGTCAGCACCGTCACCGGGATCAGCGCGAGCTCGGGGTCGCGCTTGATCTCGGCCAGCAGCTCGTGGCCGGACCGGCGCGGCATGTTGAGGTCGAGGAGGATGAGGTCGGGGCGCGGCGCCGCCTCGTGGCCGGGTCCGCGGCGCAGGAACGCCAGCGCCTCGTCGCCGTCGGCGACCACGTTGAGCTCGTTGCGCAGCTTCGACTCGGCGAGCGCCTCGCGGGTCAGGCGGACGTCACCGGCGTCGTCGTCGCACAGCAGGATCGAGATCGGGCGGGGCTGGGCGGTCACGGTGACCCTCCTGTGCGGGGGCGGACCGCCGACGTGGCAGGCCCGGACGTGGCCCGCTCGCCGGCGTCGTGCGTGCCAGTCGGTGCGGCGGGCAGCTCGACGTGCACCGTGGTGCCCTCGCCGACCGTGGAGGTGGCCCAGATGCGTCCCCCGTGCGCCTCCACGATGCGACGGCAGATCGACAGCCCCAGTCCGGTGCCGGGGTAGGCCTCGCGCGCGCCGAGGCGCTCGAACAGGTCGAAGATCCGCTCGAGGTGCTCGGGCGCGATGCCGATGCCGTTGTCGCGCACCGTGAGGCACACCAGGCCGTCCGTGGCCTCCGCGTCGATCGCCACCGTGGGCGCCCGTCCCTCCACGAACTTGATCGCGTTGCCCACGAGGTTCTGCAGCAGCCGTGTGAGCGCGGCGGGGTCGCCGCGCACCGCGGGCAGCGCGCCGACCGTCACGGTGGCCTGCCGCTCTTCCAGGGCCGGTCCGAGCGCGTCGAGGGCAGCCTTGGTCACCGAGGCGAGGTCGACCGCCGTGCGCTCGGTGGACTGCCGCACCCGCGAGTAGGTGAGCAGGTCCTGGATGAGGCGCTGCATGCGCCGGGCGCCGTCGACGGCGTACGCCATGAACTCGTCGGCGGCGTCGTCGAGGCGACCCTGATAGCGCCGGGCCAGCAGCTCGGTGTAGCTGGCGACCTTGCGCAGCGGCTCCTGGAGGTCGTGGGAGGCGGCATAGGCGAACTGCTCGAGGTCGCGGTTGGAGCGCGCCAGCTCGGCGTTGGCCTCCGTGAGCGCCGCGTGCGCCGCGGCCACGCGCCCGCGGCTGCGCAGGGCGTCGCGCAGCAGTCCCAGCGAGGCGCCGCTGACCAGCACCAGCAGCCAGTAGGCCAACCATGGCCCGGCGACCGACCAGCCCGTCACCGGCGCCAGCAGCCGTGCCCGTGAGGCGACCAGGATCAGCTGCCACGGCGCATCGGGGACGTCCACGGATTGGTAGCGCGCGGCGACCTCGTCGCGCTCCACCGCTCCCGCAGGCGCCGAGGCGACCGCGGCGTCCAGGTCGGGCTCGAGGGCCGAGAGGGCCGGGCCATGGTCCCCCGCGAGGTGCGGCGCGGCCTCGCCGGTGGCCGCGAGCACCGTGCCCTCGCCGTCCACGACGAAGCCGTCCCCGCCGTAGAGCTCCACGGCCTCGTCGAGGTAGGCCTGCAGGCCGAGGGAGTCGACGGGCAGCGCCGCGACGTAGCGCAGCGCCTGCGGGCGCTCGTGCTCGCCGATCGGCAGGGCGAGGGCGATCACCGGCTCCGGGGCGCTGGGGCAGACCGTGAGGTCGCTGACGCCGGTGCGGCCGTCGGCGGCGGCGACGAGGTGGGGCGCGGCGGGGTCCAGCAGGGTGGCGCACAGCTCGGCGTCCTCGGGCACGCGTGCGCGCTCGCGACCCGCGGCATCCAGGATCGCGCCGGCCCGCACCGGCGAGGCGCGCACCGCGACCGCGAAGCCCGAGGCGTCCAGCGCGCCCTCGGCCAGGCGCGCCTCGGCCTGCGCGTCGAGCCAGCGGGCCTGCTGGTCGAGCTCGAGCGCCACGTACGACGCCGCCAGCTGCGCGCGCATCGCGAAGCGGTCCTGCAAGGACTGGCGGTGCTGGGCCTGCAGCACCGCCAGGGCGACCCCGATGCCCAGCAGCACCAGGACCACCACGACGATCAGGATCAGCAGGGGCGAGCGCTCAGTCGTCACGCGCCCGTGGTCGGTGACCGGGTCGGAGCCGTGCGCGCCCGTCGCTGGGCCCACGCGGGGCGTGCCCTCGCGATCGTGGTCTGGCCTGGGCCGCATCGGGGCTCCTCCCCGATCCTGCCCTGCGGCCGGGCGAGGAGGCCCGGACCGGTGCGGCAGGGTCGGCGCCGTACCGCTGCGGCAGGGTCGGCGCTGCCGACGCTGCCACTGGCAGCATGACACGCCCCAGGGCCGCCTGGACCCCCGTTGCCAGGACCCTGGTGTGCCCGGCGCCGCCCCTCGGCGCCGCGCGGCGGCGCAGGGCCGGGGGTCAGCCCGGCTTGGTGACCAGGTTCAGCATGCGCCCGGGGACCCAGATCGTCTTGGCCAGCGCGCGCCCCTCGAGGTGTCGCGCCACGTTGGCGACGTCGCGGGCGGCGGCGAGGGCCTCGTCCTCCGCGGCCTCGACGGCGACCTCGATCTCGCCACGGACCTTGCCGTCGACCTGCACTGGCACCGTGACGATGTCGGTGACCAGGAGCGCGGGATCGTGCTCGGGCCAGCGCTGCACGGCGACGGACTGCTCGTGGCCCAGGCGGTGCCACAGCTCCTCGGCCACGTGCGGCGCGATCGGCGACAGCATGACGGCAGCGGCCTCCAGGGCCTCGCGCACCGGCGCGCCGGCCACGCCGTCGCGCTGGGCGGCGCCCACGGCGTTGGACAGCTCCATCAGCTTGGCGATGGCGGTGTTGTACTTGAAGGCCGCGACGTCACCGCCCACGCCCGCGATGGCCTGGTGGGTGGCGCGACGCAGGCTGGCGCGGGCGTCGTCGGTGCCCGCGTCGTCCTCGCCGGCGGCGACGTGCGCGTCGACCAGGCGCGTCAGCCGCGAGAGCCACCGGAACGTCCCGGCGGGGCTGACGTCGGACCAGTCGACGTCGTCCTCGATCGGCCCGGCGAACAGCATCGTGGTGCGCAGCGTGTCGGCGCCGAACTCGCTGACGACCTCCTTGGGCTCCACGAGGTTGCCCTTGGACTTGCTCATGGCCGCCCCGTCCTTGAGGACCATCCCCTGGGACTTCAGGCGGGTGAAGGGCTCGACGAAGTCGACGTGGCCGAGGTCGTGCAACGCCTTGGTGAAGAAGCGGGCGTAGAGCAGGTGCAGGATGGCGTGCTCGATGCCGCCGGTGTACTGGTCGACGGGCATCCAGCGGCGCACCGCCTCGGGATCGAAGGCGACGTCGTCACGATCCGGCGAGCAGTACCGCAGGAAGTACCACGACGAGTCCACGAAGGTGTCCATCGTGTCGGTCTCGCGCTGCGCGGGCCCCTCGCAGCGCGGGCAGTCGACCGAGGTGAAGCCCTCGTGCTCGGCCAGCGGCGACTCGCCGCCCGGGGTGAACGCCACCTCGCTGGGGTCGGGGAGCTCGACGGGGAGCTCCTCCTCGGGCACCGGGACCTGGCCGCAGCGCTCGCAGTGGATGATCGGGATCGGGCAGCCCCAGAAGCGCTGGCGGCTGACCAGCCAGTCGCGCAGGCGGTAGTTCACCGCGAACTCGCCGAGCCCCCGCGCCGCGAGGTCGCGGGTGATGCGGTCCTTGGTCTCGGGCCAGGGGAGGCCGTCGTAGGGGCCGGAGTTGACGGTGGTCCCCTCCCCCGCGGCGGCCTCGGTCATCGTCGCGGGGTCGGGCGCCTGCGCGTCCTCGGGAGCGACGACCACGCGGACCGGCAGGTCGTGGGCGCGCGCGAAGTCCAGGTCGCGCTGGTCGTGGGCGGGCACGGCCATGATCGCGCCGGTGCCATAGCCCATGAGCACATAGTCGGCGGCGTAGACCGGCAGGCGCTCGCCGTTGACGGGATTGACCGCCTCCACGCCCAGCGGCACGCCGTCCTTGTCGCCGCCGGCGGCCTCGCGCTCCACGTCGCTCTTGCGGCGGACGCGCTCGCGGAAGGCGTCGAACGCCTCGACGGCCCCGCCGGCCTGCGCCCACGCGCGCGCCTGGGGATGCTCGGGCGCCACCACGAAGAAGGTCGCCCCGTACAGGGTGTCGGGGCGCGTGGTGTAGACCACGACCTCCTCGCCCTGCTCGGCGTCCTGCGACGGCGCTGCGATCCGGAAGGTGACGTTGGCGCCCTCGCTGCGACCGATCCAGTTGCGCTGCAGCGCCAGCACCCGCTGTGGCCAGGTGTCCTCGAGGTGGCGCATGTCGTCGAGCAGCCGCTCGGCGAAGTCGGTGATCTTCAGGAACCACTGCGTCAGCGGCTTCTTGGTGACCTCGGTGTCGCAGTACTCGCAGGCCCCGTCGTGCACCTGCTCGTTGGCCAGCACCGTCTGGCACGAGGGGCACCAGTTGACCTCGGAGTCGGCCCGGTAGGCCCAGCCCGCCTCGTACAGCTGCAGGAAGATCCACTGGGTCCAGCGGTAGTACTCGGGGTCCGAGGTGTGCAGCCGCCGCGACCAGTCCCACGCGAGGCCCAGGCGCTGCATGGTCGCCGCCTGCGTCTCGATGTTGTCGTAGGTCCACTGCTTGGGGTCGATGCCGCGACGGATCGCCGCGTTCTCGGCGTTGAGCCCGAAGGAGTCCCACCCGATCGGGTTCATGACCTCGTAGCCCTGCAGCCGCTGGTAGCGCGCCACGGCATCGGCGAGGCTGAACGCCTCGACGTGCCCCATGTGGAGGTCCCCCGAGGGGTAGGGGAACATGTGCAGCGCGTAGAAGGGCGGCGCCGTGGCGTCCTCGCGCGCCTCGAAGAGCCGCTGGTCGCTCCACCACTGCTGCCAGCGGGGCTCGATCTCGTGCGGGTCGTAGCCGGTGCGAACCGCGTCGGTCACCGTTGCGCTCCTCGGAGGTGCTCGCCGAACTGGGCGGACGCAGTCTAGCGAGGTCCCCGACGGGGCAGTCCACGGGAGCGGGCAGGGCCGAGGCGGGCGCCTTGTCAGCATCGCCCCTTCCGCGCGCCTCCTCGGCGTTGCCTGCTCCGCCTTACGCACCGGCGGCAGCGGCCGACCCGGGACAGCAGCGCAGTCGTGCGGTCGCGAGCCTGACGAGGAGCCCTGCCATGGCCGGGAAGCTGCAGAACCTGACGCTGAACCAGAAGCTCATCGGAGCCGTGGCGGTGCCCGCCGTGGTCGCCGTGATCGCGGTCGTGGTCGCGATCCTCGCCGTGACCGAGGTCTACACCGCCCGGGTGGGCCTGACCACGCTGCTGACGGTGCTCGGGGTCGCCACGGTCGTCGTGGCCGCGGGGATCGCCTTGAGCCTGCGACGCTCGGTAGGACGCCCGCTGGCGACCACCAGCGGCGACCTGGCGGTGGGCGCCGAGGAGATGCGCGCGGCCAGCACGCTGCTGGCCCGCGACGCCAACGAGGTGGCCGAGCAGCTCGGGTCCGCCGCGGCCGCGATCGAGCAGGTGAGCTCGAACGTCGGCTCGCTGGCCACCGGCACCGAGGAGATGTCGGCCTCCATCCAGGAGATCACCCAGCAGGCCAGCACGGCGGCGACCGTGGCCCGCGAGGGGGCGAGCAAGGCCGAGGACACCGGCGAGGTGGTGCGCCGGCTGTCCACGAGCTCCGGCGAGATCGGCGACGCCGCGAAGCTCATCCACTCCATCGCCGAGCAGACCAACCTGCTGGCCCTGAACGCCACCATCGAGGCCGCCCGCGCCGGCGAGGCCGGCAAGGGCTTCGCCGTGGTCGCCCATGAGGTGAAGGACCTCGCCAGCGAGACCGCCCAGGCCACCGAGCGGATCAGCGAGACCATCACCCAGGTCCAGGACGCCGCTCACGAGACCGCCGAGGCCATCGCCGGCATCACCGAGACGATCCAGCAGATCGACGAGAACCAGAGCGCGATCGCCTCGGCGGTCGAGGAGCAGAGCGCCACCGCCGAGGAGATGACCCGCAACGTCCATGAGGCCTCCTCGGGCGCCAGCGACGTCGCCGAGCGGGCCGCGAGCGTGACCCAGGCCAGCCAGAGCGCCGGGGAGCGCGCCACCGACGCGTTCCACACGGCCGAGCGGCTGGCGGGCACGTCGCTGCAGCTCGGCAACGTGGTCGGCGACACCGACACCGGCGAGGACCCGGTGCGCGCCGCGATCGCCGCGCACGGCATGTGGAAGGCGCGCCTGGAGGACGCCGCGCACACCGGCCGCAGCAGCTTCGACCCGGTCACGGCCCGCGCCAACGACCGCTGCGCGTTCGGCAAGTGGCTGGCCACCCAGCCGCGCGACGAGCGCGTCGAGGAGATCGGCCGTCTGCACGCCAAGTTCCACGAGGAGGCCGGCGGCATCCTCGAGCTCGCCCTGCGCGGGCGGCGCGACGAGGCGCTGGCTCACCTGGACGTGGGCACCAGCTTCGCCGACGTCTCCAGCGAGCTGACCCAGCGCATGGTCGACTGGGCCAGCGAGCGTCACTGAACGGTGCGATGATGGGGCGCGCGGATCGCGGCAGGCCGCGTGGCGCGCCCCAGCGCTCCTCGCTACACTGCCGAACCGCTCTGGGGGCCGTAGCTCAGGTGGTAGAGCGCAGCCATGGCATGGCTGAGGTCACGGGTTCGAGTCCCGTCGGCTCCACTCCGGCATCACGATGCCGAGCGGTTCGCGGCCGCCGGCGTCCACGAAGGGACGCGCGGCGGTGAGAGCCGGACCGACGGCGCCACAAGGGCGCCCCCCCCGGTCCCGGCTCACGCGAGGTGGCAACGACGGCCCCGCGCTCGCGCGGGGCCGTTCGCGTGTGCGAGGGTGGGCGCATCAGCGCTCGCGGCGCACCGCCGCAGGGACCTTCGACCCGCATCGCAGGACCCTCCCGAGAGCCCGCGCCGCGGCCAGCGCGGCAGGATGGTCCGAGAAGCGAACGGGAGGCTTGCGAATGATCGCTGATCTCGACCAGCGCCGTGCCGTGGGACCGGAGATCCACGGGGCCGCGCCGACCGGTGACCTCGCCGAGCTGTGGGAGAACCACCAGCTCGACCTGAAGCTGGTCAATCCCCCGAACCGGCGCAAGTTCAAGGTCATCGTCGTGGGCACGGGGCTGGCCGGCGCCGGCGCGGCGGCGACGCTGTCCGAGCTCGGCTACCAGGTCGAGGCGTTCACCTTCCACGACGCCCCCCGGCGCGCCCACAGCGTGGCTGCCCAGGGCGGCATCAACGCCGCCAAGGGCTACAAGGCCGATGGCGACTCGGTGGAGCGCTTCTTCCGCGACACCGTCAAGGGCGGCGACTTCCGCGCCCGCGAGGCCGACGCCTACCGGCTCTCGGAGCTGTCGGTCCGCGTCATCGACCACATGACCGCCCAGGGCGTGCCCTTCGCCCGCGAGTACGGCGGCGGCATCGCCACCCGCTCCTTCGGCGGCGTGCAGGTCTCCCGGACCTTCTACGCGCGCGGCCAGACCGGGCAGCAGCTGCAGATCGCCGGCTCCCAGCAGCTGCTCAAGGAGGTCGGCGCCGGGCGCCTGACGCTGCACACGCGCACCGAGATGCTCGACCTGATCGTCTCCGAGGGGCGCGCGGTGGGCATCGTCGTGCGCGACCTCGTCACCGGCGAGATCCGACCGGTCACGGCTCACGCGGTGGTGCTGGCCACGGGCGGCTACGGCAACGCCTACTTCAAGAGCACCCTGGCCAAGTCATCCAACGTCTCGGCGACCTGGCGGGCCCACAAGCGGGGCGCGCTGTTCGCCAACCCCTGCTACGTGCAGTTCCACCCGACCTCGCTGCCGCTCAACAGCGAGTGGCAGTCCAAGGTCACCCTGATGAGCGAGTCGCTGCGCAACGACGGTCGCGTCTGGGTCCCCAAGGAGCCCGGCGACACGCGCCCGCCCAACGAGATCCCCGAGGAGGAGCGCGACTACTACCTGGAGCGCCTCTACCCCTCCTTCGGCAACCTCGCGCCGCGCGACATCTCCTCGCGGGCCGCCAAGGCCCAGCTGGACGCCGGCAAGGGCGTGGGCCCGCTGCGCAACGGCGTCTACCTCGACTTCTCCGACGCGATCGCGCGGCTGGGCCGCAAGACGATCGAGGACCGCTACAGCAACCTGTTCGAGCTCTACATCGACGCCACGGGCGAGGACCCCTGGACCGAGCCGATGCGCATCGCGCCCGGCCCCCACTTCGTCATGGGCGGCCTGTGGACCGACTACGACGGGATGAGCTCGATCCCTGGCCTGTTCGTCGGCGGCGAGGCGAGCTTCAACTACCACGGGGCCAACCGGCTGGGCGCCAACTCCCTGCTGTCGGCCTCGGTGGACGGGTGGTTCGTGCTGCCCTGGACCGTGCCGAACTACCTGGCACCCCAGCTCGGCACCGACCCCCTCCCCGAGGACCACCCGGACGTGCAGGCCACCGTGCGCGACGTCCGCGAGCAGATCGACGCCCTGCTCAGCGTGGGCGGCACGCGCGGGCCCGACTACTTCCACAAGGAGCTCGGCGACCTGCTGTGGGACCACGTGGGCGTGGAGCGCAACGGTCACAGCCTGGCCAAGGGCGCCGACGCGATCCGCGACCTGCGCGAGGAGTTCTGGCGCGACGTCCGCGTGGTCGGGCACGGCCAGCAGCTCAACCAGGAGCTCGAGCGCGCGGGTCGCGTCGCCGACTTCCTGGAGATGGGCGAGCTGATGGCCTTGGACGCCCTGGACCGCGAGGAGTCCGCGGGGGCGCACTTCCGCACCGAGTACCAGACCGAGGAGGGCGAGGCGCAGCGCGACGACGAGCACTGGGCCAGCACCTCCGCCTGGGCTCCGGCCGGACCGGACGGTCGTCCGGTCCGCCGCAGCGAGCCCCTCACCTTCGAGCGGATCGCCCTGGCGACGAGGAGCTACAAGTAATGCGGTTGCAGCTGGACGTGTGGCGTCAGCAGGACGCGAGCGACGCGGGGCGCTTCGAGCGCTATCAAGTGGACCAGGCCGGACCCGAGATGAGCGTGCTGGAGCTGCTCGACCTGCTCAACGCCCAGCTCGTCGACGAGGGCCGGGAGCCAGTGGCGTTCGACCACGACTGCCGCGAGGGCATCTGCGGCAGCTGCGGCGTGATGGTCGAGGGGCGCCCGCACGGGCCCGTCGACTACACCCCCTCGTGCCTGCAGCGCCTGCGCAGCTTCTCCGAGGGCGACACGGTGCGCATCGAGCCCTTCCGCTCCGAGGCGTTCCCGGTGCTCCGCGACCTCGTCGTGGACCGCTCGGGCCTCGATCGGATCGTGGCCTCGGGCGGCTACGTGTCGACCCCCACCAACGCCGCCCCCGAGGCGGTGACCATGCCCGTCAACCGCGACGAGGCCGACCAGGCCATGGACTTCGCCGCCTGCATCGGCTGCGGCGCATGCGTGGCCGCCTGCCCGAACGCCGCGGCGCAGCTGTTCACGGGGGCGAAGGTCGCGCACCTGGCCTCGCTGCCCCAGGGACAGGTCGAGCGCGCCGAGCGCGTGCGCAACATGGTCGACACGATGGAGGCGGACTTCGGGTCCTGCACCAACCTCGGCGAGTGCGAGCCCGCCTGCCCCGCCGACATCCCCCTGCGCGTCATCGCCGAGATGAACACCGAGTACCGCAAGGCGCTGTGGCGCCACCGCCGCACCGAGGAGCCCGACCGCCGCGGCATCCGCTGGCTGTCGCGGCTGCGCACCGGGCCGTGGTGGCAGTCCGACCCCGACGAGCGTCCGCCCGGCGGCGGCTAGCCCCGGCCGGCGCGAGGTCGGCGCGCCCCGGGCTGGCTAGCCCCGGGGCGTGGCGATCCCCCGCACGTGGGGCAGGGTCGGCGTGGGAAGGCGCGAGGGGAACGCGAAGCGCTCGAGCCGCTGAGGGGTCAGGCCAGCCTCGGCCAGCGTCGTGACCGTGGGCCGCGCGGTGTGGCAGCCGCCACCGACGTGCGGCCACGCGAGGTCGAGGCTGCGCTGCAGTCGCTGGCCGAGCGGCGTGGCCGCGCGCACGTGCTCGCAGAATCGCAGCTGCCCGTCGGGTCGCAGGACGCGACGCAGCTCCCGGGCCGCGACGCGCGGCGCCTCGACCGAGCACAGCACCAGCATCGCCACGGCGGCGTCGCAGGATCCGTCGGCCACCGGGAGCGCCTCGGCGCGTCCGGGCAGCACCGTCACCGGCACGGGTGCGTGCCGGGCCGCCTGCGCGGCGCGGGCGCGCAGGCGGGGCTCGGGCTCCACCGCCACGACCTCGGTGACCGTCGAGGGGTAGTGAGCGAACATCTGCCCGTCGCCACAGCCGACCTCGACCACGCGACCCGCCAGCCCGGCCACGGTCCACGCGCGGTGGTCGGCGAGCCCGCGCTGCTCCAGCCGTGGCGCCAGCCGCTGCCAGATCCACGCGAACCAGGGATCCGGGCGGTCGGGGCCCTGGTCGGGGCCGTGGTCTGGGCCCCGGTCAGGCGCTGATGCGCTGACGCCCGCTGCGCAGCTCGCTCGGCAGGTGCGACTGGTCATCGTAGGCCTCGATCGCAAGCGGCGGCGTCGCGCCGCACAGCGCGCAGACGGCGGCGTTGCCGACCCCGTGGAAGCGGCTGCGCTCGGCGCCCTCGCCAGCGTGGGTGAGCTCGGCCACCGCCGCTCGCAGCGCCCACCCGTGGGTGACGATCACCAGGGTGGCCTGCGGGCGGATCGCCAGCGCCTCGGCAGCGGCGGCACCCACCCGCGCGCGCAGGGCGGGCAAGGACTCGCCGTCGCCACCCGCGGGACCGCGCCCCTCGCGGAAGGCGGCGAAGCGCTCGGGCTCGGCCCGGCGGACCTCCTCCACCGCGCGGCCGGTCCAGGAGCCGACGTCCAGCTCGCGCCAGCGCGCGTCGACGTGCGCCTGCCAGCCCGTGCGGGCGAGGGTCGGCGCGGCCGTCTCGGCCACCCGCTGCAGGTCGCTGCGCACGAGCACGGCCTCGGGGAGCGCGGCCAGGCGGTCAGCGAGGGCCTCGGCCTGGGCCCGTCCGTGCGGCGTCAGCCCGACGCCCTGCTGGCCCTGCCAGCGCCCGCTGGCGTTGCCCTCCGACTGCGCGTGGCGGACGAGCAGCACGCGCCGCGGTGGGCTCACGCCGACGTCGCCACCTGCTGCGGCGGCGTGTCGTCGATGACCTCGACCGGGGCATCGCCCCAGAGTCGCTCCAGGTCGTAGACGGCGCGCTGCTCGTCGGTGAACGCGTGGACGACCACGTCCCCGTAGTCGAGCACCAGCCAGCCGCTGGTGAGGTCGCCCTCGCGCCGCAGGGGCTTGTGCCCGTGCGCGCGGCACACCTCCTCGACGCGGTCGATGATCACGTCGAGCTGGCGGGTGCTGGCAGCCGAGCAGATGACGAAGACGTCGGTGACCTGCAGCAGGTCGCCGACGTCGAGCAGGCGGATGCGACTGGCCTTCTTGTCGGCGGCCCCGTGGGCCGCGAGGCGGGCGAGCGCGAAGGAGGCGGTCGTGTCGACGGTGCTCAGAGCGGTTGCTCCCGGTACGACGCTGGTCACCTGCGCAGGCGGGCTGGCCGCCTGTGCTGCGGATGGTACCCGGGTGCCCCCAGCGACGCACCACAGGCGCCGCAGGCACAAGGCAAGGGGGCTAGCGGGGCTGGTCGATCCCCAGGCGCTGGCGCTCGGTGCCGTAGAGGCCGTGCTTGCGGGCGTACTGCTCGACCTCGCGGGGGATCAGGTAGGTCACGGGCCGCCCCGCCGCGATGCGCTCGCGCACGTCGGTCGAGCTGATCGCGAGCGCTGGGACGTCCACCGCCATCACCTTCTCGCGCACCCCGGTCTCCTCGAGGTCGCTCAGGTCGTGCCCGGGGCGCGTGGCGGCGACGAACTCGGCCAGCTCCAGGCACTCCGTCGCGTCGCGCCAGGTCAGGATCGACAGGATCGCGTCGGCGCCGGTGATGAAGAACAGGTCCTCGTCCGGCAGGCGCTCGCGCAGCGCCCGCAGCGTGTCGACCGTGTAGGTGGGGCCTGGCGCGTCCACCTCGACGCGCGAGACGCTGAAGGCGGGGTTGGCGGCCGTGGCCAGCACGGTCATCAGGTAGCGGTGCTCGGCCGGCGTCACCTCGCGGGCCTTCTGCCAGGGCGCGCCGGCGGGGATGAACACGACCTCGTCGAGCGCGAGGTCGGCGCGGATCTGCTCGGCCGCGACGAGGTGCCCCAGGTGGATGGGATCGAACGTCCCGCCCATGATCCCGAGCCGCCGCGCCGTTCCCATGCGCGGGAGTGTAGGAGGCGCGCGGGTCAGCCGCGCACGTGGCCGTCCCCCTCGACCACGTACTTGGTCGAGGTGAGCTCGGGCAGGGCCATGGGGCCGCGAGCGTGCAGCTTCTGGGTCGAGATGCCGATCTCGGCGCCGAACCCGAACTGGCCACCGTCGGTGAAGTAGGTCGAGGCGTTGACCATCACCGCCGCGGCATCGACCTCGGCGGTGAAGCGTCGGGCCGCGTGGCGCTCCTCGGTCACGATCGCCTCGGTGTGGCCGGTGCCATGCTGGGCGATGTGGGCCAGCGCCGCGTCGAGGTCCTCGACCACGCGGACGGCCAGCACCAGGTCCAGGTACTCGGTGTCCCAGTCCTCCTCGCTGGCCGGCGTGGCGTCGACGAGGTCGCAGGTGGGCGGGTCGCCGCGCAGCTCGACGCCCTCGCGGGCCAGGGCCTCGGCGGCGCGCGGCAGCAGGGCCTCGGCGACGTCGCGATGGACCAGCAGCGACTCGGCGGCGCAGCACACGCTCGGGCGCGCCGCCTTGGCGTTGACGATCAGGCGCTCGGCCATCGCGAGGTCGGCGGTGCGGTCCACGTAGACGTGGCAGTTGCCCACGCCGGTCTCGATGACCGGCACCTGGCTCTCGGTGACCACCGACTGGATCAGCCCCGCCCCGCCGCGCGGGATCAGCAGGTCCACGAGGCCTCGAGCGCGCATGAGCTCCTTGACGGCGTCGCGGCTCGTGTCGTCGATGAGGGTGATCGCGGCCTCGGGCAGGCCCACCGAGACCACCGCGTCGCGCAGGATCGCCGCGATCGCGCGGTTGGAGCGGATGGCGCTGGAGGACCCGCGCAGCACGACCGCGTTGCCGGCCTTCAGGGCCAGGCCAGCCGCGTCCGCGGTGACGTTGGGCCGCCCCTCGTACACCATGGCCACGACCCCGAGGGGCACGCGCACCTGACGGATCTGTAGGCCGTTGGGCTGGGTCCAGCCGCGGGTGACCTCGCCCACCGGATCGCGGAGATCGAGCAGGGAGCGCAGGCCGTCGGCGACCCCCGCCAAGCGCTGCGACGACAGCGCGAGCCGGTCCACCGTCGCCGCGGGCAGCCCCTCCGCGCGGGCGGCCTCGACGTCGGCGGCGTTGGCCTCGAGCACCTCGTCGGCGCGGGCGTCCAGCGCGTCCGCCATCGCGGCGAGCGCCCGGTCCTTCTCCTGCGAGGTGGCGGTCTGCAGGCGCGCCGTGGCGGCCTTGGCGGCACGGCACAGGTCCAGCACGGTCGACATGGGGCCTCCCAGCACGGAGCGGGGCGCAGCGGGTGCGGCGCGGGCAGGCCCGGCCGAGCGCCGGTCGGGCCGATGCTCCCGCGGGCGTCAAGGATAGTGCGACGGGTGGCCTGGGCCACCTCGTGCAGGGTCGTCGCACGGTCGTCGGAGGGTCGCCGCGCACCCGGTGGCCCTGCGCTGGTGCGAGCGCACGGAGAACGGGCACACTGCCGGGCGACGACCCCACCCTCGACCAGGTGAGCCAGATGAGCGACTTCCAGGAGGCCCTGCAGCAGCGGTTGGAGCGCAACGCCGAGCTCGCCGAGCAGCGTCGGCGCGCCGAGCAGGAGATGGACCGCGTCCGCGAGCAGCAGGCCGAGGAGGCGATCCGCGCCGAGCACGCCCGGCGGCAGGCTCAGATGCAGCGCCACGAGGAGCTGGTCGAGGCGCTCGCCGAGCGCGCCCAGGCCCTCAAGGCCTCCGACACCGAGCACTTCGTGGTGCGCCTGGGGTGGACGGAGTCCCGCGAGGAGTACATCGCCAAGATCTCGACCCGCAAGCTGCAGCCCGCCCGCAGCCTGCTCATCGAGCTGGACCGCGCCGACGACGAGGTCCTCGCGCGCTGGCACTCCGACCTCGGCAACAGCCTCGAGCTGTGGCGGCTGCTCGAGGTGGAGCCGCCCCTGCTGGAGGAGCTGCTGCTGCAGGTCGCCGACCAGGCCATGTGGCGCGAGCTGGAGCGTCCCCCAGCCTTCCCGCGCGGGGGTCGCCATGACGAGGAGCACGAGGAGCAGCGCTCGCGCTGACGGGCGTCGCCGCCGGCGCCCGCACGGTGGCCGCCCCGGCAGCGCGCACCGAGGAGGAGGTCGCCGTGGTCAGCCAGTGCCCCAAGTGCGAGCTGCGCTTCGCGGTCGACGAGGAGCTCGACGACCATCTCGCGCGCGACCATCGCGTGCCGCGCGAGGGGCTGCCCGACCGGCCCCGTCCGGGTGCCTTTCGCCGCGATGACCGCGAGTCCCTCGCCAACCCGCCGCGCACGCGCCGCTGACCGCTAGCGCGGCTGCCCCGGGGCGCCCAGGACGATCAGCTGGTCGCGGTGGATGACCTCGGGCGGGTCGGCGACCGCCAGCGAGTCGGCGACCTCGGCCTGCCTGCGCCCGCGCAGCCCCGACAGGGTCGCGGCGTCGAAGGCCGAGAGCCCGCGAGCGACGATGTGCCCGTCGGGGCCGCGCACGTCCACCGGGTCGCCGGCCGCGAAGGTGCCGTGCACCGCGACCACGCCCGCGGCCAGCAGCGAGGTGCCGCGGCGCAGCAGCGCGTCGACCGCGCCCGCATCGACCTCCACCGCGCCGCTGGGCTGCTGGGCGAAGGCGATCCACAGCTTCCGGCTCTCGGGCCGCGAGGGGCTGGGCGGGAACCAGGTGCCGACCTCGTGGCCGGTCACCGCGTCCTCGACGACCTGGGGCCGGCGCGCGGCGGCCAGCACCGTGTGGCAGCTGGAGAACCACGCGATGCGCGCCGCCTCGACCTTGCTGGCCATGCCGCCGGTGCCCACCGCCGAGCTGCCGCCGAAGTCGTAGCGCGCCACCTCCGCGGGGTCGTCCAGCTGGGGCACCACGCGCGGCGCGACGTCAGCGCCCGGCCGGGCGGTCAGCACGCCCTCCACGTCGGACAGCAGCAGCAGCAGCTCGGCCCCCAGCATCGACGCCACCAGCGCCGCGAGGCGGTCGTTGTCGCCGAACCGCAGCTCGTCGGTGGCCACGGTGTCGTTCTCGTTGACCACGGGCACCGCCCGGTAGCGCAGCAGCCGCTCGAAGGTGTTGCGGGCGTTCAGGTACCGCGTGCGGTCGGTGACGTCGGAGGGGGTGAGCAGGACCTGGCCCACGGCCTGCCCGTAGGGCGCGAAGGCGTCGGCGTAGGCGTGGAGCAGCTTGCCCTGCCCCACGCTGGCCGCCGCCTGCAGGCTCGGCAGGTCCGGCGGTCGCCGCGGCAGGCCGAGCCCGCCCAGCCCGGCGGCCACCGCTCCCGAGGAGACCAGCACGACCTCGCTGCCGCGCTGCCCCACGCGCGCGAGCTGGCCGACCAGGTCGTCGAGGAACGCCCGGTCGACCCCATCGGGCCCGCGCAGGCTCGCCGAGCCGACCTTGACCACGACCCGTCGGGGTCGAGGGAACCGCCGCGTCACCGCCGATCCTCCGCCTCGTCGCCAGCGTCGGGCTCGGGCTCGCGCACGTCGTCGTCGAGCTCTGGCTCGGGCACGTCATCGGGCTCGGGCTCGAGCACGTCGTCGTCGAGCTCCCACGCGTCGTCAGGCTCGGGCTCCGGCGCGGGCGCATCGTCGTCGGCGGCGTCGGGCGGCGGCTCGAAGTCGAACACCACGTCGCCGACGACCACGTCGTCCCCGGCGCGGGCGCCGGCGCGGGCCAGCGCGTCGATGGCGCCGGCGCTGCGCAGGCGCCGCTGGAGGTGCGCGACGGCCTCCTCGTTGCCGAAGTCGGTCTGGGCGATCCACCGGGCCACGTTGCCGCCGCGCACGCGCCAGGCGTGCCCCTCGCGCACCACGCGGACCGGCTCGGGCTCGGCGACCGGTCGCAGCACCGGTCCGCGCGGGGCGACCTCCTCGGAGACCGCGCGCACGGCGCGCTCGGCGCGCACCAGCTCCGCGAGCCGCCGCAGCAGCGCGGTCAGCCCCTCGCCGGTCACCGCGCTGCCAAGGAGCACCTCCCAGCCCTGCGCCTCCAGGTCCGGGCGCACGAGCTCGGCGACCTCGCGGTCCGCGTCGACCTTGTTGAGCAGCACCAGCGCGGGACGCTCGGTCAGCGGCGGGCGACCCGGCAGCCCCTCGGCCTGCTGCTCGTAGGCCGCCAGCTCGCGGAGGACGATCGCCAGGTCCTCCCTCGGATCGCGTCCCTCCAGGCTCGCGCAGTCGAGCACGTGGACCAGCGCGGCGGCCCGCTCGATGTGGCGCAGGAAGCGCTGCCCCAGGCCGCGGCCCTCGCTGGCGCCCTCGATGAGCCCCGGGACGTCGGCGATGGTGAAGTCCGTCTCGTCGACGCGCACCACGCCGAGCCTCGGGGTGAGCGTGGTGAACGGGTAGGCCGCGACCTTCGGGCGCGCCGCGGACACGTGCGCGATCAGCGAGGACTTGCCGGCGCTCGGCATGCCCACCAGCGCCACGTCCGCGAGGAGCTTGAGCTCGCAGCGCACCCGGCGCTGCTCCCCTGGCTCGCCGAGCTCGTGGAAGCGCGGGGCCCGCCGCCGCGGACCGGCCAGCGCCGCGTTGCCACGGCCTCCCCGACCGCCGCGGGCGACGACCACCTCGTCGCCGTCGCGGGCGAGGTCGGCCAGCACCTCGCCGTGGTCGGCGTCGGACACGATCGTGCCCTCGGGGACCGTCAGCACGCACGCGTCGCCGTCCGCGCCGCGCCGTCGGTCGCCGCTGCCGTGGCGTCCGCGGCCGGCGGCGCGATGGGGTCGGTACCGCAGGTCCAGCAGGCTGTCCTCGTCCTTGCTGGCGCGCACGACGACGTCACCGCCGTGGCCGCCATCGCCCCCGTCCGGGCGACCCTTGGGCTCGTAGGGCTGGCGATCGAAGGCGGTCACGCCGTCGCCGCCCCGCCCGGCGGTGGCGGTGACGGTCACCTCGTCGACGAACTCCCCGGTCATCGCGGTCAGGGTAGGCGCTCGGCACGCCCGGGGCGGCCCTAGGATCGCCCCGCAAGGCTCGCGCGCGCAGGTCCCCGCCCCCGTGGTGGCCGCACGCGCGCGGTCCTCGGGCACGCGAGGCAAGGAGGGGCGCCATGGGCGAGGCCGAGGCGATCGCGCGCAGCGTCGACGGGCCCGTCACCCGGGCCTCGCTGACCGCGGACCTCGCCGCGCTGGACCTGGCGGGGGCCACGGTGCTCGTGCACGCCTCCCTGTCGGCCCTCGGATGGGTCTGCGGTGGCCCGGTGGCCGTGTGCGAGGCGCTGCGCGCCGCGATCGGTCGGGACGGCACGCTCGTGGTCCCCACCCACACCGGCCTGAGCGACCCCGCCCACTGGGAGCACCCACCGGTCCCCGCGGCGTGGGTGCCCACCGTGCGCGCGGCCCTGCCGCCCTTCGATCGTGCGCTCACGCCCACGCGCGGGATGGGCGCGATCCCCGAGGTCGTGCGCACCCATCCGGAGGCGCTCCGCAGCCCCCATCCCGAGGTGTCGTTCACCGCCCTTGGCCCGCGCGCCGAGGAGCTCTGCGGCGCGCACCCCCTGGGCGACCGGCTCGGCGAGCGCTCCCCGCTCGCGCGCCTGCACGACGCCGAGGCCCTCGTGCTCCTGCTGGGCGTCGACCACGCGGTCAACACCTCGCTGCACCTGGCGGAGTACCGCTCGCGCGTGGTCGCGCGCCACCGCCACCATCGGCTGGTGCCGCCCTGCGCCGATGGTGGCAACGAGGCCCCCGAGGGCGCCTGGATCGAGGTCAGCGACGTGGTCCTCGACGAGACCGACTTCGCCGACCTCGGCAGCGACTACGAGGCGGCGCACCCCGACCGCCTGCGGCTCGGGCGCGCCGGCTACGGGACGGCGCGGGTGCTGGAGCAGCGCCACCTCGTGGGCTACGCGGTGGGCTGGCTCGACCGCAACCGGCGCCCATGACGCGAGCGCGGCGGGACCCAGGGGATCCCGCCGCGTCGACGCTGCGATGCGGCCAAGGCGGGCGAGGGCGCGGTCAGCCCTCGAGGACCTCGGCGTACTTCTGCTTGCCGGAGCGCCGGAACGAGACCACGCCGTCGTTGAGGGCGAACAGCGTGTCGTCCTTGCCGCGGCCCACGCCACGACCCGGGCGGATCGGGGTGCCGCGCTGGCGGACGATGATGCTGCCCGCGGTGACGGTCTGACCGCCGAACCGCTTGGTGCCCAGCATCTTCGGGTTCGAGTCACGGCCGTTGTTGGTGGAGCCGGTGCCCTTCTTGGTCGACATGAGGCCTCCTGGGGCTCGCGGGGGCTCGTCGCTCGGCAGGTGCCGAGCGCTAGGCGTCGATGGCGTCGATGCGCAGCAGGGTCCGCTGCTGGCGGTGGCCACGGGTGCGCTTGAAGCCGGTCTTGTTGTGATACATGAAGGCGGTCACCTTCGGCGCCTTGCGGTGGTCCACCACCGTCGCGCGCACGCTGGTGCCGCGGAGCTGGTCCGGGGTCGCGGCGACGTTGCCGTCGTCGCCCACGACCAGGACGGGGTCCAGGGTGAGCGTCGACTCCGGGCCGGCGTCGACGCGCTCCACCTCGATCGTGTCGCCGACGGCGACGCGGTGCTGCTTGCCGTCAGGCTCGACTACGGCGTACATGCGGTGGGGCTCCTCGGGGTCGGAGGGCTCGGGGTGGGCGTCGGCGGGGCGTGGCGCCCTGGCGCCGGGCAGGCGTCGCCGGGCGCTCGCGCGGAGCACGAGTGTAGGGTCTGGGATGATGCCCTGCCAACGCGTGCCCCGTGCCCCGCTGCCCCGATGTCGCTGCGCCTGACCGACCAGGCGCTGGTGGCTTGGACCGCGGCGGGCGCGGATCCGCGCGGCGCCGAGGCCAGCGTCGGCGACCTCCTCGTCGCGCTGGCCTCGTCTGAGGGCGTGGCCGCGCAGCGGCTCGCCCCGCATGCCGGCGCGGTGGCGCGCCTGGCCGAGCGCGCCCCGGCGCTGTCGGGCGTGCTCGCCCCGGCGCGCGTGGCGGCCGGCTGGGCGGGCCGCGAGGTCACGTCGCGTCCCGTGGCGACCGCCGACCTGCTCGCGGCCGCGGTGGAGGTCGGCGGCGGGGACCTGCGCGATGCCTGCCAGGCCAGCGGCCTGCCGCTGGCGGCGCTCGGTCACGGCGACCCCTGGTCGCTGCGCGAGCCCGGTGCGCTGGCCGAGACCTACGCCCTGCCCCCGCAGGGCGCACCGGGCTGGGGCGAGGCCGCCCTGCGCGCGCTGGCCCGCGCCCGCGCCGCCGGGGGCTCGGCGACCGCGCTGGCGGTCGCCCTCGCGCTCGACCCGGCGTCGCCCACCGGCGACGTCGACCGGATGGCCTCGCTGCTCGAGGCGCGCTTCGCCGATCGCGACTGGCGGCCCCTGGCCTGTGCGAGCGCCGACGATGCGGGTGTGTCGGCGGTCGTGGCCGCGGTCGAGCGCGCCTTCGCCGACCAGCGGATCGGCGCGCCCGCCTTGGCGCAGGCGACCCTGATCGCCGGCGGCCCGCTGCCCGCCGCGCTCCTGTCGCCTCCGCGCGGCTCGGGCGGGGCGTCGCCGACCGTCGAAGGGACCAGCTCATGACCCCCGATCTCACCCCGACCACGGTGCCGCAGGAGGACCTCGAGGTCTTGGTCCGCGATCTCGCGCTGGCCTTCGGCGAGGAGCTCGAGGCCGACGAGCTCGCCCTCGTGCGCGGCGAGGCCGAGGCCGACCGCACCCTCGGCGTGCGCGACGACAAGGGCCAGTTCCTGGCCGGCGCCGCCGCGCAGACCCACGACCTCAGCCTCCCCGGCGGCGCGCGCGTGCCGACCGCGGTCGTGTCGCTGCTGGCGGTGCGCAGCGTGGTGCGCCGTCGCGGGCTGGGGCGTCGGCTGCTCGGCGCGCTCCATGAGCAGGCTCGCGAGCGTGGCGAGGCGCTGGCCGTCCTGCACGCCAGCGAGGCGACCATCTACGGGCGCTTTGGCTACGCCCAGGCCGAGCCGACCCTCGACCTGCGCCTCGACGTGCCCCGCAGCGGCCTCCGGGCGGACGCGCCCGGCGCGGAGGGCGCGCTCGCCTCGATCCCCACGCCCGAGCAGGCCGTCGCGCTCGCCCTCGACCTGTGGGAGCACCTGCGCGATCAGGTGCCCGGCATGCCGCGCCTGACGCGCTCGCGCGCCACGGCGCTGCTGACCCGAGCGCGGATCGGTCGTCGCAGCGGTGGGCCGCGCCAGCTGCTCGCCATCGGCGACCGGGCCCTCGCGAGCTATCACATCCACGACGAGTGGCGTCGCACGGGCCCGCACAACACCTTGCGGGTCGGCTGGCTCCTGGCGGCCGACGCCGAAGCCGAGGCGCAGCTGTGGCGCGAGCTGCTGGCCGTCGACCTGGTGGGCACCCTGTCAGCCCGCGGCCAGCCGACCGACGCCCTGCTGCCCCTCGTGCTCTCCGACCCCTGGGCCGCCGAGATCGATCACGGCAAGGGCATGTGGCTGCGCGTGCTGGACCCGGCCGCGGCGCTCGCCGGGCGCGCCCTCGACGCCGACGGCGAGGTGCACCTCGAGGTCCACGACGAGCAGGGGCTCGCCAGCGGCCGCTGGCGACTGGTCGGCCAGGGCGGCACGGCCTCGGTGACCCCCTCCCGCGTCGCCCCGGACGTGTCGCTGCCGGTGACCACCTTGGGCGCGGTGCTGCTGGGCGGCCATCGCCTGGTGCCGCTGGCCCGCGCGGGCCAGGCCAGCGAGCACCGCCCCGGCGCCGTGGCGACCCTCGACCGGATGCTCGCCTGGCCCCGCGCCCCGTGGTGCCCGCTCTCCCTGGAGTGACGGCCGACCATCGCGCCCGGCGCCCTCGCGCCCGGCGCCCTCGCGCCGGCACGCGCCCCGAGACCCCGCCGCCGCGGGCCCCGACGCCGCGCGCCCTGACGCACCCGCCGCCACGCGCCCCGACGCACTGGGTGCGGATGCGACCCTCACACGGCAGATCTGCACCCGGTGCTGGAGCGGACCTCCTTCTGGGTGCACAAGGAGCCCGATCCGGGCCGTCCATGCACCCAGTGCGAGCGGCGGGCGTGGACTGGGTGGAGATCGGCACGCTGGTGGCCCCATCTGCACCCAGAGCGGCGGCTCCCGGCGAACTGGGTGCACGGGCGCGGACTGGGTGCACGCGCGCCGACTGGGTGCACGGCCGCACGCCGGTCGGATGCATGACCGGCCACCGCGCGCGAGCCCGAGCTCGCCGGGCGCACCCTGCTACGCCGCGGGCGTGAGCGGCTCCCAGCGCCAGCGCATGGTGGACGTCAGCGTCTCGCCGCGGCGGCGCACCGCGAGACCGGTGCCCTCCCAACCCTGCGCGCCGAGCGTGAGCGCGTCGGGCCAGGCGGTCTGGGGCTCGACGCACACGCCCTCGGGCGGGGTGTGGACCACCACGGTGGTGATCGCGTCGTCCCACTCGAGGCGCAGCGCGAGATCGGGCCAGCACACCTCGGCGGGCGCGCGCGGGTCGACCACCGCGTGGTCGAGCCGACGCTCGCCCAGCAGCGGGCCCGACCGCAGGTCCTCCTCCCCTCGCACCGACCGGATCTCGCCGGTGGGCAGCAGCTCCTCGTCGGTCTCCAGCACGCGCTGGCCACGGACCGTCACCGACAGGTCGCCCTCGGCGGGGCGCGCGAACCACGGATGCCACCCCAGCACGACCGGCATGGTCGAGCCGGCCTCCACCGTCAGCGTCCAGACGAGCCCATCACGGGCGAGCTCGATGCGCTGGCGCAGCCGCCCACCCCACGGCCACCGTGGGCGCGGCAGCAGGCAGGACAGCTCTGCGACCCCGCTGTCGCGCTGACGCACGGTGTGGGGCAGCTGCCACGCCACCCCGTGCAGGCCGTGGGCACCCAGGGTCGGCGCGAGCGCGACCTGCCGACCCCGCCACGGCACGGTCGCGTGCCGCAGCCGACCCGCCCAGGGGGCCATCGGGAAGCACCCCCACTGCAGCGAGTCCAGCGGGTCGGCGTCGGTGGGGGCGGTCACCAGCCGCTCCACCCCGCCGACCTGCAGCGAGGCGAGCCGCCCACCGGCGGCCGGGTCGATCTCGGCGCGGACCGCGCCGCCCCCGGCGGTCAGCACGGTGCGGCGCGGCCGCGGGCGCGGCGGTCCAGGAGGGGCGCTCATCAGGGGGCGTCAGTCGAAGATGTCGACGATCGTGGCCCCGCGTCCCTCGCACGTCTCGCAGGTCTGGGTGAACGTCTCCGTCAGCCCCTGGCTCACGTTCTTGCGGGTCATCTGCACGAGCCCGAGCTTTGAGATGTCCATCACCCGCGACTTGGTCTTGTCCCGCGCGAGCTCGCGCTTGAAGCGCTTGAGGACCTCGTCGCGGTTGGCGGGGACGAGCATGTCGACGAAGTCGATGACGATGATCCCGCCCATGTCGCGCAGGCGGAGCTGCCGGGCGATCTCGTCGGCCGCCTCGAGGTTGTTGCGCAGCACGGTCTCCTCGAGGTTGTCGGAGCCCACGAACTTGCCCGTGTTGACGTCGATGACCCACATGGCCTCGGTCTTCTCGATGATCAGGTAGCCGCCGGAGCGCAGCCAGACCTTCTTCTCCAGCGCGCGACGGACCTGGACGGTGACCTCGTAGGCGTCGAAGAGCCGATCGGGCCCGGTGTGGGTCTTGACGCGGTCGATCAGCTCGGGCGCCACGTCGGAGAGGTAGTCGCGGATCTGGCCGGCGAGCCCCTCGTCGTCCACCACGAGCTCGGAGTACTCCGGGCCGAACACGTCACGGATGACCCGCATGACCAGGGCGGGCTCCTCGTAGACGGCCTCGAGCGGCTTGGCGCTCTCGGCCGCGGCGCTCGCCTGCTGCCAGATGCGCGTGAGGCGCCGCACGTCGGCCTCGAGCTGCTCGCGGGTGGCGCCCTCGGCGGCGGTGCGCACGATGACTCCGAAGCCCTCGGGCACGATCTCGCCGAGGATCGAGCGCAGCCGCTGGCGCTCCTCGTCGGGCAGCTTGCGGCTGATGCCCAGCATCCCGCCCCCGGGCGCGAGCACGCAGAAGCGACCGGCGAGCGACAGCTGCTGGGTCAGCCGCGCGCCCTTGCTGCCCATCGGATCCTTGGTGACCTGCACGAGCACCGGCTGGCCGGGCTTCAGCGTCTCCTCGATGCGCGGGCTGGCGCCGGTGTCGAGGTCCTCGTCGTAGTCGACCTCCCCGGCGTAGAGCACGCCGTTGCGGCCCTTGCCGATGTCGACGAAGGCCGCCTCCATGCCCGGCAGCACGTTCTGCACGCGGCCCATGTAGATGTTGCCGACGAACGACGTGTCCTCGTGGCGGGTCACGAAGTGCTCGATCAGGTCCCGCTGCTCGAGCACCGCGATCTGGGTGCGCTGCTCCCCCACCGTGACGAGCATGCGCTTGGGCGGGCCCTCGTTGATGGCCCGGCGGGTCTCGGGGCTGACGGTCGTCGACGGCCGACGGCGGCTGCTACGGCCGCCCGCCGAGCGTGACTTGGACTGCAGGCGGGTCGGGGCGCTCGTGGCGCCGCCGTCCTCGCCGTCGCCCTTGGCCTCCTGCGCCGACTCGCGCTCGCTGGCGTCCTGCGCGTCCTGGCCATCGTCCTGCCGCTTCGTGGTCGCGCCCCGCGCGTTCGAGGAGGGCTGGGAGCCCTCGCCCTGCTCGGCGCCGCGACGGCTGGCGTCCCCGCCGCCGCGACCCTGGTTGCGGCGACCACCGCGGCGGCCACGGCCACCCCGCCGGCCGCGTCGACGGATGCGCCCGCTGCTGCCTGACCGAGCGCCGTCGCCGCTGTCGGCGGTCGCGTCGGGCTCCGCCTCGCCGGACGTGGCCTGGTCGTCGGCGGCCGTGTCGTCTCCCGTGGGCGGCTCGGCGGCCGTGTCGTCTCCCGTGGGCGGCTCGCCGCCCGTGCCGGGCTCATCGGTCTCGTCGTGCTCACCGCCCGTGCCGGGCTCGTCGCTGCTGCCGCCCGTGTCGGCGTCGTCGCGCTGGTCGCGCTCCTCGGGGAGGCGCTCGCGCGAGCGCCTGCGCGTTCGGGCTCGGCGCCGGCCGCTGGCGCTCGGCGCGCTGGCCGCAGGCGCCTCCCCCTCGGGCGCCTCACCCGCAGGCGCCTCGCTCTCGAGCGCCTCGCCCTCCGCAGGGTCGGCGGCGTCCGAGGCCTCCGCCTCGGGTCGGGGCTCGACGTCGTCGGCGGTCTCGGCAGGCGGCTCGGGGACGGTCGAGGGCTGGTCGGTGCCCTCGCGATCAGGGTCCGGGTTGGTCGAGACGGTCAAGGCGAAGTTCCTCTCGTGTCGCATCGAAGGCGGCCGTCGCGGCGAGGTGCTCGCCGGAGAGGGCCTCGAGGAGGCCACCGTCGGCGGGCGCGCCCTGAGCGGTGCGGCTGATGAGCCGCGGGGTGGGCAGCGTCGCGCCGTCGGCAGCGCGGGCATGCTGATGAGCGGGTTCCTGGGTCTGCAGCGCGATCTCGAGGCCGGTGTGGACCTCGGTGGGGCGCAGGGGCGGCTCGCTGGCGTCCAGCAGCGCCGCGACGCGCGGGGGGTCGTCCTCGCTCACGACCAGGTCGACCAGCGGCGCCCGCAGGTCGACCTCGGTGGTCTCGCCCTTGCGCTCGCGGCCCACTGGCCACGCCGAGGCGTCGAGGATGGTCTGGGCGCCCTCCACGAGGGCGGCGCCGTCGGTGCCCTCCGGGTAGGACAGGCACCACAGCGCGCGGCCGAGCCACTTGGACAGCCGACGCTCGCCGGGCGCCACCCCGCGGGCGTCCAGCACCTCGCAGCCGGTGGCGAAGGCCGCGTTGAGCCGGCGCATCGCCGGCCCGATCGTGATGGGCTCGGCGAAGCCGAGCTCGGCGTACTCACCGGTGGAGGCGTAGCCGAGGGGGAGCGCGTCGGGGAAGCTGACCTTCGGGTGCGGCGTGTAGCCCTCCGAGTAGGCGATCGGCAGGCGGGCCTTGCGCAGGGCGCGCTCCCACACCCGGCCCAGGTCGATGGCGCTGACGAAGCGGAGCCGACCGGTCTTGGCGTAGCGCACGCGCACGCGGTCGGCCACGCCGACGTCGCCGGCGAGCCGGCCGACCTCGGCGGTGCGCTCGGTCGTCACGCGCCCTCCTGTCACCTGCCGTCAGCGTAGGCGACGGGCAGGTGCCCGGTCTGGTGCTCCAGGTCCAGGCCGATGCAGACGCCGCAGTCGTAGCACGGCATCCACCGGCAGTCCTCCAGCGCACGCCCGCGCTGGGCGTCCTGCCAGTCCTCCCAGAGCCAGTGCCGGTCCAGCCCGGCGTCCAGGTGGTCCCACGGCAGGACCTCGTCGCGACCGCGCTCGCGGGTGACGTACCAGTCGAGGTCGAGCCCGACGTCGGCGACCGCCTGCTCCCAGCGGTCCAGCGAGAAGCACTCGCTCCAGCCGTCGAAGCGAGCACCGAGCTCGTAGGCGCGCTCCAGCACGTCGGCCACCCTCCGGTCGCCTCGGGCGAGCAGCCCCTCGACCAGCCCGGGCTCGGGGTCGGCGTAGGACAGCTTCAGGTTGCGCTCGCCGGCGACGCGCTCCTTGAGCAAGCGGACCTTGCGGCGCAGCTCCTCGGGACGGTCCTGGGCCGCCCACTGGAAGGGCGTGTGCGGCTTGGGCACGAACCCGCCCACCGACACGGTGACGCGGTTGCGCTTGCCGTGACGACGACCGAGCTCGACGACCTTCAGCGCCAGGTCGGCGATGCCGAGCACGTCCTCGTCGGTCTCGGTGGGCAGGCCGATCATGAAGTAGAGCTTGAGCTGGCGCCAGCCGCCCGCGAACGCCGTCTCGGCGGTGCGCAGCAGGTCCTCCTCGGCCACCATCTTGTTGATGACCGCTCGCATGCGATCGGTCCCGCCCTCGGGCGCGAAGGTCAGCCCGGTGCGGCGTCCCTCGCGGGCGAGCTCGTCGGCGAGCTCGACGTTGAACGCGTCCACCCGGGTGGAGGGCAGCGACAGGCTGGTGGCGGTGCCGGCGTAGCGCTTGGCCAGGTCGGTGGCCAGCTCGTGGATCTCGGAGTGGTCGGAGCTGGAGAGGCTCAGCAGCCCGATCTCCTCGAAGCCGGTGGCGGCCAGGCCCTGCTCGACCATGGCGGTGACGGTCTCCTTGGACCGCTCGCGCACGGGTCGGGTGACCATGCCGGCCTGGCAGAACCGGCACCCGCGGGTGCAGCCGCGGAAGATCTCGACGGAGTAGCGCTCGTGCACCGTCTCGGTCAGCGGCACGATCGTGCGCTTGGGGTAGGGCCACGCGTCGAGGTCCGACACCGCGCGCTTGGACACCGCCTCGGGCAGGTCCGCGCGCGTGGGGGCGGTCTCGCGCAGCGGCGGCATGCCGGCGCCCCCGGGCGCGCGCCCGTAGCGCGGCGCGTAGAGGCCGGGCACGTAGGCGCCATCCACGCGGGACAGCGCCACGAGCAGGTCCTCGCGCGACCAGCCCTCGCCGGCCTCCCGGGCCTGGCGCCAGCGCCGGACGACGCGGTCGGCCTCGAGCACGAACTCCTCGCCCTCGCCGACGCAGACGACGTCGGCGAACGGCGCGAGCGGCTCAGGGTTGAAGGCGACGTGGCCGCCGAGCAGCACGATCGGGTCGTCGTCGTCGCGCTCGGCCGCCCGCAGCGGCAGCCCCGCGAGGTCCAGGCACGACAGCACGTTGGTGGCCCCCAGCTCGGTGGCCACGCTGAACGCCAGCACGTCGAAGGCGCGGGCCGGCAGGTGCTGCTCCAGCGAGAACAGGGGGATGTCGTGCTCGCGCATCAGCGCGTCGAGGTCGTGCCACGGCGCGAAGGCCCGCTCGGCGACGGTGCCCTCGCGCTCGCCGAGCACCTCGTAGAGGATCTGCAGCCCCTGATTGGGCTGGCCGACCTCGTAGGTGTCGGGGTAGAGCAGCAGCCAGGCGCTGTCGCAGTCGGCGTGGTCGGCGACCACGGCGTTGTCCTCGCCCCCGACATAGCGGGCGGGACGCTGCACGTGGGGCAGGAGCGGCTCGAGCCGCGGCCAGACGCTGCGCGTGGGTCGCTCGGTCGTGCTCACGATCGGGACGGCTCCCTGGCGCCTCGGGTGCAGCGGGACGACTCGGGCGCCGAGCGCGCCGTGCGCGCGCACCCTGCGTCGAGCGGGCAGTGTATCGTCTGGCGGGCAGCGCAACGCCGGAGCCCGCGTCGCCGCTGCCGCGGCACCGCCCGTCCCGTCACGCCCTGCGAGGAGACCCCCATGCGCCCCGCGACGCCCGTCCACGTGCTCTTGGCCGCGCTCGTCGCCCTGTCGCTGCTGGCCGCCTGCACCGGTGACGAGGACCCATCCGCCGAGCCGGCACCGGCGATCGACGAGGTCGACGAGGACGACCCCTCCCCCGACGAGGACGAGGACGACGAGGACGCCGACGCCGACGACGCCGCGGACGAGGACGCCGACGACGAGGACGCCGACGAGGACGAGGACGCCGACGACGACGAGGTCGACGCCGCCGGCATCGCTGGGACCGAGCCCGTCGAGCTCGAGGGCGCCGACCCCCAGGATCCCGCGGTGCTCGCCGAGGTCCGCACCGGCAGCCACGAGGGTCACGAGCGCGTCGTGTGGGAGTTCAGCGAGGGCGACGCGCCACGCGTCGAGGTCGCCTACGTGGACGCCGACCAGGTCACCGAGCCGGGCTCGGGCGAGCGCCTGGAGGTCGAGGGCGACGCGTTCCTGCTCGTGCGCGCCGAGTTCGCCGCGGACCTCGGGGCGGAGCTGTTCGCGCAGGCCGAGCCCTACGACGGGCCGCAGCGCCTGGAGGCCGACGCGCTGGCCTCGGTGGCCGAGGTGGCGCGCCTCGGGGACTTCGAGGGCAACCTGCAGTGGGTGATCGGCCTCGACGAGGAGCGCCCCTTCGACGCCGAGATGCTCACCGACCCGCTGCGCCTGGTCGTGGACGTCGCCGTCGAGTGAGGCCGCGGCGCAGCGTCACCCGTGGCGGCGCATCGCCACGCTCTCGAGCAGGCCGATCATCAGCAGCGATCCGATCAGGTTGGTGCCGCCGTACGACACCAGCGGCAGCGGCAGGCCCGTGACCGGCATGATGCCGATGCTCATGCCCACGTTGATGAACATCTGGAACGCGAACGCCGTGGCCACGCCGGCGGCGATGAGCGTGCCGAGGGTGTCCCTGGCGCCGGCGGCGATCACGAACGCGCGCCACAGCAGCACCGCGTAGAGGCCAAGCAGCAGGACGGCGCCGAGGAAGCCGAGCTCCTCGCCGAGCACGGTGAAGATGAAGTCGGTGTGGTTCTCGGGCACGAACCCGAGCTGGGTCTGGGTCCCCTCGAGCAGCCCCTGGCCCGACAGCTGCCCGGCGCCGACCGCCGCCAGCGCCTGGTCCACGTTGTAGGTGTCGAGGTCGCCGCCGCCTTGGCCGGCCTGCACGAACTGCGCCAGGCGCGCCAGCTGGTAGTCCCGCAGGATGCCCAGCTGATAGGCGCCGACCAGCGAGGCCACCCCGATCACGGCCAGGGCGACGAGGTAGCGCACGCGCACGCGCGCCATCAGCAGCACGCCGAAGGTGATGGCCACGAACACGATGGCGGTGCCGAGGTCGGGCTGCACGATGATGAGGGCTGCCGGGATCGCGGCGATCACCAGCGCCTCGATCAGGGCGCGCAGCCCGAGGCCGTCCTCGCGCCGCTCGTGGAACAGCGCGGCCAGCATCAGCACCAGCGCGGGCTTGGCGATCTC
>PUKE01000280.1 GCA_003550425.1 Nitriliruptoria bacterium
CGTCGGCATGAAGTGTCGGGGAGGGCCTCGTGGCCGGCGGCCGGTTCAGGTTCGTTGCCGGGTGGCGGCGCCTTCGATGGCTCCCCTCACATCGGCGACCGGCCGGAAGTGATAGGTCTTGCCTCGGCGCGTGCGGCGCAGGATCCCCAGCTCCTCGAGCTGCAGTAGGTCCGTCCTGGCCGACTGGTAGACCACGCCGTGGCTGGTCGCGTGAGACCGGAACGTGTAGCGGTGGTCCGGATGTCGCAGCGCGTGCGAGAGGAGCGCGATCTGCCGGTGGTTGAGGGCAAGATCGTCGAGCAGCCTCTCCGTGTCGCGCACCTCGCGCATCTTTCGGTACAGGTAGTCGTTGAAGTCCTCGATCGCGCGAGTGGTCACGGCCAACTGGTGCATGACGAAGTACGTGGCGTCGTTGTCGTCCCACTCGGAGTACAGGTACGACCGTGCGTACTGGCTCGGCGCGCCCCGAAGGATGCGCGAGATCGAGACGTGCTCGATGAGCCAATAGCCATCTCGGAGCAGCGACCAGTAGAACAGCAGCCGTGCGGTGCGCCCGTTCCCGTCGAGGAACGGGTGATCGTGGCCCAGCCAGAAGTGCAACAGGATCGCGCGCACGACGGGGTGGACGTAGTGGTGGTCGTCCAGCTCCCCGTTGGCGAATGCGCACAGGCGCTCCAAGCGATCAGGGAGCTGCTCCGCTGGTGGGGGCGAGAAGAGCACCTTCCCCCGCTCGTCCCGGATCGCGACGCGCTCCTCGCTTGGCGTCTGGAGCCGACCGGCCGCGCGCGCGTCGTCGAGGGTCCCCTCGCTCACGATCCGGTGGAGCTCGAGGACCAAGGCCGGGTCAAGCGGCTCCTCGAGGCGCTCGCGGACCCGTTGCATGGCTCGGTAGTTGTTGAGGATCATCTGCTCGTCTCGCGTGGCCGGAGCCCGCCCAGACCTGATCATGTCCTTGGCGACCCGCCGACTGGTGGCCGCACCCTCGAGCTGGCTCGAGGTGATCGCCTCCTCCATCAACGAGCTCACGAGGTAGCGGCGCCGTATCTCGGGCGTTGCCACGTCCTCGCTGAGCGTGATCTGGCCGCTCGCGTCCCGGTCGACCTGCCGGAGGAGGCGGAGCGCCTCCCCGGTGATCACGAAGCCGAAGGGGTTGCCGTCGCGGTCGGCCAGCGGCAGCTCCTGGCGCAGGGGGCGGCGTGCGAGCTTGATCGCGAGCCACCACTCCTCGTGAGAGAGCCCCTCCGGAGGCGTGAGTTGGCGTAGGGTGTCCCAGTGTCGGTAGCGCCCGTTGACGGTCGGTGGCACGCCGCGCCCGAGGATCTCGATGAGACGCGCCTGGTCGGCATCCGCGAGATCGCCCAGGATCTCGCGCGTGGGGCGCGGGCTGACCGGCGTCTTCATCAGGCGTGCCCCGCCGTCATCGCAACGATCTACTAACTCAATCAAACTTAGCAGGTCGCGTGGTCAGGCGCCCCTTGAGCCTCAGGAGCGGGCCGAGAGGGTCGGTCCGCGTCGCGCGAGCCGCTCCTAGGCGCCGAAGACCCGGTCGATGCTGCGTTGGAGGTCGTCGTCGACCAGGTGGAGGTAGCGCTCGGTGGTCGCCAGGCGCGAGTGGCCGAGCAGCCGCTGCACGGTGTGGAGGTCGACGCCGGCGCGCAGCAGCTCGGTGGCGTAGGTGTGGCGCCACCGGTGCGGGTGGTGGCGCCCGCCGATGCCCGCGGCCGAGCCGGCGTCGCGCACCTCGGTGTGGATGGTGCGCAGGCTCAGGCGCCGGTTGGCGTCGCGGCTGCCGGGGCTGGCGAACACATAGGGGGTGGCGGGCAGCGTGGGGCGGGCCTCGTCGAGGTAGCGGGTCAGCGTCGGCAGCAGGGGGTGGGGGATCGTCACCACCCGCTGGCGGGCGTTCTTGCCGGTGAGGTCCAGGCGTCGGGCCGACAGGTCGCAGTCGGCCAGCCGCAGGCTGCGCGCCTCGCCGGCCCGCAGGCCGGTGTAGCGCAGCAGCGCCACGAGCGCGTGGCGCAGCACCCCGCGCGCACCCCTCGCGCGTGCGGCGAGCCGGGCGAGGATCGCCTGGGCCTCGGCGGGCCGGTACACCTCGATGCGGGGCGCGGTGACGCGCGGGCGCGGCACCTGCGCGGCCGGGTTGGTGGTGGTGACCGCGTGGCGCTGCAGGTGCGCGAACAGCCCGCGCAGCGCGTTGAGGTGCGACTCGAGGGTGGCGGGGGCCAGGCCGCGCTCGGCCTGGGCGGCGAGGTAGCGCGACAGCTCGACCGCGGTGACCGCGTCGAGGTCGTCGGCGTGGCCGCGCCAGGCGAGCCAGACGGTGAGGTAGCCGGTGTAGTTGGCGATCGTCTTGGCCTCGTAGCCGCCGGCGCGCAGGTCGGCGGCGAAGGCGGCGAGGACCTCCTCGGAGCGCATCGTCGGGCCAGTCGCTCGGGGTGGGGGCGGGCGGCCGGATGGGCGCGCGGTCGCGGCCCGTCGGCCTCGCGCCAGTGAACACCGCGTGCGCTTCCCGCGACCTCCCTGGGCCCCCGGATCCTGTGGATCATCGCGCCCGCGCCGCTGTCCCGTGGAGCCCGCGCTCATGGTTCCCCTGTCCGCGCACACCGCCCGGGGCAGTGCCGCGTGACGCGCCCGGGGTCATGGAGAGCGCGAGCGTCCCTTCGTGTTGCCCCGTCATGGCTCGATCTGGGCGCCCAGCATGCTCGCGGCCCACGACAGCTCGGGTCTGATGGAGGGATCGGCAAGGGATCGATGGACGAACAGCTCAGCGCCGGCGAGCTGTTGCCTTGCCCGGGGAGACCAAAGAGCGAGCGCTCGGCCCTGCGGGCGCACCGACGAGACCCAGGTCATGCCGTGGAGATCCGGCCATCGCTGTGCGATCGCCGTCGCCCATTGACTGGTGAGATGCTTGGGGGCGGTCGAGAGATGAGCGCCGGCGCCAGCCCGCGCTGCCCAGTCGCTGGAGGCATCGAGCACCGTCACGACGCTCGTGAGCCGTGCGATCACGAGACTCCGCTCATCGAGTCGATCGAGGACGGGCCTGTTCTGGAGGACTTCAGCGAGGCAGGTCGGCAGCGCAGAGGTCGCGGAGGGCTCGGCGGGGTCAGCGC
>PUKE01000070.1 GCA_003550425.1 Nitriliruptoria bacterium
GGGCCGTGGACGTCAGCGTGCATGGTCGGCGAGCCTAGCCGCGCTGCGCTGGCCCGCCCCCGCGGGCATCCTTGCGCGGCGTGACGCACGCCCGTCGGGCCCAGCCCCGCGCGCGGCACGCCCCCGTCCCCGCTCCTTGGATGCGCTCATGTCGCTGCAGGTCGGCATCGTCGGACTGCCCAACGTGGGCAAGTCGACGCTGTTCAACGCGCTGTCGGCGGCCGGCGCGCACGCCGCCAACTACCCCTTCGCCACCGTCGACCCCAACGTCGGGATGGCCGAGATCCGCGACGAGCGGCTCGCGACGCTGGCGCGCCTTGCCGGGTCGGCCAAGGCGGTGCCGGCCACGATCCGCTTCGTGGACATCGCGGGGCTGGTCTCCGGGGCCAGTCAGGGCGAGGGCCTGGGCAACCAGTTCCTCGGCCACATCCGCGACGTCGACGCGATCGTCCACGTGGTGCGGTGCTTCACCGACGACGACGTGGTCCACGTCCACGGCGACCTCGACCCGGTCGGCGACGCCGAGGTGGTGGCCACCGAGCTGCTGCTCGCCGACCTGCAGGTCGTCGAGCGCCGTCGCGAGCGCGCCCAGCGCACCGCGCGCACCGGCGACGCCGACGCCGCCGCGGAGGTCACCGCGCTCGACGCACTGGCCGAGCACCTCGGCGCCGGCGAGCCCGCCCGCACCCTCGAGGTCGATCCCGAGACGCGGGGGCGCTGGCGCGGCCTCGGGCTCGTCACCGACAAGCCCGTGCTGTACGTGGCCAACGTGGCCGAGGACGACCTGCCCGCGGGCAACGCCCACAGCGACGCGCTGGCGCGGCGCGCCGCGGACGAGGGCGCCGAGTGCGTGGTGGTCTGCGCCGACGTCGAGGCCGAGCTGACCGCCCTCGAGGCCGACGAGCGGGCGGAGTACCTCGCGGCCCTCGGCCTGGAGCACAGCGGCCTGGATCAGGTGGTCACCGCCGCGGAGCGGCTGCTCGGGCTGGTGCGCTTCTACACCGCCAACCCCAACGAGGCGCACGCCTGGCACGTGCCGCGTGGGTCTCGCGCGCCGCGCGCGGCGCGCGAGATCCACTCCGACATGGAGCGCGGGTTCATCCGCGCCGAGGTGATCGGCTTCGACGACTACGTCGCGCTCGGCAGCGAGCAGGCCGCCAAGGACGCCGGGCGGCTGCGCGTGGAGGGGCGGGACTACGTCGTCCGCGACGGCGACGTGCTCCAGGTGCGCTTCAACGTCTAGGGCGCCCCATCGGCGGGCCGCCACGTCCGGTCATGGGCGCGCTGGGCGGCCGCGCACCGGCGGGAAGTCGAACGGGTAGCCGCGTCGCGGCTCGCTGACCTGCGTGAGGCGGTCGGCGGCCTCGTCGGACAACGTCATCGTCGCGCCCTCGAGCACCGCGTCGAGCTGCTCGGGGCGCGTGGCCCCGATGATCGGGATGACGTCGGCGTCGCGGCGCAGCCAGGCGATCGCGACGCTGGCCGGTGCGACCCCGTGCGCCTCGGCGACCTCGACGAGGGCGTCGCGGGTGTCCCAGGCGCGATCGCCGAGGTTGTCGACGAACTGCGCGAAGCGGCCCTTGCCCTCGGCGGGCTCGTCGCGGCGGTACTTGCCCGTCAGGAAGCCGGCCGCCAGCGGTGACCAGGCGAGGATCCCCATGCCGTTGGCGCGCGCCGCCGGCAGCGTCTCCAGCTCGATCTGGCGCTCCACGAGGTTGTACTGGGGCTGGAGGCTGACCACCGGCTCCCAGCCGTGACGCTCGGTCAGGCGCGCGGCGCGCTCGAGCTGCCAGCCCACGAAGTTCGACACGCCCACGTGGAGGATCTTGCCCTCGTGCACGAGGTCATCGAGGGTCGACAGGGTCTCCTCCAGCGGCGTGGTCGGGTCGAACCGGTGCAGCTGGTAGAGGTCGAGGTAGTCGGTGCCCAGGCGCCGCAGGCTCGCCTCCACCGCGTGGCGCAGGTGGCGGCGGCTGCCGGAGCGGTCGTTGGGCCCCTCCCCCATCGGACCGTAGGCCTTGGTCGCCAGCACCACCTCGTCGCGGTCGCTGGCGAGGATGCGACCCAGGAGCTCCTCGCTGCGGCCCTGGTTGTAGATGTCGGCGGTGTCGAAGAACGTCCCGCCGGCCTCCCGGTAGCGCTCGATGATCGCGCGGCTGGTGGCCTCGTCGCACGGCTCCCCGAAGGTCATCGTGCCAAGCGACAGCTCGCTGACCACCAGGCCGGTGCGACCCAGGTACGTCTGCTCCATCGGTTGCGGCTCCCTCGGCGCGGGTCGGTGGGTGACGCGCCGAGGGGCAACCTAGTCGTGGCGAGCGGCTCGCCCCGCCGCTACGACGACGTCAGCACGATGTTGACCAGCGGCGGCTCGTCGTCGGTCTGCGTGAGCGTGACGCTGCCGTCCCAGCCGTGGCCCTCGGCCGCGAGGACGCGCGAGCGCATGCCATCCATGCTCATCTCGGCCTCCTCCTCGACGTCCCAGCCGCCGGCCTCGAGCTCGTCGGCGTAGAGGGCCTCGAGGGCCTCCAGGTCGTCCTCGGCGACGATGGTCACCTGCAGCTGCTGGCCGTCAGCGTCGCTGCCGGAGGACGCCAGCTGGATCTCGCCGTCGGGCACGGGCATCTCGTCGGGGAAGTCGTCGGGCAGCTCGCCGCCCGCACCGGCCTCGAACTCGCCGTCCTCGCCGGTGGCGCTGAAGCCGTCCTCGTCCATGGAGACCTCGCCGTCCTCGGTCTCGATGGTGATGCCGTCCTCGTCCATGTCGAGGTCGACGTCCTCGTCGGCGGCCTCGCCGGCCACCTCCTCCATCAGGCGCTCGCCCGCGCTGTCGCCGAAGCCGCAGCCAGCGGCAGCCAAGACGAGCACGAGCAGCATCGACAGCTTGGTCAGGCGTTGCATGGCGGTCCTCCTCGACGTCACGGCACGTCGCGAGCTCGCGGCGCGTCGAGGGACCCGGGCCGAGGCAGCCCCGGCCCTGCGCCGGCAGGCGGCCGCCCTGATCCGCTCGCGGCGATCAATGTACGCCCTGGCCGCCCGAGCGCGCGTGGGCGCTGGCCGGCGTGAGAGCGCCGTGAGAGCCA
>PUKE01000095.1 GCA_003550425.1 Nitriliruptoria bacterium
GTACCTCAACGCGAGGAAACACGAAGTATCGCAAAGCACTCTCGATGGGTATCATTACCGTCTCAAACACTTCATTCGGTGGTGGGAGAACGTCGAAGGACTGGATAACATGAACGATCTCACCGGACGGAAGTTGCAACAATTCAAAACGTGGCGGCGTGACGACGGGGATTTGAAACCCATCACGTTGGAAGGCAATCTCGATGCACTCCGTGTGTTCATACGTTGGTGTGAATCGATTGATGCCGTCTCCGAGGGATTGCACGACAAAATCGTGATGCCCGTGTTGAAAAAGCACGATGAACAAGCAGAAGGTATCCTCGATGGTGATGACGCCGATAAATTGTTATCGTACTTGAGGCGTTTCAAATATGCCTCACGTCGTCACGTCATTATCGAACTGTTCTGGCAAACGGGAATGCGTCTTGGGGCACTGCGGTCAATTGACGTTGATGACTACGATCCCGAAAACAGATCGATCTTCCTCGAACATCGACCAGACTCCAATACTCCGTTGAAGAACGGTGAGGAAGGGGAACGTCTCGTTGCATTAACCTCGGAGGTGTGTTGTATCCTCGACGATTGGATCGACCACAATCGTCACGACGTTATCGATGAATACGGACGTGAACCGCTGTTAACGACAGAAAATGGGCGGATACTGGGATCGTCGGTTCGTGATGAAGTGTACTTTGTCACCCGCCCCTGCTTCTACGGCGATGGGTGTCCTGTTGATCGTGATCCGGATGAATGCGAAGCGACGAACTACGGGCATTACAGCAAGTGTCCCTCGAATGTGAGTCCTCACGATATTCGCCGCGGATCAATCACGCATCATTTATCGAACGACATTCCGGAAAAGGTCGTGAGTGATCGGATGAATGTGGGCATGGATGTTCTGGATATTCACTACGACAAACGGTCGGAACAGGTGAAAATGGAACAACGTCGGGCGTATCTTGACAACGTTTGACTGGTATCTAACCTTCGGTGACTTCGATCTCGCGTGCTGATTGATCGATATTCCACCCTGTCACGTCCTCTTCGACGGTGATTTGATATAATGCCCGCAACGTATCTCCGTCTCGTACTACACTTCGCGTGAAATGCCCGGTCTCGTTTGTTTCGATGTAAGCATGATCGAGAATCTCGTCCTCGTTCATTTCTCCGTCATTCACCTCAATCGTTACAACGACCCATCTATGCTGGTCTCCACGCACAAGGACGGAATCTCCGGCTTCGTCGGCGAGATCGGATGGAATACTGTCTTGTCCGGAATCACCTTCTTCAATCTGATACGTGATTACCGCGTCTGGTTCTGCGTCTATGCATCCTGCGAGAACGGCGGTGCTCGCACCTATTACGACGGTCATACATTTGCGACGATTCATTTCGATTGCCATTTTATTTGTTTCTGAAGTAACTGTTTTGGATAATTCATCGGTGTTAATTGCTATCTCGGTCTATTTTGTCTTCGTCTGTTGGTTCTCTCGCATCAGACGTTGGTAGGTCATCGAGAACACTCATCTTGCAATCAAACGGACTCGGGAGTTTGTCAACGAATGCTCGCACAAATCTTTCCGTTCCCGGTTCGACCATCACCTCGGCGTCGGCGTGAACCGTCTTACCGTCCTCGTTCTCGTAGGTCGTGGGAGCGAGTACAGGGATGCCCTCGTCAATATACTCCTGCGAGACGTTTCTGAGTGCCTCGCTCTCGGTATTGAGATTTCCATCCGTATCAATCGTCCCGACGACCTCCTCCCGTTCGTAATCGATTATCTCGACTTCTACGATCTCCTGCTGGTCCGCGGGATCATTCCCGTTACCTGCGTTTTCGATTCCTTCGGCAAGTGACCATCCGAAATCATTCTCCATCCATTCGGCAATCTCGTCGGCATCGGCGTCTGATGGTGGTCGTTCCGGCCTTTTCGAGTCGTCCATGATATTGTATTATTCCTGACTGGATTTAGTCGTGGGTGATATTTCATTCATCTCCGCCGAGTGCCCACAACGCCATATCGAGCGTGCGAAGACTCACATCATACTCGTTGGCAAGCGTCCAGCATGAACCGAGATAAATCAGATACTCTTCGACGGAAGGGTTGTCCGACAGCTCTTGATCAACATAACCCATCTCATGCAACGCACCCCATGCCCGGACATCGATCACTGTATATCGATTGGGGTTGATGAACAGCAATATTGCCGATGCAACTGGAACTCCAACACCTTTGATTGACGTGAGTGCATTGACCTTATCTCCGACAGTACGTGCGTTGACAGCAGTTTCAATTGCTTGTCTGATCTGCTCATCAGAATTTGATCTAATATGTCTAAGCGTCGGTTTCTCGAACGCTGTCCCAACCTTCCATTTGATTATCCATTCGAGATCATCCTGAGTCCACTTACCATTAGAAAACAATTCAGGGAGTGCGTCAAGTTGTTCGAGTTCTTCCTCGAAAATCGGATCCTCGTAATCATTCATTTTTTGTTCAATCAAACGGCGACTCAAACTCATTGACTCAACCGAAACTCTCGATTGACTTAGTATTAACCACAAAATATTGTGTCTATAGAGCTAATTTTAGATGTCTACAGACACGTTTTGACACCTTCTGAAGCAGTTAAATTGTGTATTCATGTTATCAAATGCGACCACGGGTTGACTGGATGACGCAGGCAGACGAACGTATCCTTGAGTTTCTACACGAGAAAGATATTGTCGCCTCACCAATCGTGATTGCCGCCAATATCGATTACACCGCTGAATACATCTCACGCCGATGCCGGAAACTCGCTAATGCAGGCCTTCTACAACGTGTTGATGCTTCGAATTACCGCCTCACCGATCTCGGATGCCGCTTCCTCGATGGGAATATTGACGCCGATGAAATCAAACAACCAGAATAACACTTGAAATCATACTCGGCGACACCATCCGTCAAAGAATCTAACTAACGTCATCTCACGTATACACTATTATATGGGGAATGACGTTAATTATCCGAATTGACATATTTATCAACTCGGAAGCGAAACATCGAAGCATGGATTAACGGTGTCTAATGACTTA
>PUKE01000101.1 GCA_003550425.1 Nitriliruptoria bacterium
AACCGCGACGACAGTATCCACAGGTGAGTCCTGGTAGGGTAGTGGACTATCCTCTTGGCTTGCGGAGCCAGGGACCGGAGTTCAAATCTCCGTCAGGACGCTCACTCCTCGCGGGCGCTTCGCCAAGCGCCCGCCCGTCGTTCGGTCCTGACGTGCCCACCGCTCGCTTCGCTCGCGGTGGACTCCGTCAGGACGTTCTCGGAACACGACGCGACGAGCGAAGCGAGCAGTCCGTGTTCCGAGAACGTCTCCGGAGATTTGAGCAGACGAGTCGCAGTGCGCACAGCGAACGGAATGAGCCGTAGATCCCACGGAGAGCGTGTCAGAGAGAGTTTCGTGCGGTCTGTCCATCCGACTCTTGTCGATATTCGCGTGCAAAATACAGGGCGCGAACGTGACACGTCGGTTTGCCCACTTTTCGACGGCGGTCATCTGTTAGTACAGGATACCTACACCACAACCCCATCCACGGCAGATATTCCAGACAGTCACACTCTTGATCTAGGCTGGATAAGCCAGGGGTATGGTCGGGTTTGAGCTGGGCGTCGTACTTGCCGTTGGGATCTTTACTGCGGTCGTCTGCGGTGTGGGAACGCTCCCGTTCTTTTTCGTTGAGGAGATCGGTGATCGACTGACGGTCATCTTGTGGGGGTTTGCCGGCGGTGTCATGCTCTTTGCGTCGCTGTTTGGGTTCATCTTTGAGGGGCTCGCGGAGGGAACACTGTTCGAAGTCGGCGTCGGGCTCGTCGTTGGAGTCGTGGTCGTGATTCTCGCCGATCGAGCGATCACGAACTACGAGTTCGCTCCACGCGAGATGGCCGAGGCGGACTTCAAAAAACTCGTGCTGATAGTCGGCGTGCTGACCGTCCACAGCTTTCCCGAAGGGGTCGCGCTGGGGGTTGCATTTGCGGATCTCGGTATCGAAGGTGACCTCGTGATCGCCGGGCTCGCCGTGCCGTCACTTGCGTTGTTCATTACCGTTGCCATTTCGCTTCAGAACATCCCGGAAGGGCTTGCAGTTGCGATCCCGTTGAAGACGTTCGGCGTTCCGAACTGGCAGATCTTCGGGTGGGCAGTCTTTTCGAGCATTCCACAGCCACTCGGTGCTGGCATCGCGTACGTCTTCGTCGTGTGGGCACGCGAGTTTCTGCCGTTCGGCTTTGGGTTCGCTGCAGGAGCGATGATCTATCTGGTCTTGCACGATATCTTTCCGGAGGCACTCGACCACGGCCACGGTGCTGGCTTGGCCAACCGTGGGTGGCGAGAGCTAGTTCTCGGCGTTGCCATCGGTGTCGCACTCATGGCACCCATACTGGTGCTCACGGAGTGAGCGACCCGAACTGCACCCGTACACGCTTTCTCTCATCCGCCGGATTCAGCCTCCGAGCCAGTCACCTCGTTTCTGAGAAGAGTCGGGTAGCTCGTGAGTGTCTGTTGTACACACAGGGCACGGCAGGCTCTTCTGACGAGTGGTACTCCATCACTCAGTTCTTCCGGATGTATCGAGCAATGACGTCCAGCCCCGGCCGACCGTCGGACCACCAAACCAACACCCCGAAAATGAGTATGATCGCCTCGAACCACAGCGTCGTAATTTCAACTCCGCCGACCGTTCCAACGACTTTTACACCGGAGTACGGTGGCATCTCCGTTACCGGCCAGAGTAGGAAGCCGAGTTCGTGGTAGTCACCGGCCAAAACGTGCCATGGTACATCTGCTATGATATGTGACCCGTAGCCGATCGCAAACGCCACGGCAAGATCCAAACGACCTCGCTGACGAGCGAGGAATCCGACCGTCCCAACGATCAAGATGGCCCCGAAAAGAGAGTGTGCAACCGTTCGCCCAACTGGTGTGATCCCGACGAGCCACAGCGGCTGATCGATCAGATCCGGAAGAGCTGCAGAAAAAACCGCAACGACTGTTGGCTCGCTCCGTGGTTTTCTTCCGTCCCGAACACGCGTGTACCCCGCATAGCAGAGGTAGCCCACGATCGGATGAACGATCGGGTTCATCTCTCCTACCGGGAGCGTGTTCAGCCGAGTAGGTAAGAATTCCGTCGGAGTACGGATCAGTTTGCCTTGCTGAGTAGCCCCTCTATATTTCCCACGCTATCTCTACCAGTAGTCAGATAAGAAGTTCAGACGACGCTGAAGGGCGCGTACCTTGCGCTATATAGTAGCCGTCCGAGAGCGGCGGCTCCGGATGTTCGATGCCGAAGCAGACACTTCCCTCTCGTCTCACTACTATCATCACCCGTCTTGTTGACCCTAATCGGCATGTGGATAGGTTCAACTGATCCCGTTCTAGTCAGAGCCTTGTTGGGCGTGTTTCAAGAGAGGTTTCCTGAGACGGTGTTCCCGCGAGAACGCTGGGCGAAGACCTTTGGGTCTGTCGCCCAGCTCATCCTCGAAGATCTGGCCCAGTCGCTCGGCTATCCGCCACCGAACTTGGCTGAGGTGATGTTTCGTGATGCTCGGCAACCAGAGAGATCACGGCTCTTACTGAGCGAACGAGTGGCTGAAGCCTTCATGAGGCCGTCTAATGCTTAACCGAACACCGATGGTCCCTAGATGATCCTAAGTGTCCTTCGGTAACTAGACCGTTCATCCGATGTGTTTTCGGCAGTCTCGCCGGGTCGGAACCGATCACACCCGTGAATCGTCATTGTCCGTTCGCGAGGCGATCCGCCGGATAGTAGGTGGTCTTTCTCGACGGCATCCGCGAGCCGGTAATCTCGAATTTCCGGCCGAATGTGTGGTCGGGAAGGATCTCGGCGATCGCGTCGGGGGTGGGTCGTTACCGGCGGTCTGTCACCTCCTCGATGGCCGGATCGAGGAGTTTCGATTCGGCCGTTCGGAGGTGTTCCAGCAGCGTCGTCTTCGAGATGCCCGCCAGCTCGGCGAGCTCGCGCGTGGTCACGTCCCGCGGCCAGGAGTAGTAGCCGTGGTCACAGGCGAGCTCGAACACCTCCCGCTGGCGGACGGTGAGCAGGGCGATCCGATCGGCGACGCCGAACCCGTCGTGGGAGGTGATCCGTCGGACGGAGATCTCGGCGTTCCCGCGCTCGC
>PUKE01000300.1 GCA_003550425.1 Nitriliruptoria bacterium
CCCTCGATCGTCTGGGGCGCGGCCTTCGTGGGCACCGCGGTCATGGTGCTCGTGGCGATGTTCGGGATCACGCTCGCGCCGATCCCCGGCGCCTAGCCGCCACACGACCTACCGCGCAACGGCGCGGAGCGGGAGCCGGACCGGCGGCCGGCCCCGCTCCGCGCCGACGTGTGTTGGACCTTGCGTCCGACCCCGGAGGCGTGTGCGCTCAGTCCTGGGTCGGGTCGGCCATCACCTCGGCCAGCCGCTCCAGCGCGAGCCACCACTGGTCGAGCGGGCGGCGCGCGGACGGGTCGGCCAGGTCGGGCAGCTTGTTGAGGTCGGTGACGGTCACCTGGCCCCGCTGCAGGCCCACGAAGGCGCTGCCGGGCGCCCGTCGGGGGGCCTCCGCGATCAGGTGGGCGACGCAGTGCGACGCCAGGCGGCTGGCCTGCACGCGATCGAAGGGCGAGGGGTCGCCGCCCTGCTGCAGGTGACCGAGGATCGTCTGGCGCACGTCGAACAGCTCCCCGCTCTCCTTCTCGAACAGGGCCCGCAGGAAGTCGGTGGTGTAGAGCTCGTCGGCGTGCTCGCTGCGCACGATCAGCCCGAGGCGCTTGCGACGCGCCCGGAAGCCCTCGGCCAGCGCGTTGACGTCGTGCAGCAGGTCGTCGAGGTGGATGCCCCGCTCGGGCAGGTACACGCGCTCGGCGCCGGTCGCGATCCCCGACAGCAGCGCGAGGTACCCGCTGTCACGCCCCATGACCTCGACGATGAAGCAGCGTCCCGCAGCGACGGCGGACTGCTTCACCCGGTCGATGTCGGAGACGATCGTGTTCAGGGCGGTGTCGGCGCCGATCGACAGCTCCGAGCCGGGCAGGTCGTTGTTGATCGAGGCGGGCAGGCACACGATCGGCAGCGACAGCGCCGGCAGCCTCCCACGGCTGACGTGCAGCGCGTGGGCGGCCCAGTACCCGTCCCAGCCGCCGACCATCAGCAGCCCGTCGAGCCGCTGCTCCTCGATCTGGCGGGCGAGGTCGTCGAGCTCCCCCGCCTCCGGCACGCGCCGGCTGACGCCGAGCTCGGCGCCGCCGCGCGAGCCCCACTCGGTGACGCTCATCCAGTCGAGCTCGGTGCAGTCGCCGGCGCGCAGGCCCTCGAACCCGCCGCGGATCGCCACCGGCACGTGCCCGGCGTCGAGGATGAGCCGGGAGGCCACGCGCACCACCGTGTTCATGCCCGGTGCGGGACCATCGGCGTGCAGGATCCCCAGCCGCAGGGTGCGCTGGCCCTCCTCGGGGGGCTGCGGCTGCGCCTGGGTCAGGGTCTGGAACGTGCGGTAGGACTCCTCGAAGCTGCCGCCGCGCAGGCGCATCGCGCCCTCGGCGTCGTTGGCGGCCACCAGCTCGGCCACGCGCTGGGTCTGCGCGACGCTGTCCATCAGGTCCGAGCTGGCGACCTGGTGACCCCGGATGCCGACCAGGCGGGAGGACTCCTCGGCCTCGCCGGCCAGCAGTCGCTCCACCGCCGCGTGGCCGAGCAGCGTGCCGAGGTAGCGGTCGAAGGCGCTCGGCGAGCCCCCGCGCTGCACGTGACCGGGGATCGTGGTCCGCGCGTCCTCGCCGAGGCGGTCGCGCAGCACCGCGCAGACGTCGTCGGCGGTGATTGGGTTGCCCTGATCGTCGTGGGCGCCCTCGGCGACGATGATCATGTTCTGGCGCCGGCCGATGCGCCGACCCGCCTCGAGGGTGTCGCACAGCGCGTCGGCCCACCCCTGCGCCGGCGGCGGGCTCTCGGGGATCAGCACCCAGTTGGCGCCCGTGGCCACCGCCGACATGAGGGCGAGGTAGCCGCAGTGGCGCCCCATCACCTCTACCACGAACGAGCGCTGGTGGCTCGCCGCGGTGTCGCGGATGGCGTCCACCGCCTCGGCGACGCGATGCAGCGCGGTGTCGGCGCCCACCGTCATGTCGGTGCCGAACATGTCGTTGTCGATCGAGCCGGCGATGCCCACCAGGCGCAGCCGCGGATGGGCCTCGGCGACCGCGGGGGCGAGCTCGCCGCGCTCGGCGAGCTCGGCGACGAGCTCGGGCCACTCGCGGCGGAACACGTCGGCGCCGGTGAGGCTGCCGTCGCCGCCCATGACCACCATGGCCGACACGCCACGCTCCACGAGGTTGCGCGCCGCCTGCCGGCGCCCGTCACGGGTGCGGAAGGCCTCCGAGCGCGCCGAGCCGATCGCCGAGCCGCCGCGCTGCAGGATCTGGCTGACCTCCGGCGAGCCGAACGGGCGGATGGCCTCGCCGCCGTCGACCAGGCCGGCGTAGCCCTCGTGCACGCCGTACACCGTCACGCTGTGGTGCAGCCCCGTGCGCACCACCGAGCGCACCACGGCGTTCATCCCGGGGGCGTCGCCGCCGCTGGTGAGCACCGCGAGGCGCTCGATCGGGGCGTGCTCGCTCAACGGGTCCTCCTCGGCTCGTCCTGCGCGTCGGCGCGCAGCACGGGGTGCCGTCCCCGCGCGCGCCCCTCCCGAGGGTGTCACCCGGGGTGGTGCACGGTCCAGACGAGCTCGGCGGGCTCGTCGCTGGGGTTGGCCCAGCCGGTGAGGCTGGCGCTGGACAGGCGCAGCGCGTCGCCCTCGTGCAGGGTCTCGGGTCGGCCCTCGAGGGTGCAGTCCAATACGCCGCGGACCACCACCACCGACTCGGCGCGCTTGGTGCGGAACGGCGTCCCCTCGCCGCGGGCGCCGGGAGCCGCCTCGACGAGCCACTGCTCGCCGAGCCCCTCGTCGTCGAGGAGCCGCTCGCCCTCGAGCCCCTCGGCCAGGGTGCTGCGCTCGCGCCCGCTGCGGCGCGACAGGGCGTAGCCGCGGCGCTGCTGGTCGCTGGGGCCGAAGGGCACCCCCAGCACCTCCCACAGGCGCACCAGGGTGTCGCCCGAGGGTCCCCGCACCCCCCGCTCGACCTGGGACAGCGCCGAGGGCGTGATCCCGACCCGACGGGCGACCTCGGCCTGCGACAGCCCGTGCGACAGGCGCTGGTCGCGGATGGCGGTGCCGAGCCGCTCGCGGCTGCTGGTC
>PUKE01000200.1 GCA_003550425.1 Nitriliruptoria bacterium
ACCCGTCCGGTGGACGCCGGCGGGCTGGAGAAGCAGTGCAACACCGTGGGCGCTGCCACCCCGGAGGGGGTCAGCGAGTCCGAGATCGTGTTCGCGCTGTCGCTGCGGCTCATGGACCGGCTGGAGGCGCAGGGCGCGCAGGTGTCGCTGACCCGCGAGGACGACGACGGGTGGGGCCCGTGCATCGACCAGCGCGGCCAGCACGCCCAGCAGGTCGGGGCCGAGGTGCTCGTGTCGGTGCACGCCGATGGCGGACCGCCGGAAGGTCATGGCTTCCACGTCATCCACCCCGGCGAGGTGGCGGGCTACAACGACGGGCTCGTCGCGCCCTCGGCCGATCTCGCGCGGCACCTGCGCGACGCCCTGCAGGACGCGGGGCGGCCACCTGCCACCTACGTGGGCACTGACGGCCTGCACCAGCGGGCCGACATCGGCACCCTCAACCATGCCGACGTCCCCGCGGTGATGGTCGAGGTCGGCAACCTGCGCCACCCCGACGAGGCCGCGCTGCTCACCGACGACGCAGGCCAGGAGACCGTGGCCGACGCGCTGGCGGCCGGCATCGTCGCCTACCTCGAGGAGCACCAGCCCAGCCGGTGACCAGGCTGGTCGGAGTGGTGCATCGCCACGCTGGCCGGGCGCTCCCCCGCTGCGCTTGCCGTGCACCCCGCCGCCCGCGCCGCCAGCACACCGCCGGGCCGGGGCAGCGGCCCCGATGAGACGACCGCTGCACGCCGACCCGGCGGGCCCCTCCGCGGTGACCGTAGCCCGCCCGAGATGTCGGCTGACAGTGTCCGCCCGTCGGGGAGAACGATCGAGGGGCACTCCCGCATCACCAGCGACGCTCGGGGGTCTGGCGAGCGCCCGCACAGCCATGGCGGCGCACCCCATCCCTGGCCGGCCTGGTCAACGGGGTTCCACGACCAGCGTTCCGCCTGAGGCCACCGGAATGGCGTTGGCACTCCGCCCTGCCCTGAATGTGCGGTCGCGCAACGGTAACGCTGTGAGGCACCAGAGGCATCCCGTCATCGATGGCGGTTGGATCATCGACGTCGCATCGGAGGCTGCGCAAGTCCTCATGCGATATCGTCGACCATGATGGGGATGCACGGCGCGATCGTTGACGCGACCCACTGGCGGATCGTCAGCAACGAGCCGGCCGGTGCTGATGAGAAGATATGGCTAGAAGACCCGCGAGACGAGCGACGTTGGTTGTTCAAGCCGGTGCTCGCGAAGGATGGTCGACGCCAGGGAGAGGACTGGGCGGAGAAGATATCCTCCGAGGTCGCCCGCCTCATTGGTGTTCCCGCCGCCCCAGTCAGGCTCGCCATACGATGGGAGCACGGCACCCGAGTCGAGGGCGCCCTGTCCGGGAGCGTCGTACCGACGGGTTGGGAGATGCACCACGGATCGGTGCTCCTATCCGAGCTTGTGGCGGACTTCGACCCCATGGACCGAGGACGACGCGGACACAATCTGGAGACCATCACTCAAGCACTAGCTGGCTGCTCACCACCGCCGGACCTGAGCGAGTCATTGGGTCTGACGGCATTCGACGTCTTCTGCGGCTACCTCATTCTGGACGCCTGGATCGCGAACCAGGATCGCCACAGCGACAACTGGTCGGTGCTCATCGATCCCCAGGGCCAACGCTACCTCATGGCCTCATACGATCATGCCAGCTGTCTCGGCTTCAATCTCGATGACCGAACCCGGAAGCGTGTCTTGCATGAGCTGGAAGGGCACCCTGGGGTTCGTCACTGGGTAAAGCAAGGGCGTGCACGTCGTTTCGAAGATGGACGCACGTGCTCATTGGTCGACTTCGCCGCGCACGCCTGCCGACGGGCGGCGAGCGACGGGTGCCGGTACTGGCTCGCTCGCCTGGCCGCGGTCACTGACGCCGAGGAGAAGCGCGTAGTAGACTCCGTCGACGGCCTGTCACACCTCACGCGTACCTTCTGCATGGCCGTGCTGCAGGCCAACCGGAGGAGGCTACTCGATGCCTGCGACCCCAGTCGCGAACAGCCGACCGAGCGCTGACGCTCACGAGCGAGTCGGGATCTCCCGGCTGCTCGTCTGCTGGCAACACCCCGAAACGCGCGGCTACCACGCCGTCGGCCTCTTGACGGCTGACGCAGACGGGTATGAGTTCGTCTACCTCCAGCGGGCTCACCGAGTCGTTGGCTTTCGCCCGTTCCTTGGATTCTCGGCACTGAACCGGCGATACCGCTCGCGTCACCTCTTCCCACTGTTCGCGGAGCGAATCCTCGACCCCTCACGGCCTGACCGCCCGGGTTGGCTCCACGCCCTCGACCTCGGTGAAGAGGCCACACCGATGGAGATCCTGGCTCGCTCTGGCGGCCACAGACTCAACGACACCATCGAGTTGACTCCGATTCCCTCGGTTGCTGACGATGGCACCACGACGTCGACCTTCCTCGTCCACGGAGTCCGCTATCAAGGCAAAGCAGCGTCGGATTTGATCAGCCAGCTCTCTGACGGAGAGGAACTGGCACTTGTCGACGAGCCCAGCAACCCGGTCAACCCCAGTGCGATCATCGTAGCGCATCCAGAAGGTCAATCGCTGGGCTATGTGCCGAATCCCTTGGTGGACTATGTCCACGCCGTTCGAGGGCATAGCGAACCCACCGTGCGTGTGGTTCGCGCCAACGATCCAGACGTTGGCCCTCACCTGCGGCTGCTCGTGCGCGTCGATGGGACGGCGCCGCCCGGGTTCCGGCCGTTCACCGGTCCGGGTTGGGAGCCTGCGGCGTAACGCGCTCTCGGGCCGAAGAGTTGCAGCACGTGACCGAGGCGTCGCGCGACATGATCTCTCACGAATCAGGCTCTTCGTCTCGAAGTGGGGACCTGGGGTGACGAGCGAGCCGACCGAGGTTCCTTCGTGAACACCTGACGGCCTCTGTGCCCGCTAGCGCATTGTCGAGGAGGAGATCGCCCGTGACGCACCGAGCAGTGGTCAACGCGCACGGCCACCCGGTCGCCCGGGGTCAGCAGGTCGTCGTCAGGCTCGTGAGCGACGCCGTGGTTGGATAGGGGG
>PUKE01000194.1 GCA_003550425.1 Nitriliruptoria bacterium
CCACCACCGGGGAGGCGCAGGAGCAGCAGGAGCGGGCCGATGCACCGGCGAACGTGGGTCACGCGACGCGAGGTCGCCGAGGCGCGTGGTGTCAGCGTCGACACGGTCAAGCGCGACGAGCAGCGGCACCGCTACCGCACGCGCTGTCGGCCCGGTGACCCGCGCGGGATCGTCGAGATCTGCTACGAGGATGTCGTCGCAGCCGGCCACGTCGACGAGGAGGCGACCGTCGGCGCTCCGCCGGCGGTGGCCGCGGGCGACGCCTCGGTCCAGCACGAGACCCGGCATGAGGGCGAGCTGCGGGTGCAGATCGCTCGCCTCGAGGCCGAGCGTGACCAGCTCCAGGACGCCCTGGCGCACGCGCGTGCCGACGTCACTGCGCTGCAGCAGATGCTGCGCGAGGCGCTGTCGGTGGGGAGGCAGGGCTGATGCCTCGGCCGCTGACCGGCACCGTCACCCGGACCAGCACCGGCTGGAAGGTCGCGGTCCCCCGCCGCAAGGGCTCGACCAAGCGGCGCACCGCCTCGTTCGACACTAGGGGTGTGGCGGAGCGCTGGCGCAGCGACGCCCTCGCCGCGCTCGAGGACGGCCAACCGCTGCCCGACCCCGATGCCTACCGCGACCCGCGGCAACGCTCGCCGCGCTCGGCCCCATCGCCCGCTGCGACCCCTGTGTCTCACCGTGTGACGCCTCCGCTCTTCGAGGACGTCGTTCGCATGTGGCACGAGGAGCACTACGAGCACTTCCGCCGCGCCGCGCCCGGCCGGGCGGCCGAAGCCGCGGCAGCGCTACACCGGCACCTGCTGCCGTTCTTCTCCGGCCTGCGTGTGGACGAGATCGAGCGCAGCTGCCCCACCTGCGCCAACGACTACGCCAAGGACATGCCCTGCCCGCGGCAGGGCCGCCACCGCGAGGTCAAGGCGTTCATCCTCCACCTCGCCGGCCGCGGCGAGACCCCCGACGCCGACGTCGCTGACAGGGTGCGCGGCGACGCCGAGGGTGAGGTCACCGTGGACCAGGCCGCCGAGCTGTGCGGGGTGCACCGCTCCAGCGTCAAGCGCTGGCTGCGGGCCGGTCAGCTGCCGGACGCTCGGATCCATCCCTACACGGGCCGGCGGATGATCCCGGTGGCCGCGCTCGAGGCGGCCGGCAAGCTCGGCACGGTATCGGGCCGGGGACTCGCCCGCGCCTACGCCAGCGACCTCGTGTGGATGCTGCGCAGCGCCCTTGGGCTCGCCCGCACCCACGGCTGGATCAGCCACAACCCCGCCGACGACATGCGCGCGCTTGTGCCCGATCCCGCGAACGCGCACACCCCGCCGCCGCGCGAGCGGCCGCGTCCGCTGACGCTCGCCGAGTGCCACGCCGCCGCGGCGCACCTGCACCTGCCCCACCAGGCCGCCATGTGGATGCAGCGCCTCCTCGGCCTCCGGGTGGCCGAGGCTTTCGGGCCTCGCGTCGGCGACCTCCTCGACAACGGCGACCAAGGACTCGTGGTCATCGGCCGCCAAGGCGGAAAGCCGTACCTCACCCGCGACAACGCCGGCACGGTCGTCACCGTCGACCAGCTCGACGGCACCAAGACCGCCCACTCCTACCGTGTGCTCGCGGTGCCGGCGACGCTCATGCGGCTGCTGCGGGTGCTGATCGCCGCCTACCACACCGACCCGAGCAGCGGCGAGGTCGATCTCGAGGCTCGCCTCATCCCCGGGTTACGCGAGCCCGACCGAAGCGGCATCGGCGCCTACACCACCGCGCTGGGAAATGCGCTGCGATCGGTGGGCCTGTCAGCCGAGCAGCTTGGGTTCCGGATCGGCTCGCACCACTTGCGCAAGTCTCTGGCGACCGACCTTGCCTACGCCGACGTCGACGACCTCGTGCAGCGCCGCGTGCTCGGCCACGTCGCTGGGCACGACGTGCACGCCCGCCACTACGTGCTCGACACGCCCGCGTCCGAGGCGCACCTGCAGGTCGCGCGCCAACTCGACAACAGCGTCGAGGCCGAGATCGGCGACCTGCTCGTGCCCACCTCCAAGCGCCCCACCTTCGGACGCGATCACCCGCTCCGCGGGCGGCTCGACTTCGTCGAGGCCGTCCTCGCCGAGGCGTGGGGCCAGGTCCGCGACGGCGATACCGAGCCGCTGCTCGGCACCCGGGACGTCGCCGACTTGCTCGGCGAGCCGGTGACGACGGTGCGGCGATGGATGCGCGAGGGCAAGCTACCGACGGTCACCGCCGCCGACCGATTCGGCGCCGAGCGTCGCATGGTGCGCCACAGCGACCTGCAAGCCGTCGTCGCCGAGCAGCAGCATCGCTGGACGCTGACCGATGCCGCCGAGCAGCTCGGCGTCTCCTACCAAGAGGCCAGGAAGGCGTTCCAACGTCTCGGCCTGGACGCCACACGCGCGCCCAACGGGACGCTGCGCCTCGACGGCGACGCCGTCGACGCGCTGCGCATCGAGTTCGCGCGCATCGCCCGGCTGCACGAGCGATCGGTCCGCGTCGGCGAAGCCGCCCGCGAGGTCCGCGTCCTGCCCGACACCATCTACAAGGCGATCCGCCGCGGCGAGCTCGAGCAGGACCCGGAGACCGACGGCGCCGGCGCGCGCTACGTCACCCGCGCCTCCCTCGAGGCGTACCGCCAGCGCCCCGACCGCGCACGCCACGGACGTCCGACCTTCGATGACGGCAACGAGGCGGCGGCCGACGCCGACGGCGACGCGGGCGGCCTCATCCCCTTGCGCGAGCTCGGCGAGCTGACCGGGCTCACGCCGCACCAGCTCAAGGCCCTCGCAGACGCGCGCCACCTGCGCTTCGTCACCCGGTCCCGACGCACTTACGTCACTCGCGTCAGCGTCGAGCAGTGGGCAAGCGGCTATCGACCCGAGCTGCTGGCCCATCTCACCCAACACGGAGCCTCCCAGCCTCCGGTCACGCCGGGAGTAGCGTCCCAGGCCGTGGTGTAGGAGTTCGGTGATCGGCCGGCGTGGATGGCTCGTGCGGCGGTGACCGAGCGTAGAGAGGCCACCGCGTCATCCTCG
>PUKE01000271.1 GCA_003550425.1 Nitriliruptoria bacterium
CGGTGCTGGCAGGGTGCGGCGCGCCGGGGCGCGCCGGGGTGCCCCCGGCAGGACTCGAACCTGCGCACGCGGTTTAGGAGACCGCTGCTCTCTCCCCTGAGCTACGGGGGCCGGACTTCCGCGGTGGGCTCGGTGGTGACCTCCGCGCGACTGCGCGGGTGCTGCGGGTCATCCTCCCGGATGCCGTCGCGGCGACAGCCAGCGTACAGACGACGCACCTTCGCACGGCAAGCAAACTCGTCTTTGTCTTTTGTTTGTTATGCTGCCTGGGGATGGATCGCACCCAGCTGATCGCCGAGCTCGAGCGCGACGCCGCCGCCGAGGCCGAGGAGGCCCACCGCCGCTTCGCCCGCGCGCACGCGCTGCGCGAACAAGCACGGCTGCTGCGCGAGGGCGCCGAGGCGCCCACCGACATCGCGGCGATGAGCCGGGTGGATGCGATCGTGGCGGTGTTGCGCCAGGCGGGCGGGTCGATGTCGCCGGCCGAGATCGGGCAGGCGCTGGTGGCTGCTGGGCGTGCCGAGGACACCCGGCAGACGTTGACCGCGTCGCTGGACTACCTGCGCAAGCAACAGCGCGTGGTGCGGGTCGGGCGTGGGCAGTACGCGGCAGCGACGTGAACGGCTGGCTGGGCTGGGCTCATACGATTCGCTCGTAGGCGACGAGTCGGAGCTGTGCGGGGTCGAGGGGCTCTGGCTCGCCGGTGGGTGGCGCGTCCTCTGGTTGGCCCAAGAGCTCGAGGGCCTCGTCGATGAGCGTGGCAAGCGCGGTCTCGCGTTGCTGGGGGTCGACGAGCTCGTCGAGCCGCTTGAAGCGCTCCTCGATCCGCTTCCACGGGGGCTCGTGGCTCCAGCGGACCAGGTCGACCTCCTCGAGGCGTTCCAGCAGCGGGGACGCGTCGACGTCGCTGCCGGTGGTCTTGCGTTGCACGACCTCGCGGAACTTGTTCGTTTCGCTGCCCGCCCGTCGTGACGCGGTGGCGCGAGCGGCGTTGAGCTCACTGGCGAGCTCGTGGGCTGCGTCGGCGACGAGTTGCCAGTCGATGCACGTCGGTCCGGGCGGCGGGTCGGTGAGCTCGGCGCGGGGCTCGTTCTCGCTGCAGTTGATCGCCTGGAAGATGCGGAGGTCGTCGATGATCGCCGCGCCCCAGGTGTCACCGGTGCGTGGGTAGTAGCGCCAGTGTGTTTGGCCGTGGTCGGGCTCGGCGAAGGCGAGGAACGCCCCTGGCGGCAGGTTCTCATCGCTTGCTTGACGGCGGACCGAGGAGACGCCGTGGGGGATGCGCTCGATGCGTTCGCGCCCGGCCTTGCGCAGGAACATGTCCAGCACCAGCCGCATCCCGTCGGTGGATCTCAGCAGTCCCGTCTCCTCGGCCTCGTCGAGCACGGTTGGGTCGTCGGCTCGGTAGAGCTGCTTCATCTGCTCGAGGGTGCGGTGCTGCACATCGCCGTCGAGGTCGGTGACGGGCTCGTCGCCAAGACCGAGCCCGTGGATGCGGCGGAACCGGTCGTCGAGGCGGGCCAGCAGACCGATGTGGGCGTTGAGCGACTCGGGAGGTGTGAAGCTGACGAGGTACACGCGGTTGTGTGGTGAGCCGATGCGGTCGACGCGGCCCGAGCGTTGCACCGCGACCTGCGGGTTGAAGTGCAGATCGAAGTTGACCACGGCCTGGGCGTTCTGGAGGTTGTAGCCCTCGGCGAGCACGTCGGTGGAGACCAGCACGCGCCCGCGCAGCTCATCGATCGATCCCTTGCCAGGGTCGAAGGGCTCGGCGAGCTCGGCGCGCCGCCGATCGGGCACACCGCCGTGCAACAGACCACAGTCGATGCCCGCATCGCGCAGACGCTCATACAGGTAGTCGGCGGTGTCACGAAACTGCGAGAACACCAGCAGTGGCATGTCGGCCAGCCCTGGTGCGCCCGGCTGACCGTCGTCGGGCTGGCGCTGCAACGCTGCCAGCATCGCGTCGACCTTGCCGTCGGCCTCCTCGGGGGGCAGCAGGCCCAGCAGCCGCTCGATGCGCTCGAGGTCGGTCTCGAGCGCGGTGCGTACCCCGTCGAGGTCGTAGTCGCTCGGGTCGACCTGTGGCGCGCGAGCGAAGGCGGTCTCCCACCGTTCGTCGAGCGCGCTGGCCTCCTCGTCCGAGTCGACGTCGACATCGACCTCGGCGGCCAGCAGCTGGCGCACCTCCCGGGCGGAGAGGTCAGGCAACCGGGCGGGATGCCGTTCGATGCCCTCTCGCGTCCGCTGCAGCACCGCGTGGAGTCGCAGCAGCGAGCGGTGGATCGCACGCAGCGACGACTGGAAGCGCGTCAACAGCCCGGCCGCGTAGAGGGCGGCGATGGTGCCGGGCCGGGTGGGAACATCGCCGGGCGCGTCCACCGGCGCCCTGTGGTCGCCGAGTCCGATCGCGACGACGCCGCTGTCGTAGTCGGCGCGCGCCTCCGCGACGGCCTCCACCCCGGCGTCGTCACGCCGGTACCGCTCGAGGTCGTAGGGGGCCAGCGACAGGCGACGCAGGGTCGTGGCGAACTCGTCGAACAGGTCGGACTGGCCGTGCCCGTAGTCGTAGGCCGCGTGCGCGGGCACGCGCTCGGGGAGGGTGAGCTCCTCGCCGTAGCGTTCGCCGGCCGCGCGTGCGGCTTCCTGGGCGCGCAGCACATCGCTGCGGCTGCGTCGCACCACGAACCGGTCGAGCAGCGGAAACGGGTCGGCCCCGTGACGCTCGACGGTGCGCAGGTGCTGGGCGTAGTCTGCGATGGCCGGCGCCCACACTTGCCGGCGTTCGCGGGTAGCGACATCCAGCAGGGCGACGAGGTCGTCCATGCTGGTGTTGACCGGTGTGGCTGACAGCAGCAGGACGCGACGCTCGTCCGCGGGGCCGCGGTGCAGCAACCGCATCATGCTCTGGAACCACTGGCCACGGCCTCGCAGCCGATGCGCCTCGTCGACGATGACCAGCTCGGCGCCGGCGTAGGGCTCGGGGTCGAACTCGCTGCGCAGGCTCTGGGTGGTGACGAACTCGCAGGCCCACTCCA
>PUKE01000207.1 GCA_003550425.1 Nitriliruptoria bacterium
CACTGGAAGCGAACTCGGGCAAGCACTGCTCGCCGTCGAAGAACAAGCAATTTCGACCGATACGTCGACTGCTACCTATGATCAGCAATCCGGTTTTGCCACAAGTGTGAAAACACAGTCGGTGGCTCGACGAATGCACAATTCACAGTCGAGCGACGACAGTGGGTCTGATTTCGACCAGGAAGATGTCGTACTGTCGAATCCGAATGCAAGTGAATTGTACGAGGTCTACGAATCTGCACTCCGCACGCGTGTGCGCGAAGATGTTGTTAACCCACTCGTTTCACAGGTCCCCGGTGTCGAAGTCACTGACACTGGTGCTGTAATCGAGGACACGTACCTCGTCACCTACGACGCAGAGAACTACCTCGTCGACGACATCGACACCTACAGCGTGTCGGGGAGTAATGTGGTCGAAACTGACGGTGAAAAACAGGCAGTCGGTCTGTCGTTCAACACAGAGCCGTACGGAGTGTTCACTATCTACGGTGACGAGTACACGCTTTCGGCGAACGAACAGTCGTTCCTCGCAACTGTTGAGTTCCTCAAATCACCCAGCAAGTACCTCGAGATCGATAGCTTCGAGACCGAAGTGTACGCTGCTATTCAAGAAGCCAAGGGTGAGCCACTGCACAGAGCAGACATTGAGAAGATCGCTGAAACTGCACACGTCACCCATTTCGTAGATCCCAAGAGTGGCCTCGTTCACCGACACGACATCGACAAACACGTGCTTCGATCGTCGTTCCAGGTAGCATCATGGGTCGTTGATGAACTGACATACAGCTCGTTCGATCATTCTGGCCTTGCGGAGCTCGCCTACCGCGAGAAAGAGTTCCGCAACGCAGATAGAGCTGTGTTCTTCGATGGATCGTCAAACGATGACGACGAGAAGTGGGACCAGATCAATTCAACCGAGAAGAACGCACCGTGCCCACCAGAGGTCTACCGTCGTCTGCAGTCGATGTACGGTTCGAAATAGAATTTAGCCGTTTGCCACAATCCTTTTTTACTCAGTTGCAGTAGATTCAACTGATGAATGCTATGTCCAACAGGTACACCAGTATCATTGATACTGAAACGTATGATGTGGTTCCAGACGATACAATCGTTGAAATTGATGCACATCTCGGCGTCCCGATCCCACACGAGCAGTACAATCACCCAGAAGTAACTGTCGAAGAGTTGGATCTGGTTATCGACCAACTACGTGCAGTCGGTTCAAACGAGATGGCCAATCGGATGGAAATAGAACAGCGACACCTCGAACACAACGACGATCACATCTTCCGATTCACCGCGCTTGAGTTGGCAAAGATCGTCGTTCCACTGTCTATTGCTAAAACCAAACTCGCCTATCAAGGAGATATGGATTCGTCGTTGGCTATCAGTTCGTTCGGTCGTCTCGTGACTGAATCGACAACTGAACTGATGGCAGAATCGATCAAGTACAAAGAAATCAAAAACATGAAATCAATCAGTCGTGACATATCTTTTGTCGATCCGTTCTTGGTTATCTCGTCAGTCCAACAGCTGGCCTTCGTCGATTCACACGGTGAACGAATCACCAAAGACTACCTTGTCGCATCGGATCACGTCGACGAGTTATTGTAGCTCTTTTGCGTTACAATTAAGTTACTCACGAGCATATAGATGGATGATGACAGTAGCTAATCCATCTGTAGATTTCGCGGACGTTGTTGGGGTCAACGTTCGCTCTCGAATGCTTCAGCATTTAGCAGAGTCAGATTCACCGAAACGCCAGTATCAACTTGCAGAGGAACTCGAGGTCTCGCAGGCTTCTATTTCGAGAGCAACAGCTGAACTTCTCGAAGCAGGCGTTATCGAGCAAAGCGACCGAGGATACATCTCAATCGATCCTGACGTCGAAGTCGGTGTTGGGATGTTCCTTGAAGCGATCAAAAGTGATTCGTAGGGAACAATGGATTCTGATTCAGATGGCACGTTGAACGCTGGGATGAATGGTGAGCCAGTTTACTGTAGTGATTGTGAATCGCCGATCGTCCTCTACACCGTTCCAAACATTGGATACAGACTCGTGTGCGGGTGCGAAGACGTCTCTGTCGCGATTGATTCAGTTGCCTCTGAATCAAACCTGTTCGATCCTATCACTGGAAAATGGTCTGAGCTCGACGATATCCGCGTCAAGACGGACTACGAGTAGTCGAATACCGAGAACAGCTGCGTTCTCGGCCACTGTCGCAGTATGGCCTTCAAAAAATACAATAAGATTCGGAGACCAAGCCACTCGTCTGTCGATGGCTTGTTCTCTCACAAGTCGCATAGTTTCATCGTTACCGAAAAGATGGACGGCAACAATGTACGTTTCAGGCGGGACGGGGACAAACTTCGGTTTGGATCCCGTCGCTGTGATCTCGGGACCGACGTCGACGAAATCGGTGGGATGTTCGATGATGTCACGGACTACATCGCCGAAGTAATCGACCCCGAAGATATCCGCTTCCTCGAAGAGCGGTGGTCGAAACAGATCGGCGGTGAGCCGGATGTAACGTTCACCTTCTTCGGGGAGAACGCCGTTCAGCACACAATCACAGAGTACAACTGGAGTCGTGTTCCGCAGTTCCAGCTATTCGATATCTATGTCGAATACGACGATGAAAACGGTGACTGGCTACAGTGGTACGTTCCCGATGAAACGATGCAGGATCTCGACGAAAAGGGTCTACTCGTCGACGACGGTGAGATAACCGAGTTCAGTGTCGAAGCGATCGCCGACTGGTTGGGAATCTCGACTGTTCCCGTCTACATGAAGACGACTGTCGGCGAGTTCCTCGACGAATACGACCTCTCAGAGTTCGAAGTCCCGGAATCGTTCTATCGAGAAGATGATGGCCCCGCAGAAGGCGTTGTCTTCCGCAACCAAGTGACCGGCGTCAAAGCCAAATACATCTCCGAGGTATTTGCCGAACGAAATCGGTCGGCCAACTCGACCAATATGGAGGACACCAGTGCGGAGTTCGACCACTACCCGTTCCTCGAAAAACATGCAACCAC
>PUKE01000122.1 GCA_003550425.1 Nitriliruptoria bacterium
AAATCGTCGTCGTAGGACTCGTTGAGGATCAACGGCGTGTCGTCCATGTCCGCCGAGAGCGTGACCGACTCGAGCGTCTGGGGCGCATAGTCCTCGGTCGGCGTCTCGTCTCGCGTGCCGTCCGGCGAGTAGCCGCCAGCGGTGACGCGAAGACGGAGCGTCGCCCCCAACGTGTCGAACGCCTCGTCGAACGCGTCAGTGTTTTCAGCCCCGGCAAACGTCCGCCCGCCGTCGTTCGACAGCTCAAGTTTTTGTGCCCCCGAGACGTCGTTCCACGTTGAGTCGACATAGCCACGTCGGACGGAGTTGATGGTTTCGGCGTCGGTAAACTCAATCGGAGCCGGGGAAAACGGCGTCGGGCCGGCAGCGTTGCCGTCCTCGTCGACCTCCTCGACGAAATTGTAGCCCTCCCGATCGGCACGATCGTCGAAGACGGCGACCTGGTCAACGACAGCTCCGCCACCGTCGCCCGACGTCTCGATTTGGATTGCGTATTCTTGCCCGATGTCCAACGCGTCGCCGTCGTACGGCTCGGCAAAGGCAGGGTCCTCGTCGTCAAAGTCCCATTCGATATCTTCAGGGGCGGCAGGCAAAACGAAAAGCGCCGAGCCGACTTTGTTGCCATCATCGTCGAGAATAGCCACTTCGACATCCGATGGATCCTCGTCATCGCGCTCTTCCCATCGGAGTGCAACACGGATCTCGTCGGCAGGGGTTGAGGTTTCGGTTTCGAATGACTCAAACTCACGTCCCTCGCTGTTGCTCATCAGCGCCGCCTCGCCGCCGACAAAATCGTCCCGAGAAATCGTTGTAGCACTGTCGGCGTCCTCGTACTGGTTCGCGTCCCCCGCGTCGTTCCAAAACAGTGTTCGCGCCCGTCTCAAGCCGTCGTCATAAACGAATAGTGTGTCGCCGTCATCGAGGCCGGCCCGTTCTTCGAACTCCGCCTCGTCTTCGGTCGTCTGGATCGGCTCCTCGACGAACTCGTCCACGTCGGGCTCGGTTACCTCGCTTCCGTACGGCGTTTCCTCGTCGATCAACTCCTCGGCCAGTTCGTGTGACTCCTCCTGGATGACGTCACGTTGCACGCGTTCCTCGAGCATCGTGCCGCCTTTGCCGACAAGGACGGTCGTCTCAGCGTCGATTTCGACGTCCTCCAGTTCGTCGATCGGAAGGCGGTTGCCGTCGCGCCACACGCGCATTGTCGCCCCCTCGTAATCCTCGAAAAAGTAGGCCTCGTCTCGAGGCACTGGGATCGTCACCCGTGGCAGGTCGTTAACTCGGGGCTGTTGGACCGCCCCATCGAGGATGTCGGGCGTGAGCACCCGGCCGTTGACGTCGATCTCGACATGCCAGCCACGCGAGTCAGTGCGTGACTGCTCGAGGCCGGCGCTTTCGGTTGTGAGCGTCCTCGAAGCCGTCGCCGAGACGTACTGCGTCATCGCGACGACCTCGACGGTGTAATCCCGATCTGGATACAGGCCGTCAACGTCGTAACTCTCGGCTTCGGTGTCGAGTGTGTCGATCAACTCGAGTTCTTGGTCATAGTCGTCCCGCTTGAGCCACACCTGTTGTGAGCCGTCAAAATCCGAGTTGACCGTCCACTCGATCGCTCCCTCAAAAAGAGTGCCATCACTAAACGCCAGATCCGAGGCCGCTTCGAGTTTCGTAACCTCATTTGCGGTGTGATACTCGCCAGTGACGTCGTCGGTTTCCGTCCGAACGCCGATGTCGTACTCTTCGCCGTCGAGGAGGCCGGTGATCGTGTACTCGAGCGGGTCGGCGTCGAAGTCGACCGTGTCCTCGTCATCGCCATCATAGTCATCGTCTTCGGCTCGCTTCCAGCGGATACGGTACCGGCCCGTGTTGAGGATATCCTCGAGTTTGATAGTCAACTCCGACGGTTCGGTTGCATCGATGGTAAAGCCTTCAACATCGGGCAACTCGGCCGTCGCTTCGACTTCCTCAGAGAGTTCGGTCTCGTTATCCTCGCTATCGACAGCCGAAACCGCGTAGTAGTAGGTCGTACCGCTTTCGAGGTCCTCGTCAAGATACGTCTCTTCCCCGGCGTCGACCTCTTCAATTAGGTTGGCGCTGTCTTGAGCGACGTCTGATTCGGTATCCCGGTAGATGCGGACGCTGTCCGTGACGACGTCTTCGAACCATTCGAGTTGGATTTCGGTTGGGCTGACAGCATCGGCGGCGACGTCCTCGGGTGGTTGCCCGATGACAGTGATCGTGATTTCTCCGTCACCGTCGGTCGCTGAGCCCCCAGTCTCTTCGACGTCAGGGGAGAATATGTCGGCGTCGTAGGTCGTACCGCCATCCTCGCCGGGATCGCCATCGCTCGGGGAGTCTTCGCCCGCATCGCCGCCGTCGCCCCCTGGCCCCTCGCCTTCGGCATCGTCGGCGTCGTCATGGTCGGGAGCCTCACCGCCTTGCCCGCCTGCAGCGCCGCCACCACCGGAGTGTCCGCCGGTAAATGCCGATGCAGCACCGGATGCACCACCCCCGCCGGCGTGGGCTGACGCTATCTCGTCATCGTCGCCTGTCGTGACCGCCGATTGCCCCCCGCCACGCCCAGCGCGATCGTCGCGGACGTCGCCACCATTGGTTAGGCCCCAGCGGTTGCCATCGCCACCGCCAACGTAAACGTTGAGTGTCTCAAACAGCCGGACGTCGGCGTCGCCGGTGATCCGCCCACCGTTGCCGGCGTCGCCACCGTCACCGTTTGCCGTGTCCTCGCCATCTTCCCCATCCGCCCCATCGATCTCGATTTCCACGAGGAACGCGCGTTCGGCATTAAAGGGTTCAGTGTGTCCTGTAAACTCGAACGTGGTACTCATTTCTGGACCTCTCGTCGGTTAACTACGGTTTTGGTCCACTGTGGAGCGATGATCGTCTCCGACGCGATCGGCTCAAGCCCGTCAGGGATTGGGGCTGATTCGGTCTCTGGGATCATCGTGCCACGTCACCCCGCCGGACCAGACCCTTGCTCGGTTGGACGTCGACGATCGTCTCCGCTGCGATCGGCTC
>PUKE01000233.1 GCA_003550425.1 Nitriliruptoria bacterium
TGTGTACTTCTAGTATGCGGGTTTGTGGGTGCGTGTGTATGTGCACCTTTGTGGGGTCCTCGGAAATATTTCCCGGAGGTATTACCTGGAAATACAATGGACAAACCTGATATATGCAGACATATTCAGAAATAATATCACAAAACGCGTGTCGTCTATGGCTTCCTGTAACGACTCCCAGCGGCTAGTAGTAGATGGTGAGCGTCCGGGGCGCGGGCGGATGAGCTTGCCGACTCCCTCTGGTACCTAAGCTCAGTCAGCGTCAAGTTCCACCTCGGCGGACACCGGCTGGAGGACTTCCTCGAAGCGGACCTGCTGGTGGTCAACCCCGCCATCCCCGCCGACCTGCCGCAGCTCGTCGCCGCCGACAAAGCGGGCATACCCCGGACCACCGAGATAAACCTGTTCCTGGCCCGCTGTAAGGGAACGGTCGTCGGCGTCACCGGCAGCGTCGGCAAGAGCACCACCACCGCGATGCTCAGCGAAATACTCTCGCGGACCGTCCACACATATGTCGGCGGGAACATCGGCATCTGCCTGCTGGAGAACCTCGGCCAGATCCGGTCCGAGGATTGCGTGGTGCTGGAGCTGTCGAGCTTCCAACTGGACGAGTTGCCGCGGATCGGCATAAGCCCGCATATTGCCGTCGTTACGAACCTTTTTGAAAACCACCTCGACCGCCACGGCAGCATGGCCGCCTACGCCTCGGCCAAGAAGAACATCTTCCGCTTCCAGAGGCCCGACGATGTGCTGATTCTCAACAGCCGCTGCGAGGCGACCCGCGACTGGGCCGGCGAAGCCCCCGGCCGGGTGAAATGGTTTGACCCGTCGGCCGAGCCGTTCGAGCTTGCGGTCCCCGGCGAGCACAACCAGGCCAACGCCCAGGCGGCCGCGGCCGTCGCGGATGTGCTGGGAGTGGACACCGACACCACGGCCGAGGCGATGAAAGGATTCCCCGGTCTGCCGCACCGGCTTCAATTCGTCGCCGAGCGGGACGGCGTGCGATATATCAACGACTCAAAATGCACCAGCCCAGCCGGAGCGATGGTCGCGCTGGCGGCGTTTCCGCCGCGACGGGCGATCGTGCTCTGCGGAGGATACGACAAGGGAGCGAGCTTCGATGAGCTAGCGGCGGCTTTGGCCGAGCGGGCAAAGGCCGTCGTCGCCTTCGGCGCTACCGCCGGGAAGATACTCTCGGCCCTCGCCGGCGCCGACCGCGACGGCCGGACCGTCGCACGCCGGGCGGACGACCTGGCAACCGCCGTCGCCGAGGCCCGACGTATCGCCGAGCCGTCCGATGTGATACTGCTCTCCCCCGCCTGCGCAAGCTACGATATGTTCACCAACTACGAACGCCGCGGTGAAACCTTCATCGAGATGGTGCGCAAATCGTAGCCCGACCTCGGGGCATGTCGCGGCCATCCCTTGCGCGAGCAACGCAGTTGCTCGCCCTGCCTGCTAGTCACAGTATGAACCTTGGAGCCTTCGCATAGTAGTTATCGACTGACCTGCGCCTAAACGCTTCAAAGTAGCTGCTATTACGGATCCTCAGCCCCTCCCGAGTTCGACAACGGGACATAGCCACATATACCTGACCTGCAGCAAAGTTAATGCGTCTACCATCAATGTTCACTGTATCAAGTGTCATGCCTTGGGCCTTATGGACAGTTAATCCGTAAGCTGGTATCAGAGGGAACTGTTTGATTTCGAATATGATCTTCGGTGGTTCAGTGTCGTTATCTTTCTTGCGATATTCATGCCGAAAGACGGATGTAGGGCCAAATCGATCGAATTCCACCTCGACCCATTCTGGCCCGTATCCGTCATACTGCTCGCTCGATACGGCCGTCAGCGTACCAATGTCTCCATTCACAAGTACGCCTCCCGGTGCGGCTACACACGGCATATTTTGAACACACATGACACGCATAGACTCTTTGAGTTCCAACCGTTGTAGAGCTCGTGTATATGTAGCGAACCACTTCAAGGCCTTTTCCGGCTGTCCGACAGTTACAGCACACTTGGCAAAATGGGACTTGCTTTGGATCTTCAGCAACTCGCTCTGGTTTCGTGCTGCTGCTTCTCTGCGAGTGCCATAGAGCACTGGGTACTTCGGGTCAAACGTGGAGGGCACATCCACAAGGAAATCGTGATCACAGTGTCCACGTCTGAGCGATTCGAGAAAACTGACAAACGCCGCGCTTTCCTGGCGGTAGACATTAGTGAGTTCGACCAGTTCAATAGTTTTGAAAGCCTTGCTGTCAAACGCAAACTCTGGCTGCCCGGACTTCTTCTGTCGGACGGGCGGCAGTTGGTAGAAGTCGCCGACAGCAAGAATACCGGCTTGGCGTGGCAATCGCTTAAGAAATCTGCTGAAAGTTGTCCTGTCAAGCATGCTTATTTCGTCAATGATCACAACCCTTGCGTTTCTGAGGCGATCTTTCCCCGCGTGTACACACCGTTGCTCGTCCGGATCACTTGAATACGGAAGGATTGCGGCGGAATGAAGAGTGGATGGCCCTTTAAGAAAGCCGGAATCGCAAGCCGAGAGTTCATCAAACAGAAGGGTGGCGGCAATACCGGTGGAGGCAGTAACATACACTGGCGTCTTGGTAGCGGCTAGCGCTGTCGCAATGCGCGTCACCAGATATGTCTTCCCAGTGCCGGCCGCCCCAGTTACAAAGGCTCGCCCGCCGCCGCGTAGCAGCTCGACTAGTGCGTCACAAAGATGCTCATCTCCACTGTCGAAGCCGTCGCCGATGCTGAGCGGTTCCATCTGCATTCCTCAATTCGGATCGTCCGCACATGCTGTACCTGGCGACCACCGCCAAAAGTAGCCTGTCCCCATGCGCTGGACAGATTCCGGGCCTGAATACGGTGGGAAAGGGCGAGTGGACAACGCCCCAACCATGCGGTAACACTTCAGCGGTCTGCAATTCGGGGGCCGAAGAATAATTGAAGATTCCGAGAATTCCGACTTGCGCCAGGCCCTCGCGCGCGGTATGCCGGGGGTATGGATGCCCAGATCAACACA
>PUKE01000251.1 GCA_003550425.1 Nitriliruptoria bacterium
TGGTGGGCGAGACCGGCGCCGGAAAGACAACCACGGCGCTCTCGATCATGCGTTTGGTGCCCGACCCACCCGGACGCATCGTCGCGGGCGACATAAAGTTCCGCGGCGAGAGCCTGCTCACGAAGTCCGAACGCGAGCTGCGCAGAATTCGGGGAAACAGTATCTCGATGATCTTCCAGGATCCGATGACCTCGCTGAACCCGGTCTTTACGGTGGGGCGGCAGATCGCCGAGAACGTGCAACTGCATCAGGGCGTCTCGTACAACGAAGGGCTCAAGCGTGCCGGGGAGATGCTCGACGTGGTCGGCATTCCGGCCAAGCGCGTAGACAACTACCCCCACGAGTTTTCCGGCGGCATGAAGCAGCGCGTCGTGATCGCGATGGCGCTTGCATGTAACCCGGCGCTGTTAATCGCCGATGAGCCGACGACAGCGCTCGATGTGACGATTCAAGCGCAGATCCTTGAGATCATGAAGAAACTCAAGGAGGAGTTCGACTCGGCGATGGTAATGATAAGTCATGATCTTGGGGTAGTCGCCGAGGTGGCCGAAAAGGTGGCGGTGATGTACGCCGGGGAGCTGGTGGAGACCGGTACGCTCGAGCAGGTCTTCGACGCGCCTCAGCATCCCTACACGCAGGGGTTGTTCGGCTCGCTGCCGGAACTCGACCAGCCCGGCAAAACTAAGCTGAAGCCGATCGAGGGATTGATGCCGGATGCGATGGAGCTGCCGTCCGGATGTAGCTTTCACCCACGGTGTCCGCACGTGATGGAGCGCTGCAGCCTCGCGGCCCCCGAGGCATACCGCATAGCCGACGGTCACCATGCGCGGTGTTTTTTGTACGACGGAGGCGAGAGCTAGTATGGCGATAGGATTATGGCGATGAGCGAGCCGTTGGTTGAGGTACGCGGCCTTCGAAAGATATTTCCCACCAAACAGGGGCTGTTGTACGCCGTAGACGGAGTAGATCTGCAGATCGCTCCCGGCGAAACGCTCGGGCTGGTAGGTGAAAGCGGGTGCGGCAAATCGACGACCGGGCGAATGATGGTTCGGCTGCTCGAGGCAAGCGAAGGCGAGGTGCTGTTTCGCGGCGAGGACGTGGGCCGTTTCAACCGTGCCCGTATGAAGGAGTTTGCGCGACGCGCGCAGATCGTGTTTCAGGATCCGTTTTCTTCGCTCGATCCGCGTATGAGCGTGAGCGAGATCATCGCTGAGCCGCTGCTGGTGCACGGGCTCTACAACGGCGGGAAAGCGCTGCGCAGTAGGGTAGGCGAGTTGATGGAGCACGCCGGTATCGCGCGACATCACGTGAACTCCTATCCGCATGAGCTCGACGGTGGGCGTCGTCAACGCGTCGGCATCGCGCGCGCTCTGGCGCTTGATCCGGAGTTTCTGGTGCTCGATGAGCCGGTCTCGGCGCTCGACGTCTCGATACAGGCGCAGATTCTCAATCTCTTCGACGAGCTGCAGCGCGAGTTTAATCTCACGTACATGTTTATCGCTCATGACCTCTCGGTAGTGAAACACGTGAGCGACCGTATCGCGGTGATGTACATGGGACAGGTGGTGGAGCTGGGGTCGGCCGATGAGGTGATCGGAAGGCCCCTACACCCCTACACCGAGGCGCTGGTCTCGGCCATTCCGCGGGCCGACCGCAAACGCCGCCAAGACCGTATCATTCTCGAGGGCGACGTGCCGAGCCCGGTTGACCCACCGGCGATCTGCCGGTTCTACGGTCGCTGTCCGGCACGACAGGATATCTGTCGGCGCCCGGTAGAGCTGCTCGAGGTGGAACCCGGGCGTTGGGTACGCTGTGTGCTACGGCAAGAGGAGTAATCGATGCGTCCGGTAATCGGAATCACCAATACAACCCGCGCAGGCTTTATCGACAACTACACGAAAGCGGTTGCAGAGGCGGGCGGCGCGCCGCTCATACTGCCGATCCTGCAGGACTCCGATGCGCTAAACTCGGTGCTCGACCGGCTCGACGGTATTATCTTCACCGGTGGAGCCGATATCGACCCCAACCGCTATAACGAGCAACCGATTTACGGGCTCGGGCAGGTGACCCCGGCACGCGATGCGCATGATTTTGCCCTTCTTACGCGCTGCCTCGAGCACCATGCTTTTCCGGTCCTGGGTATCTGTCGCGGGATACAACTCATGAACGTTCAGGCCGGGGGCAGTTGCTACCAGGCTTTGGAAAAGCAAAAGCCCGACGGGATTATGCACTCGCTGATCGATCAATACCCGCTTGAGTATCCGTCGCACAATGTGCTGCTCGAGCGCGACTCACGACTGCATGCGATTTACGGCAAAGAGCGCCTCGCGGTCAATAGCTTTCATCACCAGAGTCTCAAAGACCTCGGTGCCGGCCTCAGCGTGACTGCGCGCGCCGAGGACGGCGTCGTTGAGGCGGTGGAACGCGATGGCGAACGCTTTGTGGTGGGGGTGCAGTGGCACCCCGAGATGATGGCCCCGCGCGATGCCGACGCGCTAAAGCTGTTTCGGGCTTTCATCGCCGAGTGCGGCTCCGGCTAACTGCGGAAGGCTAACTGCGGAAGGCTAACTGCGGCGCGCGCTAAGGGCCGTTCCCGCTGAGTGCCAAACGCCGGCTCCGGACGGTCTGAGTTGCTTCGCGCTCCTCCGGTGTCAATTGCCAGGTTCTGCCGGTTGATGAAAGGCCCGATACGAGAACAAAAAGTGTTCTACCGACAAGGCCTGCTCGAGTTGTACGCCGCTGAGTCGACCGGAGAGGCCGCGACCGGTGATACTCCATGTTGTGCCGGTCTCTCGATCACGAAAGACCTCGTCTTCTCGTTCGAAGGTTAGTCTGCGTCCTTCAGCCTTCGCGTAAAACGCCGCGGCGCTGCCCACATCTTTGCCGTCCGAAATCTGTTGTGCGTCTAAAGCGCTTGCCGTACCCGGCAGGCTGAATACCGCAACGGCTTCCCCATCGAGCTCGAGCTCCACAACTCCCTCCTCGTGCAGCAGCGAGTAGGGGACCGCCGTGACCGCATCGCCGTGATAAA
>PUKE01000318.1 GCA_003550425.1 Nitriliruptoria bacterium
CGAGGCACTGCTCCGACGGGCCCCACCCGCCCGTCGGGCTGCTGTCGTGGCTCGGAGCCCTCTTGCATGGCGCGTGGAGCCGGGAAGGGGAATCGAACCCCTGACCTGCTCATTACGAGTGGGCTGCGCTTCGATCGCCAATCTTGAGTCGTGACAAGGGAATCGGCTGCTCACAGCGCCGCCCAGTCCGCGCATTTCGCAGCTCTACTACAGTCCAAAAAGGCCGTCCTGAGCCCTGGATGAGGAGGGGGGGTGCCCCACTCTCACTGTGGACCGTACCCCGACCCAAAAGGACGGTGATGCCCATGAAGACCACCAAACGGTGGCTCAGCTTGCAGGACCTGGCCGACGAGCTCGACATCTCTTACCAGACGATCCGGCGCTGGCACTCGCAGGGTCGACTGCCTCGCTCGCATCGGTTCGGTGCCGTGATCCGCTTCAAGCGCGAGGATGTCGACGCATGGATCGAGCAGCACGCGGAGGACCGCAACCATGCCGCTGCGTAGCGAGCTCACCAGCCCCTGGCGCCCGGGTCGTGTCACCGTCTACGGGAGCTATCCCGCGCGGACGACGCGTCGCGGCAGGGAGGTCGTGGCCTACGACCTGCGCTTCGAGATCGACGGCCATCAGTTCTCTCGGCGCTTCAACAGGAAGGGGGAAGCCGACACGTTCGGGAAGCAGCTGGACAAGGACTTCGTCGCGGGGAGGCTGTTCGACCCCCAGAAGCGCGTGTTCGTCGAGGCCGGGGACCTCGCGCCAGCGGCACCGACAGTGTTGAGCACCACCGAGGCCTTCGTCAACGAGCGCTGGCCGGGCTGGTCGCCGAAGAGCCGTCGAGAGGCGGTCCGCTACCTCAACCATGCGCGGCGAGGGGTGCTGCGTGACGGTGCGCCCGAGCCGCCGTCAAGCGTCACCCACTACCTCCAGACCGCGAGCTTACGGCCCGAGGCCGAGATGGACGAACGTGCCGCGGAAGGCCGGGCGTGGCTTGAGGAGTGGAGCGTCGCGGTCAACGAGGTGACGCCCGAGCAGGCCCGGGCACTCGTGCAGCAGCATGCCGGCGATCTGGCCGCTGCGAGTCAGCGTCGCATGCTGGCCGACCTCCGTGCGTGGTGGCGGCAGTTACTTGCCGACGGACACGTCACCCGCGACGTGTTCGCCAACGTCAAGCTGACTGGCCAGGGCAAGCGCAAGGCCAGCGGGGTGCAGCCCGTGGACGCTGACCTCGTGCTCACGCCTCGGCAGGTCCTCGAGCTGGCCGACGCCATGCCCAGCGAACGAGACGCGGTGCTGGTGTTGGTGATGGGCTACGCCGGCCTCCGCGGCGGTGAGGCGGTGGGTCTGACACGCGACGACCTGTCCTCGGACGAGCGAGGTCGCCTGTGGATCCGCGTGCGCCGCTCCGCTCGCGCCGAGGCGAAGCAGTGGCGTGCCGCCTCGGATGATCCAGCCTGGGGTCCTGCCAAGCATCGGGACGAGGGGGACGCGCGCTATGCCCCGATCCCCGCGGGGCCGGTCGCCCGCCGCGTCCGGGCGTTCGCCGACAGTCGCCCTGCGGGAGCGCTGCTGCTTACCAATTCGAGGGGCAAGCGCCTGGATCGTGACTTGTGGCGGCGCCGCGTGTGGGCTCCTGTCCGCGACGAGCTCTTCGGTAATGACGACAAGCTCGCACAACTGACGCCGCACGACCTGCGTCACGCGGCAGCCACCATGTGGTTACAGGCCGGGGTGAGCCTGCCGTTGGCACGGCGCTGGGGTGGCTGGGCCAGCACCTCGGTCCTGCTCGACGTCTACGCCGGCGTGATGCCTTCCGAGGACGCCGACGCGCTCGACCGGGTAGAGCAGTCGCTCTCCAGCGCAAGCACCGAGGCGGGTGATCGGGAATGACGGCGACCACTTCGAGGGGCGGCGCGCACCAAGGAGACCAACGGGGCCAGCCCAGCGATCGGTCGCCGACCAGAGGGCAGGCCCTGTCCAGTTCGACTGTCCGTGGGCCCCTCTCGACCAGCGCGGGCAGGCGTAGCGTCAGCCGGGAGGCCACAGCGGCCAGCAGCGTGCCCTTGCCCGTCAGCGACCTTCGCTCTGGCCCCTCGGCGCGGACCAGGGGGCTTGACGAGGCCCACGTGAGGACACTGGCCGAGGTGCTCGACGACACCCCGCCCATCCTCGTGCGGGCCGGCACGCTCGAGGTGGTCGACGGCTCGCATCGTGTCGCCGCGGCCCAACGCCTGGGACGCACCACCATCCAGTCGGTCCTGTGCGAGCTCGATGAGCGTGACGCGTTCGCAGAGCATGTGCAGGCCAACACCCGTCATGGGCTGGCGCTCTCCCGCAAGGAACGTCGGCGCGCAGCGCTGGAGCTGCTTCGCGGGGACCCGCAGCGCTCTGACCGCTCCATCGCCAGCATCTGCGGGCTGTCACCGACCACGGTGGGGTCGGTGCGCCGGGAGGCGCTCGAGCGGGGAGACCTCGACGCGGAGCCCGCAACCCGCCGTGGCCAGGACGGCAAGACATATCCGTCCGACCCGGGCACCCCGTCAGCGGAGGGATCGCGACGCCGTCAAGGGGCCGGACCGCTGGCTCGCGTGATCGCGTGGCTGCGGCACCTGCTGGAGAGGCTCACCTCGCCGAACTCCGGCACCACGAATAACCGACCGGCTAGGACGAGCCGGTGACGCTATGCCGTCAGGTGTCCAAGTTGGACACCTGACGGTCGTGGGGCTTCGTCCTGGTGTCCAACATGGACACCTCAGATGCCGAGCGGACGGCCGAGGTGTCCAGCCTCGACATGTCTTTCCTCCTCGTCGGAGCGCGAGGAAGTTCGGCTGGTGGTGGCAGACGAGAGCACTCCATGTGGAGCTCGACAGTGGGGCCACGGCGTGAGCGCCGCGGAGATGGCCCATGACGCCGAAGCGTCCGCGCCAGCAGGGGGCTGCAATGGGGCCGCGGCGTGACCGCCGCGGAGACTACGTCTTCCTTCGTGCGCCGAAGCAACACTGTTTCAGGCCGCAATGGGGCCGCGGCGTGACC
>PUKE01000302.1 GCA_003550425.1 Nitriliruptoria bacterium
GGATCGGCGGTCGTGGTCTGGGCCACGAGGGCACCTCCTGGTCGTGGGCGCCCGCAGGTGCGGGCTGGTCGTGGGCGCCCGCAGGTGCGGGCGCGGGGATCGAGGCGGTCGGGCGGGATCGCGATCCGCGGCGTCGAGGCGCTCCGGCGGTGGCTGCGGCCCCGACGCAGCGAGACGCTACGACGCGCACCGCCCCATCCGACGCCCTCGGCAGTGGAAACCGTGCGATGGGCGTCGGGGCGCGGGCCGGGGGCGGCCTATGCTCGCCCCATGGAGCGCTCGCCCCTCCGCACCCCGAGCCGCCGTGCCCGCACGCGCGCGCTCGTGGACGACTACGCCCCCCAGGGCTCCAGGGACGCCGCGGCACGGCGTCGCGTGCTCGCAGCGCTGGCCACCGACCCCGATCCGCACGAGGCGCTGTCGGACCCCACGCACCTGACGGCCTCAGCGCTCGTCGTGGGCCCGCGCGGGGTGCTGCTGCACCACCACAAGCGCCTGGGCCGCTGGCTGCAGCCCGGGGGCCACATCGACGCCGGGGAGCAGCCCGCCGCGGCCGCCCTGCGGGAGGCGCGCGAGGAGACCGGGGTGCCCGCGGCCCATCCCGACGATGGGCCGCGGCTGGTCGACGTGGACGCCCACGCGCTGCCCGCTCCCTGCGGGCCCTGGCAGCGCGCCGGCGCCGACCCGGCCGCCATCACGTGCGTGCACCTGGACCTGCGGTTCGTCCTCCACGCCGACGCCGCACCCAGCCCGCCGGCCGGCGAGAGCCAGGACGTGGCGTGGTGCTCGTGGGCAGAGGCGCTCGCCGTGGCCGACGCCGGGCTGGCCCAGGCGCTGTCCCGGCTGGCCCCCCGCGGGCGCGCGGCGCCGCCCACGTGAGGGGCCCAGCCGGTCAGCCCCAGATCGCCTCGGCGGCCTCGACCACCCGCCGAAGCTTGCGCTGCTGGTCGTGGACGGAGATCGCGTTGCCGAGGACCGAGGTGGAGAAGCCGCACTGCGGTGACAGGGCCAACTGCTCCAACGGCAGGTGACGCGCCGCCTCGGTGACCTGGTCGCGCAGCCAGTCCACGCTCTCCTCGCGGCTCGACTTGGTGGTCAGCAGCCCGAGGACGGCCACGACCCCCTCGGGGACCTCGGCGAGGGGCGCGAAGTCACCCGAGCGCTCGTCGTCGTACTCCAGCAGCAGCCGGTCGGCGCGGATCCGGCCGAACAGCCGCGACGCGAGGCCCTCGTAGCCACCAGCGACCAGCCAGCGACTCGCCTGGTTGCCCCGGCACAGGTGGAACCCGGTCACCAGGTCGCGCCCGGCGAGGACGTGATCGTCGAGCTCCGCACCCAGATCGAGCCAGCGATCGGCCGGCCACCCGCGGCTCTCGTAGAGCTCGCGGTAGCGCGGCTCCAGCAGCATCGGGTAGTGCGGCGCGTCGAGCTGCACATAGGGGCAGCCCAGCCGCTCGAGCTCGTCCACCTCGGCGCGCAGGATCTCGGCGACGTCGCCGAGGAACGCCTCCAGCGACGGGTAGGCCGAGCGGGAGCGCTCGGGATCCCAGAAGCCGGCGAACAGGCTCGGGCTCGGAAGCGTCACCTTCGGCGCCGCCCGGGCCCGCGCACGCAGGTACACGAGCTCCTCGGAGGCGACGAAGCGCCGGCGACGCAGCGGCGCCGCGACGGTCAGCGGGGGCCGCTCGACCGAGCGGTCCCCGACCGCGTCGTCGTCGCTGCGCCACTCGCCCCACAGCAGCGCTTGGAGGTCCCAGTCGCCGAAGCCGTCGACGGCCTCCAGCAGCTGGCTCTGGAACGACAGGCGGCGCACCTCGCCGTCGGTGACGACGGGCAGGCCCGCCGCCTCCTGCTCGGCGATGCAGACGTCGGCGGCGCGGTCCTCGATCCGCTTGAACGCGACCGGGTCGAGCCGCCCGGCCGCGCGCTCCTCGCGCGCGGCCCGCAACGGCTCGGGGCGCAGCAGGCTGCCGACGACGTCGGCGCGCACGGTCCGCAGCGCGCCGACGTCGCCGGTCGCCTGCCGGCTCATCGCAGGCCCGCGTCCTCGAGGAAGTCCTCGGCGACCTGGTCGGGGTCCTCGTTGTCGATCTCCATGCGGCGGTTCAGCTCGACGAGCTCATCCTCGGTCAGCGCGTCGAGGATCTCCTCGAGGACCGCGCTGACCTCGTCGTCGACCGCGTCGTCGCGCACCGTGGCGAGGATGTTCTCGGCGGGGATCAGCGGCTCGTCCTCCTCGAGGACCACCCAGTCGTTGGCGCCGATCACCCCCTGGGTGGTGAACAGCGCGGCCACGTCGACGTCGCCGTCGCCGAGCGCCTCGATCGTGAGCGGCCCGCCGGCGTCGAGGTCGACGAACTCCTGGAACTCGATGCCGTAGACCTCCTCGAGGCCCGGCAGCCCGATGAAGCGCTCACGGTACTCCGGTGGCCCGCCCATGACGAGCTCGTCGGCCACCGGTGCGAGGTCGCTGACCACCTCGAGGTCGTACTCCTCGGCGGTCTCCTGCGTGACCACGAGCGAGTTGCGGTTCTCGGCGTCGCTGGGCTCGAGGACGGTCACGCCGCGCTCGTCGGTCTCCGCGAGGAGGTCCTCGTAGAGCGGCTCGGTCTCGGTCTCTACCACGTCGTCGTCCTGGAGGAAGGCCAGCAGCGCCCCGAGGTACTCGGGCAGCACGTCGATCTCGCCGTCCTCGAGCGCCGGGAAGTAGACCTCGCGCGCGCCGATGTTGAGGTTGCGGTCGACCTCGTAGCCCGCGTCCTCGAGCTGGATGGCGAACATCTCGGCCAGCAGCTGCGACTCGAGGAAGTCGGCCGAGCCGACCGTCAGCTCGCCGGCCTCGGCGTCATCGTCCTCGGCCTCCTCGTCGGCGTCGTCGTCCTCGACCTCCTCGTCGGCCGGATCCTCCTCGATGGGGTCCTCGTCCAGCGGATCGTCGTCGCAGGCGGCCACGAGGACCACCAGCAGCGCGGCCAGCAGCCCCGCGCGCAGCAGCGCGCTCCCTCGCTTGCTCATCAC
>PUKE01000184.1 GCA_003550425.1 Nitriliruptoria bacterium
GTGGTCCTCCGGCGGGCGGTCCGAGGTGCGCCCGCGCTCGCCACGCCCACGGGCCGGCGAGCACGAGCTCCAACGGGCCGCGCGACCAGCGCTGGCGCCAGGCCTGCGCGCCGGCCGTGGCCAGCGCCAGGAACCCGAGCGTTGCCAGCAGCGCCTCGCGGACCGTGTCGTGGCGTAGCAGGTCGCTGGCGACGTCGAACGCGATCAGGTGGGCCACGTAGATGGTCAGGGCCAGCTGGCCGGCGGCCACCATCGGCGTCACGGCGCGCGGTGCCACCGCCGCGGTGGCCAGGCTCACCCCCAGCGCGGCGACGGCGGTGCCCGTGGCGCTGGTCAGCCACAGCAGGCCCTGGCTGTGCGGCGTGGGAGCGAGCATGGCCCACCAGCCCTGGGCCTCCGACGGCGGCGGCGTGACCACCTGCTCGAGCACCAGCGCGACCATGCCAGCCGCCAGCGCCACCGCGGCGCCAACGCCCAGCAGCAGCGGCCAGGTCGTCGGCGCGCGCAGGTCCCGGCGCCCGAGCCACATGCCGACCAGCACCGGGGTCGCCCAGGTGACGATCGGATAGGGGCCGCTGATCACCTGCTCGCGCAGGATCTCCAGCGGCGGGTCGGTGAGGGTGACCGCGGTGGTGGTGAACCAGCCCGGCCGCGCCTGCTCGACCAAGGCCACCAGCGCAGGCCCGCCCAGCGCGCTCGCGCCCGCCAGAGCGGCCAGGATGGCGTCGCGGGCGCGCACCACCAGCGTGGCCAGGGCGAACAGCACGGCGTAGGGCGTCAGGATCACCAGGACGCCGTGGTCCAGCGCCTGCAGGGCCAGGCCGGCGGGGGCCAGCAGCGCCGCGCGCCACAGCAGGCGCAGCCGTGGGCTCGGGGCGCCGCTCCCCTGTTCCCCGCGAGGGCGCGCGAGGAGGCTGATCCCCACGCCCGCGACGAGCGCGAACAGCACCGCCGCGCGCCCGTGCGGCAGCGCCCAGGCCTGCCCGGCCAGGCCCTCCCCGTCGGTCGGGCCGGCGTGGACCATCACCATCCCGTACAGGGCCAGGGCGCGGGCGAGGTCCACGCCCGCCAGTCGGCCGGTGGCCACCAGCGGCGCCGCGCGCGGGCGCGGCGCGGAGGGTGGCGGGGCGCCCGCGGGCGGATCAGCGGTCATCGCGGCGTCCCTGCGCGTCCATGCCGGGATGCACGCGGCCCCCGCCCTGGCCGTCGATGGCCTGGCCGTCCTCCTCGCGCAGCGCGGCGAGGCTCGCCGCGATGGTGACCGGCTCGCGCGCCAGCGTCACCGCGTCGTCGGCGTGGGCGGCCAGCGTGGCCAGGAACCGCTCGCGCGGCCACGGGCGCGCGCCGAGCCAGCGCAGGTGCGGGGTGTCCTGCTGCACGTCCAGGAGCACGAGCCCGCCGGCGCGCAGTCGCCGCACGGTGTCGACCAGCGCGGCCGTGCCGGCGTCGTCGGCCCGGTGGAACATCGACTCGCCGGTCAGCACGCCCCCGGTGGCCACGCCGTACAGGCCGCCGACCAGCCGCCCGCGGCCGTCCCACACCTCGACCGAGTGGGCGCGTCCCAGCGCGTGCAGGCGCCCGTAGGCGCTGCGCATGGCCGGCGTGATCCAGGTGCCCTCCCCCGGCCGATCCGCGCACGCGGCCACGACGGCATCGAACGCCTGATCGACGGTCGTGGCGAGGTCGCGGCGCGCGAGCCGCCGCCGCACCGTGCGCGGCAGGCGCAGCGCCATCGGGTCGAGCACCGCGCGCGGGTCGGGCGACCACCACCACGTCAGCCCGCCGGCGGGCCACGGGAACAGCCCCACCCGGTAGGCGGCCAGCAGCGTGAGGACCGACAGGTCCTCGCCGACCGCCACCGGCTCGTCGGCGGGCGCGGTCCGCGGATCGGGCAGCGCGGCGGCCCGCGCGCGGATCGCCGCCTCCCCGGGGCCGGCGACGGTGCTCATCGGCGCCGACCCTACCCGCGGGCCGGCCACGCCGACCATGGGGCGGGCCGGTCAGGACGCCGGTGGGGTCGGGGCGCCGATCGCGTGTGCGCCACCGTCGGCGTGGACCACCATCCCAGTGGTGGCCGGCAGCCAGTCGGACAGCAGCGCGCACACGGTGCGCGCCACCGGCTCGGCGTCGGTGACGTCCCATCCGAGCGGTGCCTGCTCGCCCCAGGAGCGCTCGATGTCGGCGAACCCCTCGATGCCCTTCGCCGCGACGGTGCGCAGCGGTCCGGCGGCCACGAGGTTGACGCGCGTGCCCTGCGGCCCGAGGTCGCGGGCCACGTAGCGTGCCGTGGCCTCCAGGCCCGCCTTGGCCACGCCCATCCAGTCGTAGGCGGGCCAGGCGCGGGTCGCGTCGAAGTCCAGGCCCACGACCGAGCCGCCGCCAGCGGCGCGCAGCAGCGGGGTCAGCGTCGCCGACAGCTCGGCGAAGGAGTAGGTCGACACCCGCAGCGCCGTGGCGACGTCGTCCCACGAGGTGTCCAGGAAGTCCCCGCCGAGCGCGGTCTCGGGGGCGAAGGCCACGGCGTGGACGACGCCGTCGACGGCGCCCCAGCGCTCCTCGAGGTCCGCGGCGAGCGCCCGATGGTGGGCCGGCTCGGTCACGTCGAGCTCCAGCACCGGCGGCGGGTCGGGCAGGCGGCGCGCGATGCGCTCGGTGATGCGCAGGCCGCGGCCGAAGCCGGTGAGCACCACCTGCGCGCCCGCCTCCTGGGCCAGGCGCGCCACCGAGAAGGCGATCGACTGCTCGTTGAGCACCCCGGTGATGACCAGGCGCTTGTCGGCCAGCAGCATGAGCGGGCCCTAGCCCTCGCCGGGGGTGGCGCCCTTGTCCTCGAGGAGCTTGACCGCGTCGCCGAGCGTGCCCAGCGCCTCGGCCTCCTCGTCCTCGATGCGCACGCCCAGCTCCTCCTCGGCGGCCAGCGAGAACTCCACGAGGTCCAGCGAGTCCAGGTCGAGGTCCTCGAAGGTCGCGTCGGCGCTGATCTTGTCGGCCTCGACGCCGAAGTTCTCGACGAGGATCGTGCTGACGCGCTCGTACACGGTGCTGCTCATGGACGTCTCCTTGTCGCGGACATGGTCCTTGGGACGGTCGAGCCCATCCCTCCCTGGTGTGACGCGGGGACCGTAGCGGATGCGACGGCCGCGAGCGGCGTCAGCGCCGCGGTCGGCGCAGCCCGGGTCGGGTCACCCGGGCGTGACCTCAGGCCAGCGCACCAGCGCCGAGCCCCACGCCAGCCCGCCGCCGAAGGCCACCAGCGCCACCCGGTCGCCGGGGCGGGGCGGCGCGGCGGCCAGCGCCAGGGGGATGGAGGCCGCCGAGGTGTTGGCGTGCTCGGCGATGGTCACCGGGCAGCGCTCGCGCGGCAGGCCCAGCCGATCGGCGACGGCCTCGATGATGCGGCTGTTGGCCTGGTGGGCGTACACGCCGTCGAGGTCGGCGACGTCGAGCCCGGCGCGCTGCGCGAGGGCCTCGAGCGACTCGGCCATCCGGCGCACCGCGTGGCGGTAGACCTCGCGCCCGTCCATCTTGAGGTACTTGTCGTCGTCGGCGAGGTCGTCGCGGTGCGGCGGCAGCCGCGAGCCGCCGGCCGACAGGGTGAGGATCTCGGCGGCCGAGCCGTCGCTGCCGAGGTCGAACGGCCCGACGGCGCCGGGGTCGTCGGCGTCGCCGAGGCGCAGCACGAGCGCGCCGGCGCCGTCGCCGAACAGCACCGCGGTGCTGCGGTCGCCCGGGTCGAGGAACCGGGTGAGGGTCTCGGCGCCGATCACCAGCACGCGGGACGCCGCCCCTGCGGTCAGCAGCCCGGCGCCGGTGGCCAGCGCATAGGGGAAGCCGGCGCAGGCGGTGTTGAGGTCCAGCGCGGCCGCCGGGGCGAGGCCCAGGCGCTCGGCGACGCCCGCCGCGGTGTTGGGCAGCGGCTGGTCGGGCGTGGTGGTGGCGACGATGACCGCATCGGCGCCCTGGCCGCCGGCGGACTTCAGCGCCCGCTCCCCCGCCTCGACGGCGAGGTCCCCGGTGACGACGCCGTCGTCGACCATGCGCCGCGCCACGATGCCGGTGCGGGTGCGGATCCACTCGTCGGAGGTGTCCAGCACCTGGGCGAGATCGTCGTTGGTCACTCGGCGCGGGGGCAGGGCGGTGCCCAGGCCCTCCACGACAGCTGCGGTCACGGCGCCCTCCCCGGTGCGTGCGGCGGACGTGCCCAAACCTAGTGACCGTCGGGGCGATGTCAACGCGCCGGAGGTTGCCAGGACCCGCGGTGAGGGAGCATCGTTGCGAGCAGACGCAACCGGCCGACGCGGTGACGAGCCACCGAGAGGAGGCGACGTGGCGAACGCGCACGAGCTGGCCCGCGAGCACGCCGACGTCCTCGCCGCGATCGACCAGGACCAGGCCTGGCAGCGGCGCGCTCTCGCCGACCTCGTGGCGATCCCGAGCGTCAGCGGCGACGAGGGCGACCCGCAGGCGCTGCGCGCCAGCGCCGAGGCCGTGGCCGCGCTGGCGCGCTCCGCCGGCGCCGACGCGGCGACGCTGCTCGAGGTCGACGACGCGCCCCCGGCGGTGCTGGCCACGGCACGGGCCGAGCGCCCGACGGCCCCGACCCTGCTGCTGTACGCCCACCACGACGTGCAGCCGCCGGGCGACGAGGCCGCCTGGACCGCGCCGCCCTTTGCTGCCACCGAGCGCGACGGGCGCCTGTACGGCCGCGGCACCGCCGACGACAAGGCGGGCATCGTGGCCCACCTGGCGGCCTTGGCGGCCTGGCGGCACACCCGCGGCGCGCCGCCCTGCCACGTCGCGCTGCTCGTCGAGGGCGAGGAGGAGGTCGGCTCGCCGCACTTCGGCGACCTGCTCGACGCCCACGCCGAGGCGCTGGCCGCGGACGCGGTGGCGGTGGTCGACACGCTCAACTGGCGCGTGGGCCAGCCCACCCTGACCACCAGCCTGCGCGGGCTGGTCGATGCCACCGTCGAGCTCGAGGTCGCCGACCACGCCCTGCACTCGGGGCTCTACGGCGGGCCGGTCCCCGACGTGGTGTCGGCGCTGGCCCGGCTCCTCGCCTCCTGCGTCGACGAGCACGGCGCAGTGGCCATCCCGGGCTTCGCCGACGACCTCGCGCCCCTGGGCGACGCCGAGCGCCAGGCGCTCGAGGACCTCGCGTTCGACGCGGACGCCTTCCGCGCCGAGACGGGGCTGCGCGCCGACGTGCCCCTGGCCGGCGACCCGGCCGCGCACCCGCTGGAGCGCCTGTGGCGACGCCCGCACCTGACCGTGACGGGCCTCGACGCCCCCGCGGTGGAGGGCGCCGCCAACGCCCTGCAGCCGCGTGCGCGTGCGCGGGTGAGCATCCGCCTGGGGCCGGGCCAGGACCCCGCGCGCGCCCAGCGGGTGCTCCACGACTGGCTGGCCGGCCAGGCGCCGCTGGGCCTGCGCCCGCGCGTGACGCTCGGCGCCGCGGCCAGCCCCTTCGTGGTCGAGGCCGACCACCCCGCGGTCCGCGCCGCCGCCCAGGCGCTGGAGGGTGCCTATGGCGTCCCCGCCCTGCTGGCGGGCATCGGTGGGACGATCCCCTTCCTCGAGCCGCTCACGCGCCGCCACGGCGCGGTGCCGGTGCTGATGGCCGGCATCGAGGATCCCGACACCCGCGCCCATGGTATCGACGAGTCGGTGCACCTGGGCGATCTGCACCGGGCGTGCCGCGGGCAGGCGCTGCTGCTGCCGGCCGTGGCCGCGGCCCTGGCCGACGCGAGCGATGAGGAGCGACCATGAGCGCGCGCAGCGAGGAAGAGGCGGCCTACTTCACCCTGCTGCGCGCGATCGACGAGCGCGACGCGCTGCTGCGCGAGCGGGACTTCCTGGTCGCCGAGCGCGACCGCCTCGAGGCCTTCGCGGAGGCCACGCGCGCCGGCGAGCAGGAGCTGCCACGGGCCCTCGACCGCACCGTCGCGGCCACGACCAAGCCGCTGCTGGAGGCGGTCGGCGCGCGGCGCCGGGCCGTCGAGCACGTGCTGGCGCGCATGGACCAGCGCGTGGAGGACGCCGAGGCCTTCGTCCGCGAGTGCGAGGAGGAGCACGCGCGGCTGCGCGCCGGCGGCTGACCGCCCGCCTCAGCCCTTGGCGAGCGCGGCGAGGGCCCGGGCGTGCAGCAGCCCGTTGGAGGTGACCACGGCGTTGGGTGGCGCGCCGGGCTCGCGGGCGGCAGCCGACGTCGTCAGCACCGGGGCGCCCGACAGGTCGGTCATGGTCCCCCCGGCCTCGGTGACCAGGCAGGCCGGGGCGGCGATGTCCCACAGGCGCACGTCACGCTCCACGGCCAGGTCGACCGCCCCGTAGGCGACCATGACGTGGCCCCAGAAGTCGGCGAAGCCCGAGCTGCGCCACGCCCCGTCGACGAGGCTCGTGCAGCCCTCCCACAGGCCGGGCAGCGCGCGCAGCCGCGCGAGGTCGCCCAGCGTGACGTGGGCGTCGGCGAGGGCGGCCACGCCCGAGGCGTGCGCGGGCGCGCCGTTGCGCGCGATCCCGTGGCCGCGGGCGCCGCTGACGCGCTCGCCGAGCGCGGGGGCCTCGCAGACGCCGACCACGGCCTCGTCGTCGACCAGCAGCGCGATGAGCGTGGCGAACACCGGCACGCCGCGCAGGAAGTTCGCCGTGGCGTCGATCGGGTCGATCACCCAGGTGGGGCGCGCGGGGTCCACGGCGCCCCCGGTCTCCTCCCCCAGCACCGCGTGGTCGGGGTGGGCGGCGGTCAGCGTCTCGCGGACGGCGCGCTCGATGGCGGTGTCGGCCTCGGTGACCGCCGAGCCGTCCGGCTTGGTCTCCACCGCCAGGCGCGTGCGAAAGTGCGACAGCGCCAGCGCGCGTGCCTCGTCGGCGGCGGCCTCGGCGCTGCGCAGCGCGGCGAGCCGCTCCTCGGGTCCCATGGGGCCGCTAGCCCTCGTCGGGCTCGACGATGCCGTCGAACCGCAGCACGAGGTCATTGGGCTGCACGGTCAGGCTGAGCTCCTCGCGCGGGGCCCACAGCGGGATGCAGGGGCCCTGCCCGGCGTGGCCGCACAGGCAGACCACGAGCCCGCCCGAGGGCGCCATGCCGATCAGCTGGCGCGCATAGCTCAGCAGCTCGGTCATAGAGGCGGTGCCGCCCACGCGCCGGTAGTAGGCCATGGCCCAGCGCGACTCGGGGCGGCCGAACACCGCCAGCCCCGTGCCCGGGCGCAGCTTGGTCACCCCGCCGAGGCTCTTGGCCCCGCTCAGGACCTTGTCCTGCTTGGGGGTCTTGCCGACGCGCACGGCCGCGTCGGGCTCGGCGAGCGCACCCGGCAGATCGGTGAGGTCGTAGTTGCCGGCCGCCTGGGCGGCCTTCTGCCGGTTGATCTCGACCTGGTAGGTGGGCGAGCTCCTCGTGGCCACGGGACGCTCCCTGGACGGTGGCTGCGGCGCGCGGGCGCGCGGGCTTGGCCGCAGTGTAGTGGGGCGCGCGGACGCGGCGGTCAGCGCTCCCCCGCCGGCACGCTCGCCAGCCGCTCGGCGATGGCCAGCACGAAGCGGCGCACCGCGGCCTCGGCGATGCGATGGCCGTACAGCCGGTCGGCGGCCTCGCCGACCACCGACAGGGGCGCCTGGTACTCCCCGATCAGCGACAGGTGCCAGCCGTGCTCGGGCAGGGCCGCGAGCACGACCTCGCCCGACAGCACCGGGAACAGCCGCTCGAGGCGGTCGCCCTGCCAGCGCACCGGCCGCACGATCCAGTCCGCGCCGGTGCGTGCCGCGTCGACGGTCACCCGGGTGGTCTGCGCGGCGACCGCGTCGGGCACCGCGCCCTCGGCGTGCAGCTCGACGAGCCACTGGTCGGGCGCGTCGTCGCTGCGCTCGGCCGGCGGCGGCAGCCAGGCCGAGGGGTCGCCTGCCAGCGTCTCCTCGGGCCGCGCGGTCGAGGCCGGCAGGTGGGTGTAGTAGTAGACGTGGCGTCGCACCGCAGCCTCCCGAGCCGACGTCAGGGTGGTGTGGGGTGTGGCGGTCACGGCTGCTCCGGCGCAGCAGCCGTCGAGGGGGGACGCGAACAGGAGACCCGTTGCGGGTGGCGTGGCGCAGGGACCACGGTCCCGACGATGGCGGGACTCCTGTGCGGCACGTCATGGGTGGCGGCGGGCAAAAGTACGGCAGGAACCGTGCAACCCGAGGACCGCGACGCCGACGTGACCGGATCGATGATGCGCACGACGACCGAGGAGACCGTCCCCGAGCGCACCGAGCCCGACGCCTCGGTGCCCACCGAGAACCGCGCCGTGCGCGCGCTGTCGAGCGCGGCGCGCGCCGAGGTGCTGCGCTCCCTGCGCCATGAGGGCCCCCAGCGCGTCGAGCAGCTCGCCGAGCGCCTGGGCCGCCACGTGAACACCGTCCGCGGCCACCTGGAGATCCTCCGCGACGCCGACCTCGTCACGGCCAGCCCCCAGGAGCCTGACGGGCCGGGACGCCCCCCGATGGTCTACGCGGCCACCGTCGAGGCCGAGCACCCCTACCAGATCCTCGCCGACACCCTGGCGGCCTCGCTGCACCAGGGCGTGTCGATCGCCGATCGCGCGGAGGCCTGGGGCAGGCGCCTGGGCGCGGCGGCGCGCCTGGAGGACGACGACCTCGCCGATGCCGTGGCGCGGCTGCTGCGCCGCCTGGGCTTCGATGCCTGCCCTGTCGAGGAGCCCTCGGCTGCCGACGAGGGGCCCGGGGCGGGCGGTGACGCCGCGCCGGCATGGGCGCCTCGGCTGGAGGTCCATGGGTGCCCCTTCGCCGACACCGTGGCCGAGTCGGGTGCCGTGGTCTGCTCCATCCAGGAGCATCTGCTGCGCGGTGCGGTCGAGGTGATGGGCGGTGACCCCGAGGGCGTCAGCGTGCAGCCCGACCGCGAGCAGGGCATCTGCGCGGTGCGCCTGGGCCACCATCAGGACGCGGCCCACGACGGTGCCCCCGACGTCGCCGCGGCCAGCTAGCGCCGCGCCGCGGTCCACCGTCGGCGCGCGCTATGCCGCGGCGCCGGGATCCTCCTGGCTGCCCACGATCGCCGCGAGGGTGTCCAGGGCGCCGCGCAGCGCGAGCCGCGCGGTCTCGCGCCCCACGCCGAGCTCCTCGGCCAGCGTGGCCAGGCTCCGCGGCGGCTCGCCGTGCAGCCCGAAGTGGCCGACCAGCACGTGGTGCTGCCGGGAGGTCAGGCGCGGGCGAGCGCGCTGCAGGGCCTGGGCGACGACCGCCTGGGTGACCGCGTCCTCGGCCGGGGCATCGGGCGCGATGGCCACCCGCTCGTCCAGCGTGGCATCGCCGGGCTCGTCGCCGAGGCGCTGGTCCAGCGACAGCACCTGGTAGTCGCAGCGCAGCGCGTGCTCGACCTGCTCGGGCGTGAGCCGCGTGGCCTGCGAGAGCCGTTGGATCGCCTCGGCCTCGTCGCCGAGGTCGCCGATCGCGGTGCGCGCGGCACGCACTCGGATCACCGCGTCGTGGACGTCATGGGGCAGCCGCAGCCCCGGCTCGGCGCGGGCCGTGCCGCGCTGCATGGCCTGCTGGATCCAATAGGCCGCGTAGGTCGAGAACCGGTAGCCGCGTCGCCAGTCGAAGCGCTCCACGGCGCGCACCAGCCCCACCGCCCCCTCCTGGAGCAGGTCGTCGAAGTCCAGGCGCGAGCGGCGGCTGAAGCGCGTGGCGAACCGGATCACCAGCCGCAGGTTGGCGCTGACGAACCGCTCGAAGGCCCGCTCGCCCTCGGCGACCCGCGCGCGCAGGGCGCGCCGCTCCTCGCGCCCGGCGACGTCACCGCGCGCCAGCAGCTCGCGGGCGCGTCGGGCGTCCTCGATGCGCTGGGCCAGCGCCACCTCCTCCTCGGCGTCCAGCAGGGGCGTGGCGCCGAGGTTGCCGCCGGGATGGCTCGGCGAGCCGGGAACGACGGGCAGGCGTGACGGGCCGTTCACCGACACGGCTCCTTCGCGGTCGCGCGGGGTCGCACAGCGACCGCGAGCCTGACCGGAGGGCCGACCCGGGTCAGGGACCATGGGTCCCGCATGCGAGGGCTGAAGGTCCCGGGCGTGGTGGCCGTGGTGGGTGGCGTGCGGCCAGCCGGGGTCCCGCTGCCGTGGGATGCCGTGCCCGCCAGCCGCGGGATCAGCGCCGACGTGCCCTGGTGGCCACCGGCGCGCTAGCCTGCTCGACAGCGATCGGTGCGACGCCGACCGCCACGAACCAAGGCGCATCCCCACGAACGCCCTCGCCATCCCCAGCCAGCGCGCAGCCTGCTCGGGACGGCTTGCGCCGGCGCGCTACGCTGCCGCCGGCTGCCGCCGACGGGACCAGGGCCGGGCACCCGAAGGGGGGCGCCATGAGGACCCAGACGAGACCGACCACGGGAGCGGAGAGCCCGATGACCGCAGCCCGAACGCGCGAGCGGGTGATCGAGACCCTGGGTCGCGCTGATGGCAGCGCCCTCACGGCGACCGACGTCGCCCGCCGCCTGGGCGTGACCCGGTCCACTGCCCTGCGTCATCTCGACGCGCTGGCCCGCGAGGACGTGCGCGTGGTCGAGCGGCGCCTCCCCGAGCACGGCAACGCTCGCTCGTTCGTGCTCTGCGACGACGCCACCACGCGCAACGGGGCCAGCGAGCCCGACGCCGTGGAGGCGATCGCCCGCGCACTGGACGTGGAGCCCGAGGACGTGGAGGTCTCCACCGCGTTCAGCGGCTTTGGCCTGGACCTCGTGACGGTGCCGCGCGAGGCCCTCGAGCAGGTGCTCGGCCTCAGCGAGGCGCCCCCGGAGAGCCACCAGGGTCCCATCCCCCTGTCGCCCCGCGCCCAGCAGGCGCTCGGCGCCTGATCCGCCGCGGCCCGCGCGCAGCGGCGGCCTCGGCGGCCCCGACCGGATTCGAACCGGCGTGACCAGCTTGAAAGGCTGGCATCCTCGACCACTAGATGACGGGGCCGGGCCGCACAGGCGCGCGGCAGCGCAAGGCTAGTCAGGGGCAGCGACGCCCGCAGGTCCACCGCGCCGGCCGCGCACGCCCTCGATCAGCAGCCAGGCCACGCCGCCACCGGCGAGCAGCGCGCTGACCCAGCCCACCGCGTCGCCGATCCCCTGGGCCACCGTGGTGCCCTCCACCAGCGGCACGTCGGCGCGAATGAGGTCCTCGGTGAACACGTCGGTGCGCTCGTGGACCGTGCCGTCCGGGGCGATCAGCGCCGACCGGCCGGTCAGCGCGGCATGCACCACCCACCGGCCGGTCTCCACCGCCCGCAGCTGGCTGGTGGCGATGTGCTGGTCGCTGGCCACCGTCGGGCCGAAGATCGAGTTGTTGGTGGCCGTCACCAGCACCTGCGCCCCAGCGTCGACGGCGTCGCGCACCGTCGCCGGGTAGATGGCCTCGAAGCAGATGATCCCACCGACCTGGGCTCCGGCGAGGTCGAACACGCCCGGCTCGTCGCCGGGGATCGCGTCGGACCCGACCCGGTCGAGGGCGGGATACCACTCGAACAGCGGGCGGTAGGGGATGTACTCGCCGAAGGGCACGAGGTCGCGCTTGACGTAGCGGTCCTGGACCTCGCCGTCCTCGAGGGCGTGCAGCGTGTTGTAGAACGTGTCCTCGGTGGGGCCGTCCTCGCGCATCCCGGTGAGCAGCGCCCCGCCCTCCAGCGCCGCGAGGCTGCGCTGCAGCGACTCGCGCAGGCCGGCGGCGGCCGGATCGTCAGTGAGCGCGTCGGCCTGCTGGGCGCTCTCGGGCCACACCGTCAGCTCGGGCGGCCCCTCGGCGCTGCGCGCGAGCTCGAGCGTGGACTCCTCGTAGGCCTGGGCGATCACCTCGGCGCCCGACAGCTCGCCGCGCGGCCCGCTGACGTCATCGAACCCCTGCACGGCGGCGATGTCCAAGGTCTCGCCGGTGGGCTCGGGGGCCTCGCCCTGCAGCAGCACGCCCAGAGCGAGCACGGCCAGCACCGCCCCCAGCGGCGGAGTCACCGCGCGACCCACCGCCTCGCCCTGGGGCAGCGGCCGCAGGCGCTGCGCTGGCTGGGCGTTGGCGCGCCAGGCACGGGCGCCGCGCGCCAGCGCCGCCTCGACGGCCAGGGCCGTGGCGACCAGCAGCAGCGACACCCCGAAGACCCCGACGGTGCGGGCAGCCTCCAGCAAGGGCCCGCCGGTGGCCTGGGTGTAGCCGAGCAGGCCCCACGGGAAGCCACCATCGAAGGGCACCTGGGAGCGCAACCACTCCAGCCCCACCCAGGCGACCATGGCCAGCGCCGCACGGCCGCGGCGGTCGCCCCAGCGGGCGAGCACGGCCACGAAGACCCCGACGAAGACCGCCTGGGTCAGGGGCAGCAGCGGCAGGGCCACGAGCTCGACGTACTGGATCCACCACAGCAGCGGCAGGAAGAAGGCGTAGCCAGCGAGCGTGCCCCAGGCCAGCCCGGCGCGCAGCGGCCGAGGGTCGCGGGCGCAGTCACGGGCCAGCAGCAGCAGGGGCACCAGCGCGACCAGGCCGGCCCAGCCCCACCCCACCGGGTCGTGGCCGGCGAGCAGCGCCAGCCCCGCGAGCAGCGCGAGGAGCCCCCGAGCCAGGCGTCGCGCCCGGGGGTCGTCGCTCACCGCCTGCGCCGCCTCCCGCCCACGGGGCGGGTCAGGCGCAGTCGGCGCAGAGGAGCTCGTCAGGGTCGGCAAGCTGGGATCTCGATTTCACCAGGAAGCAGGAGCGGCAGGTGAACTCGTCGGCGCCGATGCCCTCGGGGGCCTTGGCGCCAGCCACCCGCGGTGAGACCTCGGTGCTGGTGGCCTCGTCGGTGCCGAGCAGGGCCTCGAGGGACTCCTCGACCTCCTCGTCGTCGTCCTCGTCCAGATCGGCGACGGGCTCCTCGTCGACCTCCCCGGCCTCGGCGACGGCCTGCTCGGTGGCGTCCTCCTCCTCCTCGTCGTCCTCGACGGGCTGGCCCCGGTCATCGTACCCCTCGAGGCTCTCGAGCTCGTCGAGGTCGCCGTCGGCGAGGTCCTCGCCCTGGAGCTCTCCGAGATCGTCGTTGGTCGACACGGGGATCGCCTTTCTCTGCAGGCCGTTGCCTTGCGCCCCCAACAGGTTCCCGCGCGGCGCCCGGCCTAACCGCCCTCGCGTGACGGCCCGGGCCACGGGGCCTGGGGCGCCCCTCCTCCGACGTGGCCTCGCCCCCTCGGGCTCCGCCTGGTGGAGCGCCGGGACGGTACCGGCGCGCCCGCGGGGCGTCAACGTCGCGGCCGATCACCCCTGCTCGCGCCGCCACGCCGAGGCGAGCCGGTCGGCGTACTCGTTCCAGCGCAGGCCCTGATGGGCGGGCAGCCAGGCGATCGCCAGCTCGGGTCGGGCGCGGAGGCGCTCGACGAGCGGGCGGACCAGGTCGAGGTTCTGCACCGGGCCGGTCTTGCGCTGCCACCCTCGCCGCTCCCAGCCCGGCGCCCACTTGGTCACGGTGTCCACCGCGAGCCGGCTGTCGGTGTACAGCGTCGCGGCGACCCCCTCGGGCACCAGCTCCACGCCGCGCAGCAGCGCCATGAGCTCCATGCGGTTGTTGGTGGTCTGGGCCTCGTGGCCGTGGTCCTGCGCGACGATCTCGCCGGCGACCAC
>PUKE01000109.1 GCA_003550425.1 Nitriliruptoria bacterium
ACGGGGCCTGCCGGATTTGCGTGGTCGAGGTGGAAAAAGCCCGGGCCCTGGTGGCTTCCTGTGTAGCTCCTGTCGGACCGGACATGGTCGTGCACACCGAATCGGAGCGGGTAATCAAGGCTAGAAAAAACAACCTGAGCCTGATGCTGGCCAACCACCCGCTGGACTGCATTACCTGCGAAAAAACCGGTGAATGCAAACTCCAGGATTACTGCTACCGCTACGGGGTTGCTACCACTGAATTTGAAGGGGAAGTAAAAAACCTACCCTATGACGATACCAATGAATTCTTTTTACGGGATATGAATAAATGCATCCTGTGCGGCATTTGCGTCGGCAAGTGCCAGCAGGTAGTGGGAGCCGGAGCGATTGACTTTACCAAACGCGGTTTTGTTACCAATGTTAGCCCCGGTTTTGAAGACCCGATTGAAGAATCAACCTGTGTTTTTTGCGGAATGTGCATCGACAACTGCCCGGTTGGGGCCCTGATTCCCAAGTATGTAACCGGTAAAGGGCGGCCGTGGCAGACTGAGAGTATCCCTTCCGTTTGCCCCTATTGCAGCTTAGGTTGTAATATCAACCTGCATGTCAAGGATAATGAAGTGATCGGGGTCAGCCCGGTCATGGAAAGCCCGGTTAACCGCGGCCACCTTTGCGTGCAGGGCAAGTTTGGCTGGGACTTTGTCCACAGTGGTGACAGGGTAACTGCACCCATGGTCAAAAGCGATGGAGTCTTTGTAGAAGTAAGCTGGGAAGAAGCTCTTGACTACATTGTCGACAATATCAAGGAAATCCAGTCCCGCTATGGCGCTGATGCCCTGATGGGGCTAGCCTCGCCGAAAGCAAGTAATGAAGACAGCTACCTCTTCCAGAAGCTGATCCGCTCTCTTGGCACCAACAATATAGACAGCTACTCCAAGTATTGCCATTCTTCTTCAGTGGACGGCATGATGGATGCTTTTGGAAATGCCGCTACCACTAACAGCATCGAAGAAGTGGCCGCTGCTGATGCGGTCCTGGTAATCGGGGCCAACCCGGCTGAAAGCCATCCGGTGCTGGATTACCGTATTCGGGAAGCGGCTTTAAAAGGAGCCGAACTGATTGTTGCCATTCCCGAGATGGTTGGGCTGGTTGAAGTGTCTACGGAGTACCTGCCCCTCAAGCAGGGCACCGAACTGGCTCTCCTGAATGCAATAGCCAATGTGATCATCAGCGAAGGGCTGCATGATCAGGCTTTTATTGACAGCAGGACTGAAGGCTTTGATCAGCTTAAAAAAGCTGTAGAAAAATACACTCCCGAGTATGCAGCCGGAATAACCGGCCTGGCGGAGGAAGAAATAATTTCTGCTGCCCGGGCCTATGCTGCCGCTGAAAAGGCAGCTATAGTTTCCGATGCCGGTATAAAAGATCAAACCGGTGGGGCCGATTTTGCCCGGGCCCTGGCCAACCTGGCCATGCTAACCGGCAATGTGGGCAAAGAATCGGCCGGTGTCTACCTGCCGTACGGAGAAAACAACCTGCAGGGGATGGCCGATATGGGCGTTTTGCCCAATGTCATGACCGGCTACCAGCACCTTGCCGATAAATCAGTCCGCGACAAGTTTTCAAAAGCCTGGGGAGTTGAAATCAGCGAAATCCCGGGGATGAAAGCTGCGGATGCATTTGAAAGCGGCAAGACCTCCAGTGTTAAAGGCATGTATATCATGGGTGAAAACCCGGTTGCCTGCGGTGGAGATACAGCAAAAGCGGCGGAGTTCCTGGAAAACCTTGAATTCCTGATAGTCCAGGACATCTTCATGACCGAAACAGCCTCCCTGGCTGATGTAGTGCTCCCGGCATCGGCTTTTGCCGAAAAACTGGGCACCTATACCAATACTGAACGCAGGGTTCAGCTCGGTCAACCTGCCCTGGAACCCCCGGGAGAAGTTTTCCCCGATTGGGCGGTTCTGGTTGAACTGGCCGAGTGGTTCGGGTTCGAATGGGATTATGCCGGACCGGAAGATATTTTTGATGAAATAGCTTCCCTGACCCCGGACTACAGCGGTATTTCTTATGACCGCCTGGTCGAGCAAGGCCTGCAGTGGCCCTGCAGCGCCGATGACCACCCGGGAACCAGGTTCCTGCATGAGGACAGTTTTGCCCGCGGTAAAGGCCTCTTTAATGCCGTAGATTACAGCCCGGAAGTTCTTCCAATCAGTGGAGGACATGCTGAGGAATGCTGCTCCGGCTATCACGGTTGCCAGTGCCTCAGTGAAACCCTGTCCAAACGTTCAGTTATCAGCGCTTTTAAAAAGAGCTGCTGTGTATAATCTGCATTAGTTTAAAAAGTTAGTTACAATAAAAAGGGGTTGTCCATAAGGGCAGCCCCTTTTGTTCGAGTTTCCAATTGCTACTGCTGGATTTAACCCGGCAGTATTGTTCTTCAGGGCAACGGTTTAGTGAAGGCGAATCCACGTTGCTAGTTTCCCCGTCCTGGTGCAGGAAAGGGGCCTGTGATTGCAGAATAATGCTAACAGGCCAACCGGTCAGCTTGCCTGATACGATCAAGATCAACATCCGGGGCTGGTTAAAGAAGTATAAACGGCAAAGGTGAATTCAATCTGGGATCGCTTTATCAGGGCAGGAGGCAATATCTTCGATGATGCTACGGGGGATATTGCCTGCGACCATTATCGCCGCTAGGAAAAAGCTGTTCAGCTGATGGCTGAAATTGGTCTGCAGGCATAGCGCTTAAAATCTCCTGGCCGTGCATCTTTTAAGCAGGAGGGCTCAGGTCGAAATTAAAGGGGCTGAACAGACACAGCCATAGATTACCGGGGGAAAGATAAATGGATCAAGACCTTACTGTGCAGAAACCTGTAGTTAGAATCCGGCAGGGGCAAACCGAGGAAATAGACGACCAGGTGACAATTGAAGCGCCTGTGACTATTTACTTAAACGGCGTTGAACTGGTTACCCTGCTTTGCTCGCCGGAAAAACTGGAATACCTGGCCCTTGGTTTCCTGCGTTCTGAAG
>PUKE01000252.1 GCA_003550425.1 Nitriliruptoria bacterium
AAGCCTAATAGCCTTATAGCCTAGCCTAGCGTCCAGTTTATGCCGTCTTTACTTGAAGGGAGGGGTTTGCTATAGCCCCTCCCCCTCTTTCCTATATGAGCCTCTGTGGGCCTCTAGGAGTTTTAGCCACTCATTTCCACGACAATAGTGTTACCCCAAATCTTAACCTCCATGCCGTGCTCTACCGTCAGGGCGTTCGGGATTGAACCCCATGCGAAGATATTGCCGCCGTTAAGCCCAGAAGCGTCAGCGAAAAAGAAGTGCGTGATATTGCCCCACTGAGCGTTTTCTGGAGCTTCCGAGGTAAATACTATGTCGTTTGATAGCCTTAGCTGTGTTTCTCCTTCGTGCTCTGCCAGCCCTATAATCTCGACATCGTGCCAGTCCCCACTGCCTACGCTCTGACGTGAATACCCAGCGTCCAAACCAGCATCCGCTTCATTAACCCACTCTGTTCCTCCTTCTCCGTCGTCGATTTCCTGATAACCATTACCCGGTTCATCTATCCCCTCGTGGTCCGGGTCGATGATATAGCCGTCTCCCTCCGGGTCCTCTATCCAGTTAGCATACTGGCCGTGCCTGTTCCCGTCCGACCTAGACAATCCAATATAAACAGTCTCAGTACCGAAAAAATGATTTAAAATTTGCTCCTCTAGATAGTGTGTGAAACTACTCATGGTTTACCCTCCTGTTTTCAAGGTTGATTTAATATCTGAGCCCCGCATCTACCTCTTTTCGGTGCCCTTCAATGATATCAATAATAGTTCTTGACTTATCGCCAAATCTGAGTTCTAGATACCGGCCTTCATCGGTAACCTCTTCAATGATTTCAACAATGCGCATCCACTGCGTGAATACTCCGGGATATTCCACCCGGACCCAGTCGCCAACCTCAAAGTCTTCGATGAACGAGTACGGCCCGGCCTCATTATACTCCAGCTCGACCTTCTGTATTACCCCCTTTTCGGCTAGTCTCTGGCGGCCACGTTGGAGCAGAGCATCGGCGTCCTCAAGGTCCCGGGCGTCTATATAATTCTCATAGCGCCCGCCGCCAGTTGTGAAGTCGGTCCTGAAGGACCTGATAACAGAGCCCTTATGAATGCTCATGACTTCCTCGTTATCATAGGTAACTCCTACTGCCCGGATGTAGTAATCCTTCTCGGTCTCGAGTTCCGGCGGTTCAATTTGTGCGCTTTCATGTATTCCGGCCTCTGAAACCTCCTGTTGCTCTGTCTCTTCAGGCTGGCCGCCGTGCTTTGTGAAAGCCTCTAAGTTTGTGGAATATTCCCAGTAAATATGTGCAGTGTCCCGGTGCCCGACCTCTATTAAATCCATTTTAAACATGATATATTCTTGACTGCGTTCATCCGGCAGAGTTAAAACTTCAACCCCCGGTATTGCCTTTATCTCCACAACTTTGAAGTCCGAGTGTCCGTCATATACAACACTTATATTCGGATTGTTGAGTCGGTGTACTGCATATTCCCCCTCGGCCTTAAAAGACACGGTAACGTTCGGGTTGTTGACCGGGGCCTCAAATTCACTGCGGGCCTCAAATATCGGTCTAATATTAGGGTTATATATCCGGGCCCTTGTCTCCATCTCTGCCTCAAAGACCGGAAGCAGGTTCCTAAGCATCCTTGCGTCACCTAAATGCCCGCTTCTGTGGCTGATATACTCCAGCATCCTGATAATATCAGAATATGCATTTATTGTAACGTCGTAATCTCCGGTGCCACTGTAGCCTCGGACTTCTTCCTGCTCGGAATAAACCCGGCTTCTGGCCGGCGGGTCCCAGAGGTCAGGGAATAGCCTTGCAGTGTTGGCCAGCTTCTCGTAAAGCTCTTTGAGCTCAGAGTTTGCGTTAATTTCTGAAAGCTGGGCCTCTACAGCTCCTTGCCCTATTATTTTTTCTGTTAAATCTTTAAGTCGGGATAGCTCTGTGATAGCCTCCTCTTCGCTGGAAACTAAAGAGCGCCCGATTAAACTCTCTAACTCTTCAAATAGATTTGACCTGCCCTGTATATCTCCGTGCTGTCCCTCGAGATACGAGAAAGCCTCAATTATGTCTTCATGGTATGGCAATAAGTGGGAAGAGCTTAATATTTCCTCGAGAATAAGCTCCAGCCAGCCCCTAGCTTCCGGACCCTCCTCCTGCAGTTCGACCAATGCCCGCCCCAGAGCGACGCCATGCTCGCTTGAAACGCTGTTAAATCCAACCGCTTCCCCGTGTTCCCCCCTAAGCATAGAGATAGAGGAAAAAAACTCTTCGCTATCAAGAACCCCGGCAAAAGAGTTTAAAAATGTTGTCAAATCAACAACCTTCCCTCCCCCTACAATCTCCTCTAACTTTGATTTTACTTCGGACCGCCCTGCCGTTGCTTCGGTAACTTTTTCAAGATTAGACTTCCCGAGCAAATGCTCTGTTAGGCTGTCAGCCCTTCCTGCTTCAGCAATTAGCTCCTTCTGACCTTCTGTTCTGTTGGCTGAAGCTATATGCTCCTCCTCGTCAATGATGCTAGAGGCAAGCCTGAAAAGGTTTATGTGCTCCAGCATGCTAGAGGTTGCGCTGGGCCCCTCTTTTTGTACCTCTACATCAGTTTTTAAGGTTAAAAATTCGACTACATCACCGACAAAAACATCCGACCCAACAAAGACCGTTAAATCCCGGACCTTTACAGAGCAGGAGACGGGAGGATAGCGGTATAACACAGCCCCTTTTGCTGTAGGTCCTTCTTGCTCCGTCATTGCCCTGCCTGTCGCTGAGGTTTCCTCTGTCTCAATCTTAGCCTTTGAAGAGGTCCTAGCGACAGCCTGTTGCACTTCTGTCTTTGAGCGGCCTACAGCCTCCTCCTCCTGTGTTTTCACCCCGTTTTTGGTTAAAATTGCTGAGCCAACTAAGTGGGCGTCATAAAGCAGAGTTGCGTATCCCTCGTTTTGCACTCCTTGCCAAAATATAGCCCAGAGAGTATTAGGCATCAGATAGACCACCCTTCATAAACCCCGCCACAA
>PUKE01000042.1 GCA_003550425.1 Nitriliruptoria bacterium
ACAGTGAGTACCTACCGCTCGTTCGTACTCGCGTGGGATATGCGCATACGCCAGACTACATTGTTGCTGTTGTGATGACGATCGTTATTGTTTATTTAGCATACCGAGCATACGGACTCTTATTTACTGGAGTTTTCGTCCTTGCTGTGCTATACGGACTTTTTGGGAATTTTGTCCCTGGAGTATTCCAGCACAGTGGCTATTCTCCCGAGCGATTACTCCAGATTCTTGTGACGGACCTTGGGGGATTTTACGGCAATCTCAATGAAATCGTTGCAGCATGGGTAGCACTATTTTTACTCTATGCAGGACTTCTCCGCGGCTACAATGCGTTTGACCTCATCATTCGTGTCTCATTTAGAGCCGCAACACTAATTAAATCGGGTGTTGCACAGTCGGCCGTTGTTGCCAGTATGATTATCGGTTCCGTCAATGGATCTGCAGCAGCAAACGCTGCAATGACTGGTTCATTTACGATCCCACTTATGAAAAAGAGCGGATTGAAAAGTGAGTCAGCAGGGGGGATAGAATCAGTAGCATCGTCTGGGGGTCAGTTGCTCCCTCCTGTGATGGGCGCAGGTGCATTCGTCATGGCATCTTTACTTGGGATTACATACTGGGAAGTGATGACCGCCGGAATTCTTCCGGCTATTATTTTCCTTATTGCAGTCGGAATTGCAGTTCATTACACCGCTTCAAATCAAGTTAGCGAGGTTTCACTCGACGTCACCGAACATATTGAAGAAATGAAAACGAGAAATCAGTTGGTCTGGGAAGGTGTGCGATTTCTTATTCCACTTGCCCTCCTAATCTTTATCCTCGGTTATCTCCGCTGGACAATCATGACCGCTGCACTGTACACGGTGCTCACTATGATAGTGACGGGTATTACGTTCCCACTAATTGAGAATATCTACACAAAAGACCAAACAATGATAACTACGATCAGAGCACAGTTGCAAAACACTCTATCTGGATTTGTCTATGGTGCACAAATCCTCGCGCCGATAGCAATTGTCATTGCCTCAATAAATGGTATTGTCGACCTCTTTCAGATGACCGGTGTACCTGCTTCACTTTCACTGGCATTGCTTGACCTCTCCGGTGGCTCGATGCTTATGACTGTTCTCCTAGCCATGTTGATTTGTATCATTCTGGGGCTCGGAATGCCAACGGTGGCGGCATACACAATTGTGGCCATACTCGTAGCTCCTACACTCACGCAGGCATTCTTATTGCCTGACCTTTCCGTTCACTACTTCGTGTTTTACTCTGCGATTCTATCCGGTATTACCCCGCCGATAGCCATAGCTGTCGTAGTCGCGTCGGGCGTTGCTGGCTCGAATTTCTGGCGGACATGTCTAGAAGCACTCAAAATAGCTGCACCATTATACGTACTGCCAATTGCGTTTATATACAATCCAGAGATTGTTGTGGGAGGTATTGGATTTACGACGCTGGCATCAGTTGCAGTAACAATCGCAGGTGCAGTCGCAATCGTTCACGGCCTGAATTACGTTCACTATCAGTTGACGAGTTATGAACGCGCGGAATATGGCGTCAGATTGGTGTTCGTTGCATTGGGAATAGTCGCGATGGCCCACCCGGAAATGATTATCCGGGTAGCAGCACTGGTCATTTCACTGCTTATTTTCCTTATTCAGCTTAGGGCACCAAATCCCTCTGCTCAAGAAGTAGTCTGACGGAAATAACTGGTATTTCACTAATAAAATATTCTCTCAATTATCAGTTGGTAACAAGAAGCTCAAAACGGCCGCGAGAAGCGCAAAGACAAGAAATGAGACAAATGCGATATCAAACTGGCCAATATCGGCGAAAAGACCGATAACTGGTGGGGCGAACGCACCGACACCAAGGAAGACAGTTCTGATGATACCAAAGACACCCCCCTGGACATCAGCCGGGATGAGTTCCATTGCGTATGTCGTTGCTACAGGTGTATAACCGAGAATCAATCCGGCAATCCACACACCAATAATGAGAATACCCACCTCATCTATGAGAGGTATCAAAACAAAGCCAGGGAGACTGACAACGCCATATCCAATGAGTGTTAAGCGATTGCCGACTCTGTTCGCTATTGGTCCACTCAGAATCTTCCCAACAATCATCGAAAAGAAGAGCAATCCAAAAGACAACGTTGCTTGTTGTTGGGAGAATCCTTTCATTTCAATGAGATACATTGGAAGGAATCCAGTCAATCCCTGATATACGAACCCTACAGCAGTCAGGCCGCCGACAACCAGCAGGAGTGTACGGCTTGAAAATGTATCCTTAATATCTCGAAGAATGGCACGTGGTCCACTATTGTTTTGAGTGGCAACAGGTGACGTTCGCATAGGTAGCGTCAACCACATGCCCACCCCAGCAACTAAGAAAAATGGAGCTGCATGAACAAGGCCGACTCGCCAACCAGTATGTACGGCGAGAAATCCCGCTGTAACAGGGATTAGAACGCTTCCAATCGAAGCAGCAATTTGTGAAACACTTATTGCTGTTGTATCGTGCTGAGAATATATATCAGTTAACACCGTTGTACCTGTCGTTCCAAAAAGGCCAGTCCCGATACCAAGAAGTGTGGTTGCTACAATAAATTGCGGAAAGGTTTGAGAGGCTACGACAGCAATAAGGCCAGCTGCGGAAAGTATCATACTCGAGGTTAACAAAAGTCGTTCACCAAGATAATCTGCAATGAGCCCACCCGGTGCATTTACAGCAGCATACGCTACCCAGAGCACGCTTAATGAGATACCTGCAGTTCCATAACTAATAGTAAATTCAGTGAATATTTGCGGAAGGATGACCGGGTAAATCAACCGAACTCCCATAGAAAGGAACCAACCCGAACAAATCATAAAAAGAATCCAGCCACGGCCATGTTTCCACAACCCAGCACCGGTTTCTCCTATCTGTTGGGATACCATCGAATATGAGTGAGTCTTTCCTATTGAATTACCTATAGTTATCGAAGTATACATGAAAATCAC
>PUKE01000065.1 GCA_003550425.1 Nitriliruptoria bacterium
CATGCTCACCCACGCTGTTAAGCGTCCGGCTCCCGCTGAACTGCACCCACTTCCACAGTTCCGATGCAACCGCTTCAGCCCGTGGCTGTGGCGGAACACCGTCTTTCCATTTTGTTTCGACAACCGGTGTAAGTTGAAGCTCTGACTGGTACCGCTTTTCAGCAACCTCAACGAACACCTCCTCGTCCGGGTCGTCTTCATCGACCAGTGGGTGAAACACGTCGATGTCATACTCGTCACTGCTAAACGAATCGTCGTACAGCAACTCCGAAAACCGGTTCAAGGTTGCCTCATTGGGCACATCGTCGCCCTGCACTTCCCACGACAAGAGAATAACCGGATACTCCGAAAACTCGTCGTCAGTATCCGTACTATCAGAACCAACCCACCGGTACGTCGGGTCGATGCCAACCTCGCGGGGTTCAGACGACCCATCAGGCAAGTCAGCCATAAACGTCGCCGAAAACGTCTGTGGTAACGCCTTCCGAATCCGTCGTTTTTCAAGTGCAGTAAACATCAGTCAACCGTCGTAGATTCCAACCGAGTATCTATCTCGCTGTCAACAAACCGATGTGCGTTATCGAGCGCGTACCTCCCAGCCGGGGCGATAAACGGACGGGCCGGAATTCCACGCTCAGGCAAGCCGTACTCGTGTATCCCTGCAACCGGCGACGTAGTGCCGATAACTGATGTAAGCTCGCGGTCACTAAACTCGCTGGTCGAACGAACGTTTTGCCGGAGCTGTCCAGACTCAACCAGCACCTCATCGGAACCGCTTGCACGAATCGTCCCATCGGCGAGTGGTTCCCATGCGTTTCCGGTTGCATCAGCACCGTTATCCCAGTTGGATAACACCGCATTGAGGACATCCTCGTGCAAGTTTTGCATCCCGATGTCCAGTCCATCTTCGATAGCGGCCATCGCGTCAGGGATGTTATTCACGTCTTCAACCATGCTCACTCACCGTGATTATCACGGAGTATTTCGCGGGCTTTCTGAACGTTATCGCCAAACATCGTCACAGCGGCGATAACCACCAAGAAACGCATCAAGACCGACGAATCACCACCGATGGATGTCACCTCGAACGCCACCACGTACACCGCCAAGATACCCACCGCAACGGTTATCTCGATTTTATCGCGGAGTTTGAGGTCATCCATCATTGGTTACTCCTCGGTTATCTCCAGCCGAGTTTTCTCAGCGGCTTTCCGAAGCCGGGGCGTGTCCCGAACAACGTACTCGCCACCATCATCAAACCAGTACCCCCGATAGTAGCCAGTGTCAGGGACTTCGATGGTTACCAGTTCGTCACGGATAGCGTTGATAACGCCCTTTCTGTTCTTGTGTTCTCGTTCGTAGACGAGAAACTGCTGAAGACGTGTCGCATCGAACTCACTCACGGCGTCCAGCGTCTCGTGGATATTGTACTTGTCGTAGTTGTCAATCATACCTCGTCCCCTGCGGTACAGCCGAGGATAGCAAACCCGGACGGGAACCGTGTATTGACTGTTTCAAGCCGATACGTTTCAGACCCATATTCGACCTCAGAGGCGGTTTCCTCACCGCCTCCGTCAGACACATCTTCGGGAATGTCAGATTCGGCTATGAGAAACGCAATATCATAGGACACGTCAACCCCGAAATCGCCATCAAAGATGTTATCAGCACCGGGGTCAGGAACCGCCGGGATGATATGTGGACTCTCAGGCGTCTTCTCGGTTCGCGTCCCATGCGCACCAGTTTCAATCGCACGGTAGTTGACAAGCCCAACCGCCCGGCCATCAGCCATCCGCTTGATTTGTCGGCGTGCTTGTCGCGCTTCTCGTTCCTTCATTATCCGTTACAGCTAAAGAACCCGATATTCTGCCTACCGAGCGTGTCCGACGAGTCGAGCATAATCGCCTGCTGACCCGGAGCCGTCGCCTCCAGTTCTCTTCCGTTAAAATCACCAGAGTACGACCGGCTCACCGGCCCAACACTTTCGTCGTCAACCTGACGCTCAGGCCCCATCCGAATCGAGTGCCGAGCTAACAACGCCTCGATTTGGGCTAACCGCTGTTCGGGCAGGTTCTTACCGACCAGCCTGTCATTGACGACACCGTGGGCGGTGAGGATGTGTGGTTTGATTTCATCGTCAGATAACTCAGTCGTAAAACCACCACCCAACACATCAGACACCGTAATTCGTGCCGCTGATATATCGTCCAAGTCAACAGACATGGCCTATTACCCCATTTCGTCCCGCGCCTGCCGTTTGAGGCCGTTGACCTCAGTCGGTGAGAGCGTTTCAAAGAACGAGGTAATCTGGTCACCAGACATAGCCCCATGCACCTCATCGCCTTCGTAAGCGGCGGCCATCTTTGAGAGCAGTGCATAGTCGTCCGGCACATCCGGTGTCGGCGTCTGGTCGCCAATATCCTCGGACTCAGCACCCTTCGGACTCTCAACCTCAGACTCCGACTCTTCGTCTTCGTCCTCGTCGTCCTGTTCGGGCTTTTCGGAACCAGTTTTCACTGGGTCGGTTCCCGTTGGCTCGTCCGACGTGCTGTTCTCCGGAACCGTCTCAGGACTCGGCTTGTTCGCATCCGGTTCCTCGGGTTCCGGTTCGGGTTCCGGTTCGTCCGGCTTATCCAACAGTTCGTAGGACGGGCCGTTGAGCCGATTCAACGTGTCTTCGTCTACCGTAATCACGTCGCCCGGCTCCGCACGGTTCCCGCTTGGCAGTCGATACGTCCCTCGCACAATGCGGATTTTGGGCATAGTTTGTTACCTCGTGTTAGACCTCAGTGACCAGTTGCCACGCCTCACCGTCGTAGACGAACAGCCCCGATGTGCCGTCGCCTTCAGGATTCCAGCCATCGCCGTCGGCGTGGTACACGTCACCAACTTCCGGATTGTCGGGTTCAGCATCCAGTGGTGGAAACTGTCGTCCGTTTGGCCCGATATTATCGAGGATACGGTTGACAAGTCGCCCAGCCTTCCGG
>PUKE01000022.1 GCA_003550425.1 Nitriliruptoria bacterium
CATCGCCATCGACGACTTCGGCACCGGCTACGCCTCGCTGTCGCTGCTGCAGGACCTGCCGCTGGACGTGCTGAAGATCGACCGCTCGTTCATCGCCCAGCTCGACACCGCCAGCGGCGAGGCGATCGTCGGGGCGATCGTCAACCTCGCCCACGCCCTGGGCGCCACGGCCTCCGCCGAGGGCGTCGAGACCCCCGAGCAGTGGCACCAGCTCGTGCGCCTTGGCTGCGACACCGCCGCCGGGTTCCTGCTGGGCCGCCCGCAGTCGCTGGCCACGCCGCTGCCCGACGCCTTCGCCCCACGCGAGGGCGTGCGCGCGGTGCCCTGACCGGCGCCGCGCGGCCCAGCGGTCAGGCTGGGCGCATGCACACCACGACCCACACCGTCCGTTTCCGCGAGCTCGACGCCTACGGTCACGTCAACCACGCGGAGTTCCTCACCTACTTCGAGACCGCCCGCATCGAGGCGCTGCACGCCCTGGGGTGGGACCTCGCCGCCATGCACCAGGCCGGGCTGTCGCTGGTGATCGTGGCCCTGGAGGCCACCTACCGGCGCCCCGCCACCCTCGGCGAGCACCTGACGATCACCACCGCGATCACCGAGCTCGGCGGCTCCTCGCAGGAGTGGCATCAGGCGTGCGCCCGCGACGGCGAGACGGTGGTCGAGGCCACGCTGCGCGCCGCCACGGTCGGGGCCGACGGGCGCGCTCAGCGCATGCCCCAGGAGCTGCGCGACACGCTCGCGCGCCTGGCCGGCTAGGGCGCCAGGCGCACGATCTCCCAGCCGTCGCCGACCCGGCGGTAGCGCAGCCGGTCGTGCAGTCGGCCGGTGCGGCCCTGCCACACCTCGACGGCGACCGGGTGCACGCGCCAGCCGCCCCAGTGCGGCGGGCGGGGGATCGGGTCGTCGCCGAAGCGCTCGGCGGCCTCGGTCAGCGCGCGGTCGAGGGTGGCGCGGTCGGCGACCGGCTGCGACTGGTCGCTGGCCCACGCGCCGAGCTGGGACTCGCGGGGGCGGGTGGCCCAGTAGGCGTCGGCCTCGTCCTCGGCCACGGGGCTGGCCTTGCCCTCGATGGAGACCTGGCGGATGAGGGTGTCCCAGCGCAGCAGCAGCCCGGCCTGCGGGTTGCCGTCCAGCGCTTGGGACTTGCGGGACTCGAGGTTGGTGTAGAACACGAAGCCAGCGTCGATGCCCTTGAGCAGCACGGTGCGCACCGTGGGACGGCAGGCCTCGTCGTCGACGGTGGCCAGCGTCATCGCGTTGGGCTCGATCTCGCCGGCCTCGGCGGCCTCGGCCAGCCAGGCACGGACCTGCTCGCGCGGGTCGTCGGCGAGCATGCTCGGGTCCAGCGGCCGGTCGGCGTACTCGCGGCGCAGCGCGGCCAGCGCCTCGCCGTCCAGGCGCGGCGCGCCGTCCTCGGATCGTGACGTCTCGGTCATCGCGCACAGGGTCGCACGGGGGTGGGGTGCCCGCAGATGGCCGCATGGGCAGACGGGGCGCGCCAGCGGTGCGCCTGCGATCCTGGCGGCCATGGACGCCCAGATGCGTCGTGCGGCGGCCCGACGGTGGCTGGCCGACGACCCCGACCCCGACGACGCCGCCACCCTCCGCGCCTGGCTCGAGGCCGACGACGATGCGGCCCTGGCCACCGCGTTCGGCCCGCCGCTGGAGTTCGGCACCGCCGGGCTGCGCGGCCCGCTGCGCCCCGGCCCGGCCGGGTTCAACCGGGCAGTGGTGCGCCGCCTCACCGCGGGCCTGGCCACCCGCCTGCGCATCGAGCCCGACGCCCACGCGCGCGGGGTGGTGGTCGGCGGCGACCACCGGCACGGCTCGCAGGCCTTCGCCGACGAGGCCGCCGCGCTCCTGGCCGGCGCCGGCTACCGGGTGGTGCGCCTGCCCGGGCCGGTGCCCACCCCGCTGGTGGCCTTCGCGGTGCGCCGCCTCGAGGCGGTGGCCGGGGTGATGCTGACCGCCAGCCACAACCCGCCCGGCGACAACGGCTACAAGGTCTACTGGGGCGACGGCGCGCAGATCCGCCCGCCGGTCGACACCGAGATCGCCGAGGCCGCCGACGCGACCGCCTCGGTCCTCGACCTGCCGCTGGCGCCCGAGGCCGTCGAGGACCCCCTCGACGACCTCGCCGCGGCGTTCGTGGCCTCGGCCGCCGCGCTGGCCCCGGGCCCGCCGCCGGCGCCGGTGCGCATCGTCCACACGCCCCTGCACGGGGTGGCCGCCCCCTGGGTGGTCGCCGCCCTGGCCCGCGCCGGCCACCACGACGTGCGCCTGGTCGCTGCCCAGGCCGAGCCCGACCCCGACTTCCCGACCGTCGCCTCGCCCAACCCCGAGGTGCCCGGGACCCTGGACGCCGCCCTGGCCACCGCCACCGCCGAGGGCGCCGACCTGGTGCTGGCCACCGACCCCGACGGCGACCGCCTGGCCGTGGCGGTGCCCGGCGAGCCCGCCCCTGGCCACGACACGCCCGGCTGGCACGTGCTGTCGGGCGACGAGCTCGGTTGCCTGCTCGCCGCCCACCTGCTCGACCGCCACGCCGAGCACAGCGGCGTGGGCCAGGGGGCCGGCGACGCCACCGACGGCGAGGAGGCCGGCGACGCCGTGCCGGGCGCGGCGGGCACCGCCGCGGGCGCGGCCGTGGCGACCACCGTGGTGTCCTCGCGGCTGCTCGCCCGCATCGCCGAGGCCCACCGGGCGCGCTGCGCGGTCACCCTCACCGGGTTCAAGTGGCTGGCGAGCGCCGCCGAGGCTGCCGAGGCGCGCGGCGACCGCCTGGTGGTGGCCTACGAGCAGGCGCTGGGCGTCATGGCCAACCCGGCGGTGCGCGACAAGGACGGGATCTCGGCGGCCGTGGCCGTGGCCGACCTCGTGGCCTCGCTGGCCGCGCGCGGGAGCAGCGTCGACGCGGCGCTGGACGACCTCGCCCGCGAGCACGGCCTGCACCTGACCGGCGAGCGCGCGCTGCCCCTCGAC
>PUKE01000035.1 GCA_003550425.1 Nitriliruptoria bacterium
GACCAAGGGTCCCGAAGCGCAGCGCCGAGGCGCACCGGGCAGCCGTGGTCGGCTACGCTGACGCCCATGCGTCACGGCGCCGGATCGGCCGCCATGCCCGCTGGCGAGCACACCACGGTCGCGGCCGCCGCTGCTGGTCTGCCTCGCGGGATCGTTGGGCGCGAGCGGGAGCGACGCCGACTGCGCCGCGCCGTGGCCGCCGCCGTCGAGGGGCAGGGGGTCGGGCTGCTGCTGCGCGGCCCCGCAGGGATCGGCAAGTCGACGCTGCTGCGGTGGCTCGAGGCCGACGCGCGGGCGCGCGGGCTCACGGTGCGCCGCATCGGCGCGACCGCCGCACACCTCGAGCCGCCCCTCGGCATGTGGACGCGCCTGGCCGGCCAGGTCACCGCCGACGGCGTGGCTGCGCCGCCCGCGCTCACCGAGGGCAGCCCCGGTGGGCTCACCGCGCCCGAGCGCTACCGCGCCGCGCTCGCCCTCGTGCGCGGCCTCGCGAGGTCAGGCACGGCCACGGTGCTGCTCGCCGACGACCTCCACGAGGCCGACGCGAGCTCGCTGCTGCTGGCCCTGGAGCTGCTGCCGGAGCTGGAGGGCGCGCCGGTCGCCGTCGTCGGCGCGCTGCGGGGCGAGGACGCCCACCGCGACGCCGCCGGACGCGACGTCCTGCACCGGCTGGCCCGCGAGGTCGACGCCCTCGACCTCGACGGGTTCGATCGGGAGGCGCTGGCGGCCCTGGTGATGACGCTGCTGGCGCAGTGGGACGCAGCGGACGGCGGCAATGAGGGCGACCAGGACGCGGCTGACGAGGACGCGGCCGGCGAGGAGGGCGACGGCGGGGAGGGCGACGGCGAGCACGCGGCCGGCGAGGAGGGCGAGGCCGACCGGGCCTGGGCCCGCGAGGCCGCGGATGCCCTGCAGGTCGCCACGGGGGGCAGCCCGCTGCTGGTCGCCGACCTGCTGCGCGCCCTCGGCGTTGCCGAGGGGCGCCGCCCCGACCGCGAGGCGATCACCGCCGCCGGCCAGGCCGGCGAGGCGCCACGGGCGGCGGCGCGGGTGCTGGCGAGCCTGCCCGACGAGGCCACCACGACCCTGGCGGTCCTCGCCGGCCTCGGCGAGGACACCGAGGCGGTCACGGTCGCGGAGGTCATGGGCGCCTGCGCTCACGACGCGCTCTCCCGCGCCGCCGGCGCGGGGGTGGTGGAGCTCGACGGGGGTCGCGCGCGCTTCGCGCACCCCAGCCTCCGGGAGGCCGCCGAGCGCCTGCCCCTGCAGGCCGCGACGCACCGCGCGATCGCCGAGGCCGCCGCCCGCCGCGCCCGACCCGGGGACCGGCAGGTCGAGATGACCCACCTCGCCGCCGCCGGGGGGCACGCCAACCGCGCGGAGGTGCTCGACGCCGCTCGCCGCGCCGCCGAGGACGCCCAGCGCGTCGGGGACTTCGCCGGGGCCGCGCGGGCCCTCGAGGTGGCGATCGACCATCACCCGGGCCACGACGTCGGCCCCGATCCCGACGTGCCGCGCCTGACCGCACTGCGCCTGGACGCCGCCCGCGCGTCCCACCGCGCCGGGCTGCGCGCGCAGGGGTGGGCGCACGCCCGGGCCGCCGCTGCCCCAGGCCTGGACCCCTCGCCGGACGAGCTCGCCGACGCAGCGCTGCTGCTCGCCGAGGGCCGTGAGTTCCGCGCCAACAACCGCGAGCCCCGCGAGCTGCTCACCGCCGCCGCGGCCCGCCTCGAGGCTGCCGACCCGCGACGCGCCGAGGTGCTGGCCACCCTGTCCTCGCTCACCCTGTTCGACCCCGGCGCGGGGGCCGACGACGCCGACGCCGCCGCGCCGTCGGCCTGGCTGCACCGCGTCGGCGAGGCACGCGCGCTGGCCGACCAGGCCGTCGCCGTGGTCGCGGCCACCCGCGAGGGCGACGCGGAGCGGGCCGGCGGTCGCTCGCCGCAGGGCGACGTGGCCGCCCGCGTCGCCCTGGCGTGGCGCCTGGCCCACAGCGACCCAGCGCACCACGCGCAGCGGCGGGAGGCCTCGGCGCGCGCCGCAGCGCAAGCGGTCGATCCGGTGCTGCGGGGGCGGGCGCTGGTGGCCGCCTGCCTCGACGCCTTCGAGGCCGGCGACGCCGAGGACGCCACCGCTCGCTGGCGCGAGGCCACTGCGCTCACCCGCCAGACCGGCGACCTGCGCTCGCGCTGGCAGCTGGCGGTGGTCGAGGCGATGCGCGCCCGCGCGCAGGGCCAGCTTGCTACCGCCCACCACGCCAGGGCGCAGGCGCTGGCCGCCGGGCAGCGCGCCGGCGAGCCGGGGGCGCAGCCAGCCGACCTCGCCCTCGGCGCGCTGCTGGACCTCGAGGTCGACCTCGACGGGCCGACGCTGCAGGCCTTCATCGCCTTGAGCGAGCAGGTGGACTCCTCGGCGCTGCGCGCCGGCAGCGCGTGGGCGCTGGCGCTGCGCGGGCGGATCTCGCAGGCCCAGGCGCTGCTCGACCAGGTCGTCGCCGCGCTCACCGGCCGCAGCGACCGCGAGGGCGAGTGGCTGATCGCCGCCGCCCAGGCGGCCGAGGCCGCCGCCACCCTGGAGGCGCACGACCACGCGGCGACGCTGCGCGAGGCGCTGGCGCCCTGGCGCAGCCTGATCGCCGTCGACGTGCTCAACGGCCTGGGCACGCTGGGGTGCGTCGCGCGCCCGCTGGCGCGGCTGCTCGCGCTGACCGGCGAGCCGGCCGCGGCCGAGGCCGCCTTCGACGAGGCCGCGCAGCGCGACGCCGCCGCCGGGCTGGAGCTGTCGGTGGTGCGGGGGCACGTCGATCGCCTGGCGGCCCGCGCGCACGCCGACCAGCCACCCGACGAGGACGAGGTCGCCGCGCTGGCCACCCGCGCGCAGGCGATGGGCGCGACCATCCTGGCCGCGCGGGCACGGGCCCTGGCCGCGCCCCCGGTGTCCGAGCGGCTCACCGAGCGCCAGCACGCGGTCCTGGC
>PUKE01000043.1 GCA_003550425.1 Nitriliruptoria bacterium
GGCCGTCGACCTGGCCGACGGCTCGCGCGCCCGCCTCGACCTGGACGCGCCCCGGTGACCGGGTCTGGTCGGGTCGCGCGCCGGCGTCGACTCGGGCTGGCCGCCGCGCTGGCGCTGGCCGCGCTTGCGCTGTGGCGCCATCGGGGCGACCGAGGCCCCCGCGTGGGACCGGAGGCCGACGTCGACCCGGTCGGCGAGCCGCGCGCCCTGACCGCGCTGGCCTGGTGGGTCCCCTCGGCGCCCCGGCACCCGCTGGCCCGCCTGGCCGCGCGCATCTGGGCCGCGCCGCTGTCGGCGCTCGGCCTCGGCCTCGCGGCGGCGAGCGCCACGCGGCCACGACCGCAGGCCGGTGCCCTGGTGGCCGCCCCGGCCGACCGCGGCGCGTTCCGCCTGGGCTTCACCCGTCGCGGGTTCAGAGCGGTCACCCTCGGGCACGTGATCCTCGCGCGCGAGGAGCCCGACGCGCGGCTGCTGGCCCACGAGCTCGTCCACGTGCGCCAGGCCGAGCGCCTGGGCCCGCTCATGGCGCTGCTGTACCCGGGGCTCATGCCCGTCTACGGCTATGCGCGCCACCCCATGGAGCGCGCGGCCCGTCGCGGCGCACGCGCCGCGACGGCGACGCCCTAGCCGCCCTCGGGGCGGTCCTGCCCGCCGGCGGGCTCCTGCGCGGCCTCGGCAGCGGGCTCGTGTGAGGCCTCGGCAGCGGGCTCATGCAGCGAGCGCTGCAGGCGCGCCTGGATCGCCTCGGCACGCACCCGGTCGATGCCGGGGATCGCCGCCAGCTCGCCGGCGTCCGCCGATCGCAGCGCCTCCAGGGTCCCGTAGCGCTCCAGCAGCAGCCGCTGCCGCGCCGGTCCGCAGACCCCCGCCAGGGCCCGGGCGTAGGCCTGTGCCTCCCGGGCCTCCTCGACCTCATGGTCCGGCGAGGGCGCCGCGAGTCCGGGCCCCGCCTCGGGGCCACCGCTGGGATCGGCCGCGACAGGCGCGGCAGGGGCGGTGCCCGACGCGTCCCTCCCCGCCGCGGCATCCGCTGGCGCGGCGGGGGCTGGCTCACCGGCGTCCTGTGCCCCGGCCCAGGGGGCCGGCTCCTCGGGCAGCCCTGGAGGGCGGCGGCTGCGCCACACGCCGAGCAGCAGGGCCAGGGCGGCGAGCACCCCGAGCACCGCCGCCGCCGCGGCCAGCGCGGTGCGATCGCCGACCTCGGCGACCCCGAGCAGCAGCAGCACGAAGCCGAGCGCCACCAGGACCATGCTGGCCACGATCACCGCGGTCCCCTTCCGTGGGTCATGTCAGGCCCCGCGGCGGCGCGACAGCAGCAGCGGCGGCACCGGCAGTCGCTCCACGCCCTCGCCGGCGGCCTCGCCGGGCGGCGCGTCACCCCTCTCGCCGGGTGTCTCGCCGGGCGAGGCGCCCCGCGGCCCGGTGGTGGGCTCGTCCCCCTCGTCGGCGCCCGTCGCCTCGCGCGCGGGCGCGTCCTCGGGCGTGGCCGGCTCGGCACGCGACGGGGCGACCTCCTGGCGGGAGCGCTCAGTGGCGGCGACGAGCCCCACGAGGTGGTCGCGGACCGCGTCATGGTCCACGGCATCGCGCTGGGCGTCGGCGAGGGCCGCCGCGCGCTCCGCGAGGTCCTCGAGCGTCTCGCGGAGCTCCTGGTGGGCCGCGGCCGCGCCCTGCAGCGCCGCGACCATGCGGGCGATCTCGTCGCGCGCGGCCCGGTGGGCCTCCGCGGCCTGCTCCCGGGCCTGGCGGCGGATCGTCTCGGCGTCCTCCTCGGCGCGGGCGCGCGGCACCTCCTGCTCGCGCGGCAGGCGGTCCAGGGCGGCGCGCACCAGCTCCTCGGCACGGTCGGCGCGCGCCTCGGCCGCCTGCGCGCGCTCCTGGGCCCGGTCGCGCTCGGCGGCCAGCCGCTCGCTGCGCTGCTCGCGCTCGCGCAGGGCCGCGGCCACGCGGTCGAGGAGCGCGTCGACCTCGTGGGGGTCGTAGCCCCGCAGGCGCTGGCGGAACGCCTGCGCCTGCACCTCGTCGGGCCCGAGGGTCACGGCGTCAGATCCCCCCGCCACCGGTCAGCAGGCCACCGCCGGTGAGGCCGCACACCAGCGGGCGCACCAGCAGGCTCAGCACGAGGAACACGATGATGGGCGAGAAGTCGATCGCCGCCGCCCCGACCCGCGCGGTGGGCAGCAGCCCGCGCACCGGCTGCAGCACCGGGTCGGTGAGCCGGCTGACCACGGCGGCGACCGGGCGCAGCGGCTCGGGCAGGTCGGGGACCCAGGACAGGATGATCCGCACGATCAGGACGATGAAGTAGACCGTCACCAGGTCGCACAGGATGCCGAGGGGGTTCATGGGTGGTCGCTCACTCCTGGTTGAAGAAGCCGCGCTCGCTGAGGCGGCGACGCTCCTCGGTCGAGATCTCGGTCCCGACCGGCGTCAGCAGGAAGACCCGCTCGCCGACGCGCTCGATGCGACCCTCCAGGCCGAAGATCAGCCCAGAGGCGAAGTCGAGGACCCGCTTGGCGACCGCCTCGCTCGCGCCGGCGAGGTTCATGATGACCGGGATGCCGCTGCGGAAGCGCTCCCCGACCTCCTCCACGTCGTTGAAGGTCGTCGGGTTGGTGATGTGGACGGTGCTCGAGGCGACCGGCCGCGCCGTCGGCGCGCTCGCGCCGCCAGCGCCGCCACGCGCTCGCACCTCGCCCTCGCGGGGGTCGCGGGCGTGCCCGCCGCCGGCCGGGGCCAGCCGGCGCACCGAGGCGCCCTCGCCCCGAGGCTCGCCGCGAGCACGCTCCTGGGACTCCCAGGGCACCTCGTCGTCGACGTCGGGGAGGTCCTCCTCGTCGTAGGGCTCGACGAGGCCGAGGAACTCCATCGCGCGCTTCCAACCGCTGGCCATCAGCTCTCCTCCTGGGATCCCTCGCGGGATGGACGCGGCCCGAGGATCGCCTCACCGGGGCGCACCAGGGTGGCGCCCTCCTCCACCGCGATGGCGTAGTCCGCGCTCATGCCCATCGAGAGGTGCTCGACCTCGGGGAACCGCGCCCGCGCCTCGTCGCGCAGCGCGCGCAGCGCCCGGAAGGCAGCGCGCGGGTCGGCATCCAGCGCCGGGATGGTCATCAGGCCCACGCAGGCCAGGGCGGGCAGCTCGCGCAGGCGCGCCAGCAGCGGCAGGACCTCCTCGGGCTCGCACCCCGCCTTCTGGGGGTCGCCGGTCACGTTCACCTGCAGCAGCGCGCGCTGGAGCAGGCCGAGGGCGGCCGCGCGCTCGGCGAGGTCGCGGCCGAGCGCCAGGCGGTCGACGCTGTGGACCAGCGTCGCGGTCCCCACCACGTCCTTGACCTTGTTGCGCTGCAGCTGGCCGACGTGGTGCCAGCGCACGCGGCCACCCAGCGTCGCCGCCTTCTGCTTGAGCTCCTGGGCGCGGGACTCGCCGACGTCGCGCTGCCCGAGGTCGGCCAGGGCGGCCACGCGCTCGGCGTCGAAGGTCTTGGTCACCGCCACGATCGTCACCGCGGCGGGGTCTCGGCCGACGCGCTCGGCGGCGGCACGGACCTCCTCGCGGACCGTGGCGAGGCGGGCGCCGAGGTCCTCGGCGGCGGGGGCGGGTCGAGGGCTCACGATGCCGATTGTAGGGACGCGCCGCGCTGCGGCGGTGGCACCGACGTCCGCGCGCTGGCCAGCAGCTGGCGACCGGCCGCCGCGACGTTCGCGCCGACGGCGCGATGGCTGAACCAGCGGTCGACGTCGCAGCGCGTGCAGCTCCCCGCCTCGTCGGTGGCGCGCACCCCGGCGGCGCGCAGCTGGGCGCGCACCGCGGCCGGAAGGTCCAGGGCCGGCGCGCCAGCGCGCGTGGTGGCGCGGGCCTGGGGCACCACCATCGTGACCTCGCGCGCGAGGTCGACCGGGACCTCGTAGCAGCAGCCGCCGATCCCCGGTCCGATCACGGCCTCGAGCGCGTCGGGGCGGCAGCCGGCCTCCTGTGCCAGGGCCGCCACGGCAGCGCCCACGACCCCCGCGACCACGCCGCCGCGCCCGGCGTGCACCGCCGCGACGCCGCGTCCGGGCGCGACCAGGCCCACCGGCACGCAGTCGGCGACCAGCACGCCCACGGCCACGTCCTCGGCGGTGGTGACCAGGGCGTCGGCCTCGGGGACCGCGTCGTCGTCCTGGGTCACCCCACGGCCGCGGTCGGCGGGGCCCACCGTGGCGACCCGCGCGCCGTGGACCTGGCGCGCCAGGACCAGGTCCTGTGGGGCGAGGCCCATCGGCGCCAGCGCCGCGGCCCGCGCATCCCCGGGATCCCCGTCGCCGACCCGCGCCGACGCGGTGCCGTGGGCTCGACCGGTGATGGTGACCCGCGCCCGCGGATCGCCAGCCGAGGCCAGGACCAGGGGCGCGTCGTCGTGCGGCGGCCCGTGACGCGGGACCGCGCGGTCGGCGGCGCTCAACGACGCAGGAACGAGGGGATGTCGAGGTCGTCGTCCTGCTCGACCTCCCCGTCGTCGCTCGTCGCGCTCCGGCGGGGACCCGCCGCGGGCGCCTCGGGCTCGGGCTCGACGAAGAGGGGGTCCTCCTCGTCGTCGTCATCCGCGGCGCGGGGCGAGACAGCGCCCTCCCCGCCGGTGGCGGGGCCCGCATGCTCGCTGCCCGAGCCCGCCGCGGACACCGGCTCCTGCGCCGACTGCGCGGACGCGGCGCGGGACTCCTCGGCATGGCCCGCGAATCCAGCCGCGATGACCGTGACCTTCACCTCGTCGCCCAGGCCATCGTCGATGACGGCGCCGAAGATGATGTTGGCGTCCTCGTCGGCGGCGTCGGCCACGGTCTCGGCGGCCTCGTTGATCTCGAACAGGCCAAGGTCGCTGCCCCCGGAGATCGTGAGCAGCACCCCACGAGCCCCCTCGATCGAGGCCTCGAGCAGCGGCGACTCGACCGCGGCGCGTGCCGCCTCCAGCGCCCGGTTCTCCCCGCGCGCGGTGCCGATGCCCATGAGCGCGCCGCCGGCGTCGCGCATCACCGTGGACACGTCGGCGAAGTCGGTGTTGATGAGCCCCGGGGTGGTGATCAGGTCGGTGATCCCCTGCACGCCTTGCAGCAGCACGTCGTCGGCCACGCGGAAGGCCTGCAGCACGCTGGTGTCGGAGTCGCTGATCTCCAGCAGCCGGTCGTTGGGGATGACGATCAGGGTGTCCACGGCCTCGCGCAGCTCGGCCACGCCATCCTCGGCCTGCGACGCGCGGCGACGCCCCTCGAAGCGGAACGGCTTGGTGACCACGCCGATGGTCAGGGCGCCGAGCTTCTTGGCCACGTCGGCGACCACGGGCGCGCCCCCGGTGCCGGTGCCACCGCCCTCACCGGCCGTCACGAACACCATGTCGGCGCCCTTGAGCGACTCCTGGATCTCGTCGCGGTGCTCCTCGCAGGCCTGGCGCCCGATCTCGGGGTCGCTGCCCGCGCCCAGCCCCCGGGTGAGCTCGCGACCCACGTCGAGCTTGGTGTCGGCGTCCGACATCAGCAGCGCCTGGGCGTCGGTGTTGATGGCGAGGAACTCCACGCCGCGCAGGCCAGACTCGATCATGCGGTTCACGGCGTTCCCCCCGCCGCCGCCGATCCCGACGACCTTGATGACCGCCAAGTAGTTCTGTGGTGCCGCCACTGCTGCGCTCCTTGTCGCGAGCCGGGTGGGAGGGGTCGCCGCCGTGGCGCGCCAGAGCCGACCCAGGCGCGGGCGGGGAAGCGCGCGGCTCGACGCGGGCGGGTGGCGTGCCCCTCCGGACGCCAACCCTCAACCTGAAGTAGAGGATGAGGTTTATGTCAACCAGCCGATGCGGTCGGAACAGTACGCGCCGGCCCCTGGCCGGTCAAGCAGGCGGGTCGACCGATCAGGCGTGGGCCGCGTCGCGCGCGGCTCACTCCCCCTCGCGGCGCACCACGGGACGGTCGGGGTTGCGCACGTCGATCTCCGAGACCGCCTCGAGCTCCCCATCCTCCCCAGCCTGGCGCCCCTGGAGATCGGCCACCAACAGCTCGAGCGCCTCGACCTTGTCCGCCAGCCGCTCGCGGTCGCCCAGACGGGCGGTCGCGCCGGCGCCGACGTCCAGGTGCAGCACGAGGTCGTCGCCCTCGCCCACCTCCAGGCGGTCCAGCCGCGCGTGCACCTCGGTCGCGAGCGCGTCGACCACCGCGACGGCCTCCCGCAGCCCGTCGCTGGCGAGCCGCTCCCCCGCCTGCGCCCTGGCCTGCGGGGCGCGCACCACCGGCAGGCCCTCCTGGGCTCCCCCACCCAGGACCACGGCCTCGGCGTCCACCAGCCAGGCGCCCGCCTCGGTCTCCAGGACCAGCAGCGGCTCCCGTGGCTCGACCGCCACCGCAAGGGTGCCCGGCAGCTCGCGCGTCACGACCGCCTCGCGCACCCAGGGCAGCCGCTGCACGGCCTCGGCGGCCGCGGCGGTGTCGGCCAGCGCCAGCGGGGCGCCGAGCGCGCGTGCGGTGCGCTCCTCCACCGCCGCCACGCGCTGCGCGTCGTCCACGCCGCGCACCGCCACCTCCCGGGCCTCCAGCAGCGGCGACAGGCCCAGGCCGAGCGCGAGGGCGACCAGCGCCACCGTGACCAGCGCGGCCTGGCGCAGGCGCCGGCGGCGCGCCGCCCCGCGGGCGGCCACGGCCTCGCGGCGCTCGCGCAGGCGCTGGTGCTCGGCGGCCTCGCCCCCGCGGGTGGCGCTCATCGCCGCCGCTCCAGCTCGGCGAGGATCTGGGGACCCGCCTCCGTGATGTCGCCGGCGCCGATCGTCAGCACCAGGTCGCCGGGCCGGGCGAGGTCGGCCACCGTGGCGGGGACCGCCGAGACGGCCGGCACCGAGCGCGCCTCGCCGCCCGCCGCCGCGACCGCGTCGGCGACGAGCTCGCCGGTGACCCCGGGCACCGGGTCCTCGCGGGCGCCGTAGACGTCGGTGAGCACCGCCAGATCGGCCCCGGCGAGCGCGACGCCGAAGTCCTCGGCCAGGGCCGCGGTGCGGCTGTAGAGGTGTGGCTGGAAGACGGCCAGGACCCGACCCTCGGGCTGGGTCTGCCGCGCGGCCTGCAGGGCGGCGGCCACCTCGGTGGGATGGTGGGCATAGTCGTCGACCACCGTCACCGCGCCCACGCGCCCCACGAGCTGGAAGCGGCGCTGCGTGCCGCGGTAGGCCTCCAGGCCCGCGCGGATGGCCTCGGGCGCGGCGCCGGCGGCCTGCGCCGCCACGGCCGCCGCGGCGGCGTTGGCCACGTTGTGGCGCCCTGGCAGGGACAGGCCCAGGCGCTCGCCCTGCCAGCCGGCACCCGTCAGGCGGAAGGTCGAGCCCTGCGGGCCGGCCTGCACGTCATGGACGCGCACGTCGGCGTCCGCCGCCTCCCCCACGGTGCGCCGTGGCGGTCGGGCCTGGTCGGCCAGGGCGCGCGCCTGGGCATCGTCGGCGCCCAGCACCGCCAGGCCGCCCTCGACGCGGCGCTCGAGGAAGCGGCGAAAGGCCTCCGTGAGCTCCTCCAGGGACCCCCAGCGGTCGTGGTGGTCGAGCTCGACGTTGGTCACCACCGCCACCGTCGGACGGTAGACCAGGAAGGAGCCGTCGGACTCGTCGGCCTCGGCGACGAAGTGCGGGCCGCTGCCGTGGTGGGCGCTGGTCCCCGCGTCGTGCAGGGTGCCGCCGATGGCGAACGAGGGGTCCAGCCCGGCTGCCTGGAGCATGACCGTCAGCATGGCGGTGGTCGTGGTCTTGCCGTGGCTGCCGGCCACCAGCAGCGCGCGATGGTCCTCGAGGAGCGCGGCCAGGAGCTCGGCGCGGGTCAGCAGGGGCAGGCCCTGGGCGCGCGCCGCCGCCACCTCCGGGTTGTGCGCGGGCACCGCGGTCGAGGCCACGACCACTGCCGCGCCCTCGACGTGGGCGGCGTCGTGGCCCACGTGCACCTGCGCGCCGAGGGCCTGCAGGGCCTCCAGGGCCCGCCCGGCGCGCACGTCGCTGCCCGACACCGCACGGCCGCGCTCGAGCAGCACCGTGGCCAGCGCGCTCATGCCCGCCCCGCCGGCGCCCACCAGATGGACGCGCCCGTGCGCGGGCAGGCGCGGCGGCGCCGTCTCGTCGGGGCTCATCCTGGCTCCACGGCGCTCGCATGGTCGCCCAGCCCGGCAGCGTCGCGGACCAGTCGCGCGACGGCCTGTGCCGCGTCGGGTCGCCCCAGCTCGCGCGCGGCCGCGGCCATCGTGGCGGTGCGGTCGCGGTCGGCCAGCAGCGGCGCGACCTCGGCGACCAGCCGCGGGCCGTCCAGCGCGGCGTCGGGCACGTGGACCGCGCCACCAGCCTGGGCGAGGGCCTGGGCGTTGGCGGTCTGCTCGTCGGCGGCCGCGTGGGGGTAGGGCACCAGCACCGCGGGGACCCCGACCGCGGTCAGCTCCGCCACCGTCGACGCGCCGGCGCGGCAGACGACCACGTCGGCTGCGGCATAGGCGTCGGCCATCGAGGCGAGGTAGCGGTGGGTCACCACGTGGAGGCCGCGCCGGTCCCGCGCGCGCCAGGCCGCCTCCACGCGCGTGCCGTCGCGCTCCCCAGCGGCGTGGAGCACCTGCAGCCCGACGGGCTCGGGCCAGTGCTCGGTGGCCTCGAGGACCGCGTCGTTGAGCCGACGCGACCCCAGCGAGCCGCCGAAGACCAACAGGGTGCGCCGCCGCGGGTCGAGCCCGAGCCGCACCGCCGCGGGCGTGCGATCCGGCAGGCGCCCGCCCAGGAGATCCCCTCGGATCGGGTTGCCGGTGAGCACCACCCGCTCGGGTCGCGGGAACCGCTCGGCCACGCCCGGCATGCTCACCGCCACCGCCTGCGCCCATCGGGCTGCCAGCCGGTTGGCGAGCCCGGGCACGGCGTTCTGCTCGTGGACCACCAGCGGCGTGCGCGCCAGCCGCGCCCCCGCGGCCAGCGGCCCGGCGGTGTAGCCCCCGAACGCGAGCGCGGCCACCGCTCCCTCCGCCCGGGCCAGGCGCGCCACGCTCGCCCCGGCGCGCACCACGTCGGCGGCGGCCCGCGCTCGCGCGACAGCCGCCTGTCCGCGCAGGGGTGACGCGGGCACCGTGTGCAGCGCGAAGCCGGCCGCGGGCACCAGCCGCTGCTCGAGTCCCGTGGGGGTGCCCACGAACACCACGCGGATCCCACCCTCGCGCAACGTCTCGGCCACGGCCAGCGCGGGGTTCACGTGACCGCCGGTGCCGCCGCCGCTGACCAGCACGGTCGGATGGTCGGGGTCTGCTCGCTCGCTCACGTCGCCTCCTGTGCGCCTGCGTCCGGTCCGGTCTCGGCGCGACTCCCGCGTCGGGCGATGGCCACCAGCACGCCCACCGCGACCAGGGTGACCAGCAGCGAGGTGCCGCCGAAGCTGATGAGCGGCAGCGTCACGCCGGTCACTGGCAGCAGCCCGACCACCGAGCCCATGTTCATCAGCGCCTGCAGCGACACCCAGCCCGTCAGGCTCGCCGCCAGCAGGCGCTCGAAGGGGGTGGCGGCCCGCCGCGCGGCCAGCACCCCGGCGACCACGAGCGCCGCGAAGGCCAGGAGCACGACCAGGGCGCCGACCAGGCCCAGCTCCTCGCCGATGATGGCGTAGATGAAGTCGGTGTGGGCGTTGGGGACATACATCCACTGCCCGCGGCCCTGCCCCAGCCCGCGGCCGGTCAGCCCACCGGAGGCCAGGGCGATGAACCCCTGCTGGGCCTGATACCCCGCGTCGCCGGCGTGGGCCGCGGGGTCCAGCCAGGCCGTCAGGCGCATCATGCGGAACGGCGCGGCCAGGATGAGCCCGATGGCCACCGCCACCGCGGCGCCGACCCCCACGCCGACCAGCCGGCCGGGCAGCCCGGCGACCAGCAGCACGATCGCCCCGGCCGCGGCCACCAGCAGCCCCATCTCGAGGTCCGGGCCCGCCAGCACCAGGCCGGCTGCCAGGGCGATGACCCACAGGCCCGGCAGCAGCAGCGCGTGCAGGTCCCCGCCTCGCACCCGCGCCCAGCGGCGAGCCAGCACGTGGGCGAGCACCAGCGGCACCGTCAGCTTCGCGAGCTCGCTGGGCTGGAGCCCTACCGGCCCCAGCGACAGCCAGCGTCGCGCCCCGTGCACCTCGACGCCGATGCCGGGGACCAGCACCAGCGCGCACAGCGCCAGCGACACCCCGAGCGCCGGCCAGGCCAGGCGCCGCAGCTGGTGCGGGTCGGTGCGCGCGAGCAGCACGGCCACGGGCACCCCCAGCGCGGCCCACAGCAGCTGGCGCCGCGCGATGGCGGTCGGCGACCCCTCGCGGGCGGCCTCCACGAAGGACGCCGAGAAGGTCATCACGAGCCCGACCGCCAGTAGCAGGGCCGCGGTGACCACGAGCACCACCGCCGGCATCGGCCAGGCGCGTGGGGCCCGCTCCCGGGCGCGCCGAGCGCGGGCCTCGCGATCGCGTCGGTCCTTGGCGCTGGCGGCGCGGCTCATGGCGAGGCCTCCCCCATCGGCGCGTCCAGCCGCTCGACGGCCGCGCGGAACGCCAGGCCCCGCGCCGCGTAGCTCGCGAACTGGTCGAACGAGGCCGCTGCGGGGCTGAGCAGCACCGTGTCGCCGGGCTCGGCGTGCCGGGCGGCCAGGGGCACGGCCCGGTCGAGCGTGTCGGCGCGGACCGCAGGCACCCCCGCGCGGCGCGCCAGGGCCTCGACGGCCTCCGCGCCGACGCCGATGGCCACGACCAGGCGGACCCGACCGGGCAGCAGCGCGGCGAGGTCGTCCAGGGCCAGGCCCTTGAGCAGCCCGCCGGCGATCCAGACGACCGAGTCGTGGGCGACCAGCGCCGACGCCGCCGCGTGGGGGTTGGTGGCCTTTGAGTCGTCGACGTAGCGCACGCCGTGGCGCACCGCGACCTCCTCGAGGCGGTGCGGCCCAGGGCGAAAGCCCGTCAGGCCGCGCGCCACGCCCTCGGCGTCGGCCCCCGCCACGAGCGCCGCCGCCGCGGCGCAGGCCGCGTCGGCGACGAAGGCCGGCTCGGCGCTGGGCAGGTCGCTGACCCGCGCGATCGTCGCTGGCGTCGGCGCCAGGCGCGACACGAGCGCGTCCTCGACCACCCCGACCCCGCCCTCGGGCGGCGCGCCCAGCGTGACCGGCACCTGGCGCGCCGGCGGGGGGTGGGCGTCGCGCACCGCGCGAGCCCCCGCGTCGTCGACGAACACCACCGCGGCGTCGCCCTCGCGCTGGTTGGCCCACACGCGCGCCTTGGAGGCCGCGTAGTCCTCGAGGTCGGGATGCCAGTCGAGGTGGTCGGGCGCGAGGTTGAGCAGCACGCCGACCTCGGCGCGCAGGGCCGCGGAGAAGCGCAGCTGGAAGCTGGACAGCTCGGCCACGACCACCGGCGGGGGGTCGGGCACGGCCAAGAGGTCGCACAGCGGGGGACCGAGGTTGCCGCCGGCCGGGGCCGCCAGGCAGGCCGCGGCGAGCTCGGTGGTGGTGGTCTTGCCGTTGGTGCCGGTGATCGCCACGAGCGTCGTGCGCCCGGCCGCGCGGCGCCAGGCCAGCTCGGGCTCGCTCCACACCTCGAGGCCACGCGCGAGCGCGCCGGCCAGCAGCGGGTGGGACAGCGGCAGGCCCGGGCTGGTCACCACCAGGTCGCAGCCCGCCAGCACCTCGGCGTCCGCGCAGCCCAGGCGCACCTGCGCCCCCTGGCGCCGCGCCAGCGCAGCGCCAGGTGCCACGGCCGCCTCCTCGCGGGTGTCCACGGCCACCACGTCGGCGACCCCGGTGCCCTCGAGCGCGCGCAGGATCGCCGCGCCCGAGGTGCCCAGCCCGAGCACGCCGACCCGCCGGCCGTGCAGTGCCGCCAGCGCCGCCTCGGGCGCGAGGGGAGCGCGCATCAGCCGCCCCCCAGCCGCTGCAGGTAGTCGGCGTAGAACAGGCCGAGGCCGAGCGAGGTCACGATGCCGGCGATGATCCAGAAGCGCACGATCACCGTGGTCTCGCGCCACCCCTTGAGCTCGAAGTGATGATGCAGCGGCGCCATCTTGAACAGCCGGCGCCCTCGAGCCCGGAACACCGCGACCTGGAGCATCACGCTCACCGTCTCGATCACGAACAGCCCACCGATCAGCACCAGCAGCAGCTCGGTCTCGGTGAGCACCGCGAGCGCGGCCATGAGGCCGCCCAGCCCCAGCGAGCCGACGTCGCCCATGAAGACCTGCGCGGGCGGGGCGTTCCACCACAGGAAGCCAAGGCACGCGCCGAGCCCGGCGGCGCCCGCCACGGCCAGCCCGTCGGCGTGCAGCCACGCCTCCAGCGTGTAGAGGCCCTCGAAGGAGCCCGGGATGATGGCACCGTCCTCGTCGGTCTCCACCGAGCCGTGGCGCAGGATCCAGTAGGCGATCAGCGTGTAGGCCCCGAAGACCATCGCCGAGCTGCCCGCGGCCAGCCCGTCCAGCCCGTCGGTGAGGTTCACGGCGTTGGAGGTGCCCGCCAGGATCACGAAGCACCAGACCACGAAGAAGGGGCCGAAGTCCAGGGGCTCGAGCGGGCCGATGAGCGACAGCGTCGTGGAGGTCTCGGCCACGTAGGTCGCGCCGAGGGCGAACAGGACCGCGACCAGGGCCTGCCCGCCGAACTTGGCGGTCGCGGAGAGCCCGAGGTTGCGTCGGCGGCGCAGCTTGATGAAGTCGTCGAGGAAGCCCACGCCGCCCATGAGGGCGAAGGTCCCGATGGCCAGCAGCCCGCCCGGGGAGTAGCGAGGCCCGTAGACCATCGTGGCCACGAGGTAGCCGATCACCCCGGCCGCGATCATCGCGATGCCGCCCATCGTGGGCGTGCCGCTCTTGGTCACGTGCCCCTGCGGGCCGTCCTCGCGGATCGACTGGCCGTAGCCGTGCCCGCGGAACCAGCGGACCACCAGGGGCGTGGCGACCAGGGAGACCGCCATGGACACCGCGACCGCCAGCAGGATCGCCCTCATGGGCTGCCCTCCGCGCCCGGCTCGTCGCCGGCCGCCGCGTCCGCGCCCCCGAGGTCGCGGGCCAGCCCGGCGGCCAGGGACTCGAGCCCGACCGCGCGGCTGGCCTTGACCAGCACCGCGCTGCGCGCGTCCACGTGGTCGCGCGCCACCGCTCGCGCGGCGTCGCCATCGGCGACCTGCGCCAGCGCGCCGCCGAACCCGGCCGCGCGGGCGCCCGTCGCGATCGGCTCGGCGGCCGCGCCCACCACGATCAGGGCGTCCAGGCCCAGCGCGGCGACCCGGGCGCCGACCTCGCGGTGCGCCTCCTCCGTGGTGGCGCCCAGCTCGGCCATCTCGCCGAGGATCGCCACCCGCGTGCCCGGCACGCCCACCGCGGCCAGCGCGTCCAGCGCGGCGGCGGTGGAGGCGGGGTTGGCGTTGTAGGCGTCGTTCAGCACCACGCCGCCCTCGGGCAGGTCGTGGGCCTCCAGGCGCCACCGCGAGCCGCGCGCGGTGGCCAGCGCCGCGGCGGCCGCCTCGAGGTCGACCCCGGCGGCGTCGGCCACCGCGAGCGCGCACAGGGCGTTGACGACGTTGTGGGCCCCGGGCAGCGCCAGGCGCACGGGGACGCGGCGGCCATCGGGCGCGAGGGCCTCGAAGCTCGCCCGCGCGCGCCGGTCGAGGGTGACCTCGCGCGCGCGCCAGTCCCGCGCGGCGTCGTGGCCCACGGTGACGCTGGCGGCCACCGTGCGCTCGGCCAGCCCGGCCACGCGGGGGTCGTCGCCGGCCAGGACGGCCAGGCCCTCGGGCGCCAGCGCCTCGACCAGCTCGCCCTTGGCCTGCGCGACGGCGTCGAGGCTGCCGAGCAGCTCGAGGTGGCTCGCCCCCACGGCGGTGACCACGGCGATGTCGGGGCGCAGCAGCGGGGCGAGGCGCGCGATGTGGCCGATGCCGCGGGTGCCCACCTCGGCCACCAGCGCCTGGCTGGTGCGCTCGAGACGGGCGCAGGTCAGCGGCACGCCGAGGTCGTTGTTGTAGGAGCCGGGGGCGGCGACCGTCTCCAGCCCCGCGCCGAGGGCGGCGCGGGTCAGGTCCTTGGTGGTGGTCTTGCCCTGCGACCCGGTGATGGCCACCACCAGCGGGTCGACGGTGTCGCGGATCCAGGAGCCAAGGCCCTGGAGCGCGTCCAGCGGGTCGTCCACGAGGATCGGCCCGGGCGCGTCGGGCACCGGGCGACCCGCGGCGACCAGCGCGCCGGTGGCGCCGCGGGCGGCGGCGTCGGCCACGAAGTCGTGCCCGTCGGCGTGCTCGCCGGGCAGGGCGACGAACAGCGCGCCGGGCCCCGCCTCGCGCGAGTCGATGACGACCCGGTCGGCCACGCGGTCGCCATCGGCAGGGCCCGCGAGGTCCCCGCCGACGATCTCGGCGATCTGGTCCAGCCGCAGCGAGATCATCGCGCGCCCCCTTGCTCGGCGAGCACCTCGCGCGCCACCGCGCGGTCGTCGAAGTCCACGACGCGGTCGCCGAGGTCCTGGGTGGTCTCGTGCCCCTTGCCGGCCAGCACCACCACGTCGCCCGGCTCGGCGCGCGCCAGCGCCAGGGCGATCGCCGCGCGCCGGTCGGGCTCCACGTGCAGCTCGCGGGGGTCCGCCGCCCGTGCCCCGGCCACGAGCGCCGCCAGGATGTCGTCGGGGTCCTCGTGGCGGGGGTTGTCGCTGGTCAGGATGGTGCGGTCGGCCGCCGCCGCGGCCTCCCCCATGGGGCCGCGCTTGCCCCGGTCGCGATCGCCACCACAGCCGAGCACCACGGTCACCCGCCCCTGCGCGAGCTCGCGGGCCGCCTCCAGCACGCCCACGACCGCCTCGGGCGTGTGGGCGTAGTCCACCAGGATCGTGAAGGGGGCGCCGGCCTCGACGCGCTCCATGCGTCCGCGCACGTGGCCACTGGCCAGGCCTTGCGCGGCGGTGGTCGGGTCGAGCCCGGCCTCCACGCTCATCGCCACGGCCAGCAGCGCGTTGGCGACGTTGAACCGACCCGGCAGCGGCAGCGTCACCGGCACGTGCCAGCCGGGCCCGCGGGCCACGAACGACGCGCCCGCAGCCGACAGCGCCACCTCGTGCGCGCGCACGTCGGCGTCCTCGGCGACCACGCCCACGGTGGTCACCGGCACGCGGGCCTGGTCGGCCATCCATCGGCCCCAGGCGTCGTCGATGCACACCGCGGCACGGTCGGACAGCTCCGGGGTCAGCAGCTGGGCCTTGGCGGCGGCGTAGCGCTCGAGGTCGCCGTGGAAGTCGAGGTGGTCCTGGCTGAGGGTGGTGAACCCCGCGACCGCCACCCGCGTGCCGCCCATGCGCCCGAGCGCGAGCCCGTGGCTGGACACCTCCATGACCGCGGCGCGGACGCCCTCGTCGCGCAGCCGCCGCCACAGCCGCTGCAGCTCGCTGGCCTCGGGCGTGGTCCGGGTGCCGGCCTGCGACCAGCCGTGGCCCCGCACCCCGGTGGTGCCGATCAGACCGGCCGGCCGACCGGCATGCTCGAGGATCGCGTGCAGCAGGGTGGCGGTGGTCGTCTTCCCGTTGGTGCCGGTCACGCCGAGCACGAGCAGGTCGCGGCTGGGATGGCCGTGCACGACCGCCGCGGCGGGCCCGAGGGCGTGGGCGACGCGGTCCACCGCGACCTGCGGCACGGGCGCGTCCACCGGGTGCTCGACGAGCAGCGCCGGGCTGCCAGCCGCGGCCGCGCCCGGGGCGAAGTCATGGCCGTCGGCGCGCGCGCCGGGGCGCGCGGCGAACAGCACGCCGGGTCCGGCCTCGCGGCTGTCGTGCGTCACGTCGGTGAGCCAGGGGTCGCCGTCGGTGCCGACGGGTCGCCCGTCCACGGCCTCGGCGACGGCCGACAGCGGGGCGCCGGCAGCGGGCGGGTCGGTCACGATCGGAGGGCTCCAGCGTCGCGGTGGGTGCGGTGGGTGCGGTGGTTGCGGTGCGGTGGCTGCGCTCGGTGCGGTCGATGGTGCGCCGATGCGCTCGCAGGATAGCCAAGCCGTGCCCGCGCACGGATCACCTCCGGCACCAGCGCGGGTCGCCGGCGCCGCCGAGGGCGACGCTGGCCCTCGCTGCGCGGCCCGGGGCCGGCAGCCATCCCGGCTCACCCCTCCGGTGAGGAGGGGACGGCCTCGTCGCCGGGGGGCGGCGCCTGCGGCGGGGGCTCCTCGGGGGGCGGCTCCTGCGAGGGGTCGGGTCCCTCGGCCGAGGACGGCGCGTCCGGGGGGATGCCCTTGGCGGTGAGCGCCGCCTCGGCGATCTCGGCGAACACCGGCGCGGCCGATTGGCCGCCCCAGTGCGGGTCCGGCTCGTCGAGCATGACGGCCACGACCACGGCCGGGTCGCTGGCCGGGGCGAAGCCAGTGAACACCCCTCGGTAGGCCCCGGGCTCGTAGCCGGGCCCGTCCTCTCGCGCCTTCTGGGCCGTGCCCGTCTTGCCGGCCACGTGGTAGCCCTCCACCGCGGCGCGCTGCCCGGTGCCGTCCTCCACCACCGCGGTGAGCATCTCCCGAAGGTCGCGCGCGGCATCCGCGTCGACCACCCGGGTCCGGTCCGGGTCGGCGACGGGCTCATAGCGTCCGTCGCGCACCGTGCCGCGCACCAGCGTCGGGTCGGTGCGCACACCGTCGTCGGCGATGGCCTGCGTGGCGCTCGCCAGCTGCAGCAGGGTCATGGCGTACGCCTGACCGATCGCGATGGTGGGGCGACTCGTGGCGCCCCACTCCTCGGGCTCGGGCAGGATGCCGACGCCGGCGCCGGGGAAGGCCACTCCCGGCTCCTGCCCCACCCCGAGGCGCTCCAGCATGGCGTGCAGCCGCTCGTCGCCCAGCCGCTCGCCCAGCTCGATGGTCGCGACGTTGCTGGAGCGTGCCACGGCCGTCGTCAGGTCGAGCTCGCTGGGCTCCGCGCGGTGGGGGTCGGAGAAGCGCCTGCCGCCGACCTCGATCGCCGCCGGCAGGTCGAGGGTCTCATCGACGTGCGTGACCTCGTGCTGCAGGGCGGCGGCGAACGTCGCGACCTTCCCGGCGCTGCCCGGCTCGAACGCGTCGGTGACCGGGACGTTGCGCCGCCGCTCGGCGGGGACGTCGGCGATCTCGTCCTGCTCGAACCCGGGGGCGGTGGCCATCGCGAGGACCTCGGCGCTGCGCGCGTCGAGCACCACCGCGGCAGCCTCCTCGGCGTCCAGGTCGTCCAGCGCCGCGTCGAGCGCGGTCTCGGTGCGGTGCTGCAGGTGACGGTCCAGGGCCAGGACGACGTCGCTGCCTGGCTGTGCGGGCTGCTGGACGCGCTCGGCGGCGCTGATCGCCTCGCCCGTGGCAGCCCGCTCGACGCGCAGCGACCCGGGCTCGCCCAGCAGCGCATCGTCCAGCGCCTGCTCGAGCCCCGACAGCCCCTCGCCGTCGATGCCGGCGAAGCCGAGGACCGGTGCGGCCAGCCGCCCACCGGGATAGCTGCGGATGGGCTCGTCGAGGACGTGCACGCCGGGCAGCTCGCGCTCGGCCAGCCGCTCGCCCACCTCCGCCGGGACCTGACGGGCGAGGTAGACGAAGCTCGTGTCGGGGCGGTCCAAGCGCTCGGCGAGGACCTCGGCGCTGCGGTCAAGGTCCTCGGCGAGCGCCTGGGCCACCAGCTCGGGGGCGATGCCCGCCTCATGGAGGGTGGAGGGATCGGCCGAGACCGCCGCGCCCTGCTGGGTGCGCGCCAGCGGGTCCCCGTCACGGTCGAGGATGCTGCCACGCGGCGCGGGCAGCTCGACGTGGTTGACGAGCTGGCGCTCGCCGAGGGCGCGATACTCCTGCGCCTCCACGGTCTGGAGCATCACCAGCCGAGCAGCGATGAGCGCCGTCAGCAGCAGGTGGCACAGCAGCAACAGGCCCAGGCGCCGGCGACCGTCGGCCCGGGTCACCGCCCGCGACAGCGCGCTGCCGCGAGCGCGACGCCGCGCCCCGGGGCCTGCGCTCACGGGGCGCCTCCCGGGCCGTCGCGGGACTCCGCGGCCGCCGGCTCGGCCCCCGCGGGCGCTGCCTCGACGAAGCGCGGGTCCTCCACCGGCTCCATGCCCAGCTCCTCGGTGGCGATCGCCTCGATGCGCTCGGGGGCGCGCAGCTCGGCGACCTCGCCCTCCAGGGCGTCCACGCGGGACTCGAGCGCGGCGATGTCGGCCTCGAGCTCGGACTGGGCGAAGGCCAGCTGCGCGCCGGCCGCCGAGAGCCCGACCACGCCGATCAGGCCCACGAGCGCGGCCAGCGCGATCGCGGCGACCCACCGCCCGCTGCGTCGGGGCGGGGCGGCCACCTCGAGCCTCGGCCCGGCGGCCTCGACGGTCGGACGCGGTGGGCGCGACGTGCGGCGGGGCGCGGTGGTGGCGGGTGCGGCGGCCATGTCACGTCCTCGGATCGATCGGGGTCGGGGCGGGCGCGGGGAGGCGCTCGGCGGCGCGCAGCCGCGCCGAGCGGGCACGGGGGTTGCGGGCGACCTCGTCGGCGTCGGGACGCTCCGCGCCGCGGGTGAGCAGGCGCACGGTGGGCACGCGGCCACAGCCGCACACCGGCAGGTCGGGCGGGCAGACGCAGGCGTCCGCCGCCTCGGCCAGCGCCTGCTTGACCGGGCGGTCCTCGAGGGAGTGGTAGGCGAGCACGGCGAGCCGGCCGCCCCGGGCCTGCGGGGAGCCCGGGACGGCCAGGCGCGCGAGCGCCGGGGGAAGGACGGCACGCACGCGCTCCAGCTCGCCGTTGACCGCGATGCGCAGCGCCTGGAAGGTCCGGGTGGCCGGATGGCGCGGCCCATGCCGTGCCGGCGCGGGCACGGCGCCCGCGACCACCTCCGCCAGCTGCCCGGTGGTGCGCACCGGACGCGCGCGGACCAGCGCGCGGGCGATGCGGCGCGCGTGGCGCTCCTCGCCGAGCTCGCCCAGCAGCCGCGCCAGGGCGCGCTCGTCGAGGCGCTCGAGCAGCGCGTGGGCCGGCTCGCCGCCCGAGGGGTCCATCCGCAGGTCGAGCGGGCCGTCGGCGCGCAGCGAGAAGCCACGCTCGGGGCGGTCCAGCTGCAGCGAGGAGACGCCGAGGTCCAGCAGGATCCCGCGCACCGGGGGCGGCGCGTCGAGGACCTCCTCGAGGTCGGCGAGGACCTCGTCGAAGGCGCCGTGGACGAGCCGGACGCGGTCGCCGAGCCCGGCCAGGCGCTCCTCGGCCACCTCCAGGGCCTGCGCGTCGCGGTCGATGCCGAGCAGCGTCGCCTCGGGGTGCGAGGCCTCGAGCAGCGCCCGCGCATGGCCGCCGGCGCCGACCGTGCCATCGATCAGCAGACCCGGCTCGGGGCTGGCCAGCAGCCCGGTCACCCGCTCGCGCAGGACCGGCTCGTGGACGGGCTCATCGGGCTCGGCGCCGGATGCGCCGGATGCGCCGCGCGCCTCGGGCGGGGGCGGGGACGCGGGCATCACAGCATCCCCTCCCCCAGCGGCTGGTCGGTGGCCGCGAAGCTCTCCATGGCCTGGGCCCGGTAGTCCTCCCAGCGGTCGCGATCCCACAGCTCGATCCGGCTGTCGGCCCCGATGACGGCGACGTCACGGGTCAGGCCGGCGTACTCGCGCAGCCGCGGCGGGATGGTGATGCGGCCCTGGTTGTCCAGCGCATCGGCATGCGCCGAGGAGGTGACCACCCGGGCGTACATCCGCTGCCGCGCGTCGGTGGGGCGCAGCTGGCGCAGCTCCTCGAGCACGCGCTGCCAGTCCGCGCGCGGGTGCAGCGTCAGGCAGTGGTCCTGGCCCACGGTCAGCACGAGCCCCTCCTCCAGCGGCTGGCGGAAGGCCGAGGGCAGGATCAGACGTCCCTTGGAGTCCAGCGTGTGCTGGTACTCCCCCAGGAACATCGTGCGCTCCTCATGCCCCTCGCTGGTGAGTCCGCGTCCGCGTCCGGCCGCTGGCTCCACGACCGGACACGAGCCGCCACTGCTCTCCCTCGTCCTCCACTGCGCTCCACTTTAGACCACATCTCACCACAACAGAAGCCCCCGAGCGGCCACGCACCCGACCCGGTGGCCAAGGATCGACCATCGCCGCAGGTCAGCGGGTCAGCGGCGGTGGTGGAGCGAGGTGGGGAGCGCGATCAGGCGGCCCGGCGACGCTCGCGCATGAGGCGCCGCTCCACGGGCCCTGCGCGGGCTCGACGCCCCGAGACGCCCCGAGTGGGGCGCGCCGAGCGGCGACCGCGGTCGGGGTGGGGAGCGAGGTGGGGCGTGGTGGGGCGGCGCGGGCGCCCCCTCACGGGCCGGCGGAGGGCCCCGGGCCTCCTCGAGCGTCCCCGCGCGTCACACCGCCGGCCGTGCGAGGCGCGCCGGCGACGCGGCCTGCGCGGCGGCCGTCGCCCCGTCGACGTAGCGCGCCCAGTCAGGGTCGAGGCTGCCCACCGCCGCCACCAGCCACAGCGAGGGGCGCGGCGCCACCGGCGCGCGTGCCAGCCGCATGCCGGCCTCGCGCGGGGTGCGGTCCTCCTTGCGGCTGTTGCACCGCCGGCACGAGGCCACGACGTTCTCCCAGGCGTGCGCACCGCCCCGGCTGCGGGGCACGACGTGGTCCACGTTCTCGGCCCGAGCCCCGCAGTACTGGCACCGCCCCCCATCGCGCGCGAAGACCCCGCGGCGGGTGAGCGTCACCCGATCCCGTCGCGGCACGGCCACGAAGCGCCGCAGCCGCACCACGGAGGGCACTGCCACCTCCATGCCCCCGCCACGACAGGGCGGGCCGGCGGCGTGGAGGACCTCGGCCTTGGCCTGCAGCACCAGCACCACGGCCCGACGCGCGGCCACGACCGACAGGGGCTCCATCGAGGCGTTGAGCACGAGCGCGCGGCCGCGCACGCCGTGGCGGTCGCCTCGCGCGTGGCCGCCGTCGCGGCGACCGTCGGCGTCGGCGAGCTCCGCGCTCGCGGGCGCTGGCGGTCCCCCGCGACCCTCGGCCTGACCTCGGCCTGGTCCCACGCGGACCTCCTCGCGGCGGCACCGTCCGGAAGGCGCGAACCGTGCGAGGCGCACGGTAGCAGCGCCCCTGACCGGTCCGCGGGCGGCTCCTGCGACCCTGGCGCGGCGGCTACCGTGGTCCCAGCCCGCCTCAGCCGAGGCCGCGAAGGGGACGCCGGTGGCAGCGAACGAGCGGTCGAGCGGCGAGGTCGAGCAGCTCGCCGCCGAGATGGAGCGGGTCGAGCGCTCGGTGCGCTCGGTCCTGGAGGGCAAGCCGGAGGTGATCCGGCTGGTGCTGGTGAGCCTGCTCGCCGGTGGGCACGTGCTGCTCGAGGACGTGCCGGGGGTGGGCAAAACGCTGCTGGCCAAGGCGATCGGCACCACGATCGACTGCAGCGTCAGCCGCGTCCAGTTCACCCCCGACCTGCTGCCCACCGACGTGACCGGCGTGACGGTCTACCAGCAGGAGAGCGGGGCGTTTCGCTTCCGCCCCGGCGCGGTGTTCGCCAACATCGTGCTGGGCGACGAGATCAACCGCGCTGGGCCCAAGACCCAGTCGGCGCTGCTGGAGGCCATGGAGGAGCGCCAGGTCACCGTCGACGGGACCACCCACGGGCTCCCCGACCCCTTCCTGGTCATCGCAACGCAGAACCCCGTGGAGCTCGAGGGGACCTATCCGCTGCCCGAGGCCCAGCGGGACCGGTTCCTGATGCGGCTGTCGATCGGCTACCCCTCCGCTGAGGCCGAGCTGGAGGTGCTGGAGGTCCACGGCGCGGGCGATCGCCTCGGGAGCCTCGCGCCGGTCACCGACGCCAGCGCGATCAGCCGGCTGCGGCGCGTCGCCGAGGGCGTGCACGCCGCCCCCGCGCTGCGGCGCTATCTCGTGGACGTGGTGCGCGCCACGCGGGAGCACCCCGCGGTGGAGCTCGGCGCCTCGCCGCGCGCGTCCCTGTCGCTGCTGCGGGCCGCGCGGGCCCTCGCGGCGATCAGCGGGCGCGACTTCGTGATCCCCGATGACGTCAAGGCGCTGGCGCTGCCGGTGCTGGCCCACCGCCTGGTGCTCGCCCCCGAGGCCCAGATGCGCGAGACCTCGGCCACCGGGGTGATCCAGGAGGTGCTGGGCTCCGTGGCGGTGCCGAGCCCCGAGCGACCGTCGGGCGGCCGTCGACGCGCCGCGGGCGCCCAGGGCTGATGCCCACCGCGCGGGGTCTCGGAGTCCTGCTGGGCGCCGCCCTGCTGTGGGCAGCGGGCCGCGCGCTCGGGATCGACGAGCTCCTGGTCGTGGCGACCGTCGCCGCCGCGCTGCCGCTGCTGGCGCTCGTCGGCGTGCGAGTGGGCGGCGGGGCGCTGGCGGTCCGACGTCGGCTGCGCAGCGACCGGCTGGCCCACGACGCCCACGAGCAGGTCGCACTGGACCTGCGCAACGACGGCCGGCTGCCGACCAGCACCGTGCTGGCCCGCGAGGTGGTCCCCGACGCGCTGGCGAGCGCCTCGCCCCGGTGGGCGGTGGCGGGGCTGCGGCCCGGCGCGACGATCGCGCTGCCCTATCGGATCGCCGCCACGCAGCGCGGGCGCCATCACCTGGGACCCGCCGAGCTGACGGTGACCGACCGCCTCGGCCTGGCGCTGCGACGCCGACGCACCAGCGCCACGACCCCGGTCCTGGTCTATCCGCCGATCGAGTCGCTGCCCGAGGCGCTCGGCGCCCCCCAGCGGCGCGGCAGCGCCGACGGCGCGCGTCACCGGCTGCTCAACCTCGGCGACGAGTTCCATACCCTGCGCGAGTACGTGGAGGGCGACGACCTGCGCCGGGTCCACTGGCCCTCCACCGCACGGCGCGGCAAGGTGATGATCCGCCAGCACGAGCTGCCCTGGCACGCCGAGGCGACCCTGCTGCTGGACACGCGCGCGCCGGCCCACCGTGGCGCGGGCGACGCGTCCACCCTCGAGGCCGCGATCTCCTCCGCCGCCAGCGCCGCACGGCATCTCGCCGACCGGCGGTTCCTGCTGCGACTGACCACCGAGGCCGACGAGCGCTCGCCCCGGGTCCAGGACGTCGAGGCGATCCTCGAGCGACTCGCGCTGCTCGACGCCTCTCCGGCGCGCAGCCTGGCCAGCCTCGGCGAGCGCCTGCGCCGCAGCGCCGGCGAGGGGCTGCTGCTCGCCTGCGTCACGCCACCGCCCGGGCGCGAGCGCGTGGCCGACGCGGCGGACTCGCGTGCGCTGCTCCAGGCCGGCAGCGGCTTCGCGAGCCGCGCCGCGGTGATCGTCCACGACGGGCAGGACGCCCAGCGCGCCCAGCAGCTGGTGGCGCTGCTGCGCGCGGCGAGCTGGCGCGCGGTGGCCCGACCGGTCGGCACCCCCCTCGCCGAGGTCTGGCCGGGGCTCGGGGCGCGGCCGAGCGCCGCCGGCTCGGCCCCGGCCGCGACGAGCGCCACGCCCGGGGCGACCGGGCACGAGGAGGTGAGCGAGGAGTGAGCGCGCCACCGGTGCCCCCGGCACAGCAGCAGGGGGCGGCGCCGGAGCCGGGCCCCGGCACGCCGGGCGACGACGGCCCCGACCCGGATCGCTCGCCGCCCTCGCCGGCCTCCACGCGCCCCCCAGAGGCGCTGATCGTGGTCGCCAGCCTGGCGCTGCTCGCCGCAGCCGCGGCGCCCATGGCGCGCCTGTTCATCGGCCCCGAGCTGGTGCGACCCGCGGCAGCGGCCGTCCTGCTGAGCGTGGGCACCCAGGTGCTCGCACGCCGCGCGGGGCTCGGCGCAGTGGCCGGCACCGCGGTCTCGGCCGCGGCCTTCACGGTGTTCGTGAGCCTGGCCTTCCTGCCCGAGACGACCATGGCCTGGGCGGTGCCCACGCTCGACACCCTGCTCGCGGGACGCGACCTGTGGCTGTCGGGCATCGAGCTGATCCAGAGCCGCCCGGCCCCGACCTTCGCCGAGCCGGGCCTGCTGCTGCTGGTGGTCACCGGCCTGTGGTGGGTCGCGCACGCGGTCGACCTGCTCGCGGTGCGCCTGGCCGCCCCCGTGCACGCCGTCGCGGCGGCCCTGGTGCTGTGGGCGGTGCCGCTGGCGATCGTCCCCGACGGCGTCCCGTGGCGCAATGCCCTGCCCGTGCTCGTCGCCGCGCTGCTGCTGCTGCTGGTGACCGGCGACGACCGCGCGCGGCGCTGGGGCCGCCCCGCCCGCGCCGGCCGCGGCGACCCGGCCCTGGCGGTGGGCGTGGTCACCGCGGCCGCCGCGATCACGGTCGGCGTCGTGGTGGCCGAGGACCTGCCCGGCTTCGGCGAGGAGCCCTGGATCCAGGCTGGCGGCACCACGCGCACCGTGGGCGCCGCGAACCCGATGGTCGACCTCCAAGCCAACCTCGTGGACCAGAGCCAGGAGCCCGTGGCGCGCGTGCGCAGCGAGGAGCCGGTCTACCTGCGCGAGACGAGCCTGGAGCGGTTCGAGGCTGGCGAGCTGTGGACCGGCGAGGGGTTCAGCGCCGAGCCGGCCGGCACCGAGCCGCTGCAGGCCGAGGCGCAGCAGGAGCACTCGCGCTTCGTGGAGGTGGAGGTCGAGTCGCTGGGGCTGGCCGGCAGCCGGCTCGTGCCCGCGCCCTATCAGCCCTACCGCCTGTCCGGCGACGTGGTCGAGGAGCGGCTGCGCTGGGACCCGGCGCAGGCCACGCTGACCGTCGACGGCGACGCCGACCCACCGGGCATCCCCACCGGCGCGACCTACACCGTGGAGGCCGGCATCCCCGCTCCGCCCGTGGAGGTGGTCCGCGAGGCCGAGGTCGTCGACGACCCCGCCCTCACCGAGCTGTCCGAGGTCCCTGCCTCCGTCACCGACCTCGCCGAGGACATCGTGGCCGAGGCCGGGGCGGAGACGCCCTACGAGCAGGCCATGGCGGTCCAGGAGGAGCTGGCCAGCTGGGACTACTCCCTGACGCCCGACCTCGACGGCCACGACAGCACCGCCATGGAGCGCTTCGTGGAGGTCCGCGAGGGCTACTGCGAGCAGTACGCCGGGACCATGGCGGTGATGCTGCGCCACCTCGACATCCCCGCGCGCGTCGCCGTCGGCTACACCCCGGGCGAGCGCATCGGCGACGACGAGTTCGTCATCCGCGGCGAGAACCGCCACGCCTGGGTGCAGGTGCGCTTCGCCGAGCTGGGCTGGCTCGACTTCGAGCCGACCCCGCGCGGCGACGGCAACCTCCTGTCCCCCACCGACGACGACCTCGCGCCGACCGAGCTGGACGCCGAGCGCGACCGCGACGACCTCGGGGACCTCGACGACCCACTGGATGCCGAGGAGCCGGACGCGCCCGACGAGGACGAGCCGGAGCCCGACGTGCCCGACCCGGGCGCGTCGGCCGAGCTCGACGAGGGCGCCGGGGCGGGCGCGGGCGAGGAGGACGAGCACGGGCTCGTCCGCGCCGCGCTGCTGCTGCTCCTCGCCGCCTCCGGGCTCGGCCTCGTGGCGCGCCGCGCCGCGCCCGAGCCGACGGTGCCCTCGGCGCGCGTGCTCGCGCGCCTGGCGGCCCTCGAGCACCTCGCGGGTGGGCTGGGCGTGACGCGGGCGCCGAGCGACACCGACGCCGAGCTGCTGGCACGGCTCGCCCGCCACGGTGGCCTCGACGAGCATGAGCTGGCGCCGCTGGTGGAGGGCGCCGAGCGCGCCCGCTGGGCCCAGGAGGTCCCCGCTGACCTCGCCGAGCAGGCCATCGCCGCTGCGACCCGCGCGCGAGCGGCCCTCCTCGCTGGCCGCTCGGCGCCGCAGCGGATGGCACTGCGCGTGCGCGCCGCGCTGGCCGCGCTCCGGCCCGCCCGACCCTCGCGGCCCTGACACGCACCGCGCCCCGCCGCGAGGGCGGGGCGCACGCATCGATCAGGTCGACGGGATCCCGTCGTCGCGGGCCGCGCGCCCGCGCGTCACGGGCGCGTGCCGGCGACGGGTCGCGCGTCGGACCTAGGAGTCCGGCGCGGCGTCGGACTCGCCGCCGCGGTGCAAGAAGCGCTCGAGGCCGCTGCGCAGTTGCCCGCCGAAGGCGTCGCCGTCGTCACCGAAGCGCCGCAGCTGGGCGCCGCCGTAGACGAGGCTCGCGAGCATGACCGCGAAGCCGGCCACGCCCAGCCAGATGATCTGGGCGGGCACCACGGCGAGCAGCAGGACGAAGCCGAGCACGAACCCGGCGATCGCCAGCTTGACCTTGCGTCGGCTCCCGCCGGTCTCGGCGGACGTCGACACGGTCTTGGCGAACTTCGGGTCCTCCTCGCGCAGGCGGGACTCGATGTCCGACAGGATCTGCCGCTCGCGATCGGAGAGGGGCATGGGCGCTGCTCCGCGTCCGGGTCGGAACCGTCACTGTCCGCGCGACCGCCGACACCGCTTCGGTCGGCGGCTCCTTTCGTGACTTTACCATCCCCAAAATGTCGGCGTCTCACGCGCGCGGGCCGCACGTGAGGCTTCCGTGAGATCGCGGCTCGCCAAGCACCGCTGCTGGGCCTGGCGCTCGGCCTCGAGGGCCTCCTCGCGGGTCGCCACGGCCGCGCCGCGCAGCAGGCGCGGCACCGCCCCCAGGGCCACGGTGGGCCCCGCGGCCAGCGCGGCGGCCAGCTCCCGTCCCCCGTCGGCGGGATCGCCCTCCAGCCGGCGCTCGGCCAGCCCCCAGGACAGGGCGAGCTCGGCATCCACCGTCCGTCCCGTGAGCGCCAGGTCGGTGGCCCGACCCAGCCCCACCAGGCGGGGCAGGCGCGCGGAGGCCCCGAGATCGGGCACGAGCCCCCAGCGCGCCTCCAGCAGGCCGAGCTCGGCGTCGGGCGCCACGGCGCGCAGGTGACAGGCGGCGGCCAGCTGCAGGCCCGCCCCGAGGCAGGCGCCGTGGAGCGCGCCCACGACCGGGATCGGCAGGTCCTCGATCGCGTCGAAGGCCGCCTGGAGCGCGCGGATGTCGGCCTCGCGCGGCGGGTCCTCGGCGAGCCGACCGAGCTCGTCGAGGTCCAGCCCGGCGCAGAAGGAGGGCCCCTCGCCGCGCACCAGCGCCGCGCGGGCGCGATGCGCGTGCGCGGCGTCGGCGACCTCGCGGGCGGCCTCGGCGAGGTCGGCGAAGGCGGCGCGGTCCAGGGCGTTGTGGCGCTCCGGGGCGACCAGGGCGATCTCGGCGACGCCATCGGCGAGGTGCAGCTGGACGCGGCTCATGACGGCTCCTCTCTGGCAGCACGGGACGAGGATGGCCTCTGCAGCCCCGTGGCCGGACCTGACGCCTGGGGCATGGGCCGCGCGAGCCTACCGATCGTCCAGGGGGCGCCGAGGGCGCGACCGAAACCTGGCCGCCTGGGCAGCGCGCGTCACACGAGCGCAACACCGGGCCGCTACGGCTGGTGTCGCGCCGCGCCTCGCACGCTCCGACGGAGGACCCCATGCAGGCTCCCCTGCCGCCCCGCAAGACCATCGCCCTGGTCGCCCACGACAACATGAAGCGCGATCTCGCCGAGTGGGCGGACTTCAACCACGCGGTGTTCGCGCGGCACCGCCTGCTAGCCACGGGCACGACCGGCACGATCCTCCAGCACGAGCTGGGCCTGCGCGTCGAGCGCCTGCAGAGCGGCCCGATGGGCGGCGACCAGCAGATCGGCGCCCTCATCGCCGAGTCCGGGGTCGACGTGCTGATCTTCTTCTGGGACCCGCTGCAGCCCCAGCCGCACGACCCCGACGTCAAGGCCCTGCTGCGCCTCGCGGCGGTCTGGAACATCCCGGTGGCCAGCACCCGCGCCACCGCCGACTTCCTGATCTCCTCGCCGCTGCTGGACGCGGCCTACGAGCGGCTGGCGCCCGACAGCGTCGAGCACCTGGTGCGACCGCCCCACGGCTAGGGCACGGGGTCGTCCCCACCAGCCGGTCGCCACGCCTGGCTCGACGGCGCCGCATCGCCCGAGGTGGGGGCCTCGTCGAGCAGCGCCCCGCGAGTGACCGCACCAGCGCCGAAGCGGGCGCCGGCGGCGTCGGCCGCGCGCTCCAGGCGCGACCAGCGGTCGTCGGCGAGCAAATCCAGCTGGCGCGCCGCGCCGGCAGGCACGAGGTTGCTGCCGCCCACCCCCACCAGGCGCACGCGAGCCCGCTGCAGGCGCAGCGCCTCGAGCGCCGCGACGACCTCGCGGTGCAGCGCGGCGGCATCGTCGGCGGGCGTGGTCAGGGTCCGCGAGCGCGTGATCGTCTCGAACGTGGCGTAGCGCAGCTTCAGGGTCACGGTGCGCGCCGCGACGCCCTCGCCGCGCAGGCGTCGGGCGACGTCCTCGGCCAGGCGCAGCAGCTCCCGGCGCAGCACCTCGGGGTCGTCGACGTCGGTGGCGAAGGTCTCCTCGGCGCTGATGCTCCGTGCGGGCTCGTAGGGGGTCACCGTGCGCGGGTCCTCGCCGGCGGCCAGCTCGGCCAGGTGGGTCGCCGCGGCCTGGCCGACCACGCGGCGCAGCAGCCCCGGATCGGCGGCGGCGACGTCGGCGACGGTGCGCAGCCCGAAGCGAGCGAGGCGCTCGGCGGTCGCCTCCCCCACGCCCCACAGCGCGCGGACCGGCAGGGGCGCCAGGAACCCGGCCACCTCCTCGCGCCGCAGGTGGAGCACGCCGTCGGGCTTGGCCCGCTGGCTGCACAGCTTGGCCAGGTGCAGGTTCGGCGCCACCCCGACGCTGGCGGGCAGGCCCAGCGCGTCGCGGATGCGCGCCCGCAGGTGCGCCGCGATCTCGACGGGCTCGCCGAGCAGGCGACGGCTGCCACCGACGTCGAGGAAGGCCTCGTCGAGGCTGAGCGGCTCCACCAGCGGCGTGACGTCGCGCAGCAGGTCCAGGAGCGCGGCGCTGACCTGGCGATAGCGGTCGAACCGTGGCGGGCGCACCACCGCGTCGGGGCACAGGCGCCGGGCCTTGGCCATCGGCATGGCCGAGGATGCTCCGCAGGCGCGCGCCTCGTAGCTGGCGCTGGCCACGACGCCGCGCCCGCCCGCGCCACCGACCAGCACGGGGCGACCGGCCAGCGAGGGGTCGTCCAGCGCCTCCACGGCCGCGTAGAACGCGTCCATGTCGAGGTGCAGGATCGGCTCGGGCGGTCGCTCGGTCATGGTCGGCCAAGGGTAGGCGGTGGGTGCGACGCGACGCTGGGCGCGAGCGCTGCTCATCCGGCGGAGCCACCCGAGGCGTGCCACAGGCGCCGGGGCGCGAGGCTCGCCGGGTCGGCGTCGGGGTCGGCGGCGCGGCGACGCTCCTGGGCCAGGCGCTCGGCGTCATAGGCGGGATGAGCCGGGTCGGGTGGGGCGGCCGCGGTGGGCGCGGCTGTCGCCGCGGGCGTGGCGGGCGCGTCGGCGAGCGCGTCGGCCAGCCAGCCCTCCCGCCAGGCGCGGCGCAGCTGGCGCAGGTCCCAGGCGCGCTCGGCGACCAGCGACACGCCGCGACGGCCGGCGCGGACCACCCGGCCCTCGACGGCCAGCAGCCAGGAGTGGAAGACGGTGGCGGCGCAGCGGTCGTGCACCGCCTCGAAGAGGGCGGCGTCGGCCAGGCCGGTGCCGTCGTCCAGCGACAGGAAGATCACCCGCTGCCCCGAGCGCACCGGTGGGGTCTGGGTGGCCACCTTCGCGCCGGCCACGCGCACGCGCCGGCCCGTGCGCTGGGTCCCGCCGGGCTGGGGCCCCAGCCCGCTGGCCTCGCGCAGGTCGGCCGCGCGCGTTGTCCCCAGGGCCGCGAGCAGGTCGCGGTAGAAGTCGAGCACGTGCGCCGAGCCGTCGAGCCCGAGCACCTCCAGCTCGGCGCGGACCCGCTCGGCGGGGGTGTAGTCGGTCAGGCCCGGCGGTGGCTCCGGGCCGAGCAGGGAGGGCTGCTCGGGTGGGCACGAGGGGGCCGAGCGCTCGCGGCCGCGCCGTGACCCGCGCCCGCGCGCCGTGCCGCTCCCCCACCGCTCGGCGGTCTCGAGCAGCACGTCGCGCCGCGACCGGCCCGGCGCGAGGTCGTCGAGCGCGCCGACGTGGGCCAGCGCCTCGGCGACCGGGGCGTCCAGCCGCGCGCGGGCGCGCAGGTCGGCCAGCGAGGCGAAGGGCTGGCCGGCGCGCAGCGAGGCGATCATCGCCTCGTCGATGCCGGCGACGTCGGCGAGGCCGGGACGAACGCCGAAGCGCCAGCCGGGGCGATCGGGGCACGCCCCGAGGTCCATCCCGGCGGTCAGCGTGGGCGCGCCGACCCGCGGGTCCGCAGGGGCGCCCGACGCCAGCGGATCGGGGATCGCCTCGACCTGGGCGTGGCGACCCGAGCGGTTGACGTCGACCGGCAGCACCGCCACGCCGAGCTGGCGGGCATCGGCGAGCAGCGCCCGACGCGGGTACATCCCCGGGTCGTGGGCCAGCAGCCCGGCGACGAGCTCGGGCAGGTGGTGGGCCTTCAGCCACGCCGAGCGCGCGGTCGGCACCGCGAACGCGGCCGCGTGGGCCTTGCAGAAGCCGAAGGAGGCGAACTGCGCCAGCGCCTCCCACAGCGCGGCGGCCGCCTCGACGCCCATCCCCCGCCGGCGCGCGCCGTCGACGATCCAGGCGCGCAGGGCCTCCACCTCGGTGGGGTCCCCGAGCCGGCGGCGCACCAGGTCGGCGGTCGACAGGTCGCACCCGGTGACCGCGGCGACGCAGCGCATCACCTGCTCGTGGAAGACGATGACGCCGTGCGTCTCCGCGAGCACGGGCGTCAGGGCGGGATGGGCGACCGTGACGGGCTCGCTGCCGTGGCGTCGACGCAGGAACGGGCCCACCATGTCGCTCTTGACCGGGCCGGGACGGAACAGCGAGATGTCGACCACGAGGTCCTCGAGGGTGGCGGGCTCGAGCCGGCCGACGAGCTCGCGCTGGCCCGGCGACTCGACCTGGAAGATCCCGAGGGTCCGGGTGGAGCGGATCAGCGCGTAGGCGTCGGGGTCGTCGACGGGCAGCGCGTCGGGCTCGAGCGCGACGCCGCGCACCCGACGCGCCTCGTCGACCGCGTGGCGCATCGCCGACAGCAGCCGTACCCCGAGCACGTCGAGCTTGCACAGGCCGAGCACCTCGACGTCGTCCTTGTCGACCTGGGCCATCGGGAAGCCCTCGGCGCTGGGCTGGGTGGCCACCAGGTCGCGCAGGCCGTCGTGGGGGCCGGCGCCGGGGTCGCCGGCGGCGGGCGCGAGCAGCACGCCCGAGGGGTGCAGCGCGACGTGGCGGGGCAGCCCGTCGAGGCGGGTGGCCAGGTCGAACAGCGAGGCCAGGTCCTCGCGGCGCAGGTTGGCGCCGCGCAGCTCGGGCAGGTGCTCCAGCGCGGCAGGGACGTCGCCGGCGCGCACGCGCGGGAACGCCTTGGCGATGACGTCGACCTCGCCGGCCGGCAGCCCGAGGGCCTTGCCGACCTCGCGCAGCGCCAGGCGCGCCTTGAACGTCTCCAGCATGGTCACGCCGGCCACGCGCTCGCTGCCGTAGGTCGCGACCACGTCCTGGTAGACCTCGGTCCGCCGGGCCGACTCGACGTCCAGGTCGATGTCGGGCAGCTCGTCGCGGTAGGGGTTCATGAACCGCTCGAAGCACAGGTCGTGGCGGATCGGGTCGACGTCGGAGATCCCCAGGCAGTAGGTGACGAGGCTGCCGGCCGCCGAGCCGCGGCAGGCCACGAGCATGTCCTTGGCGCGGATGCGGTCGACGATCGCGGCGACGCTCAGGAAGTACGACGCGAGGCCCAGGTGGGCGGTCATGGCCAGCTCGTCGTCGAGGCGGTCGCGATGGGCGGTCGTGACCTGGGCGTAGCGGGCGGCCAGGCCGGTCTCGCAGCGGGCGCGCAGGGCCGCGTCCGGGTCGGCGTGGGGCGTCTCGGCGAGGTCCGGCACCCGCAGCCGTCCGAGGTCGAGGTCGACCGCGGCGTCGGCGGCGACCCGCCCGGCGTTGGCGAGGGCGTCGGGACGCTCGGCGAACACCTGCGCCATCGCGGCGGGGTCCTTGAGGTAGCCCTCGGCGTTGCGACGACCGCGGTGGCGCGGGGCCAGCGGGGCCTGCGCGCGGATCGCGTCGAGGACGTCGACGAGGCGGGCGTCGTCGGGATCGCGGTAGCGGGGGCGCTGGTCGGCCACGGGCGGCAGGCCGAGGTCGTCGGCCAGCGCGAAGGCCGCGCGGGCGCGCGCGTCGTCCCCGCGGGCGCGGTGGTGGGTGATGCCGACCAGCGTGCCGGCGCGCCCGGCGAGGTCGGCCCAGCGGCGCGCCTCGTCGCGGGCGGCGTCGGGGCGCCCGGCGGCCAGCAGCCGCCCGGTGGGCGCATCGTCGCCGAGCAGCACCACCAGGTCGCCGTCGGCGCCGTCGCCGACCCATCGCGCCAGGTCGTCCCAGCGGGCCCGCGGCGCGTCGGCGCCATAGCCGTGCGCGGCGCTGACCAGACGGCACAGGCGGGCGTAGCCGGCGCGGCTGCGGGCCAGGAGGCGCACGCGGGCGGGGTCCTCGTCGAGCCACGCGGGCCCGGAGGCAGGGCGGCGGGTGGGCCGCCCGGCCTGCCACCCGGGGCGGTCGGGATCGGGTGCCAGCGCCAGGTCGACGCCCGGCACCAGCGTCACGCCGGCGTCCTGGCAGGCGCGGGCGAGGGGCACCACGGCGAGCAGCCCGTCACGGTCGCAGACCCCGACGGCGCGCATCCCCCGCTCGGCGACGGTGGTGGCGAGGTCCTGGGGGCGCAGGGCGCCGTGACGCAGCGAGCGGCTGCTGACCGCCGCGAGGTGCGCGAAGGGCGGGTCCGAGGCGGCAGCGTGAGCGGACGAGACGGCGGGACGGGCCACCACGATCCTCCGAGGTCGATGCGGACGCGGGGAAGGCGTCGCTGGATCGCACAGGAGGATCGAACAGGAGTTCGTCAGTGTAGCGCGGTCGGCGTCGCGCGCACCAGCCGTGGGCAGCGGTGGGTCCCGGCAGGGGTGGGCCCCGGCCGCCATCGGCGGCCGGGGCCCACCCCTGCGCGGATCGCCGCGGGCTAGTAGCCGCCGTCGTCCTCGTCGTCCTCGTCGTCCTCGTCGGCGGCCTCGACGTCGGCCTCGATCGCCTCGCCCTCGGGGGAGACGACGTACCAGACGTCCTCGACGCCCTGGCCGGTCACGTCGCCGGGCTCCTCGTCGCTCACCCAGCCGTACAGCGGCCAGCCGTCGTAGGTGACCTGCTCGCCCTCCTCGCGCTCGATGGTGTCCACGAGGTCGCCGTCGACGCCCTCGTCCCACGCGGGGTCGTCGGCCATCAGCGGCGGCCAGTTGTCGGCGCACTCGTCGACGCAGGCGCTCTCGCCGCTGCCGGGCTCGTCCTCCAGGAACACGTACAGGGTCATGCCGTCGCCGTCGACCAGGTGCTCGCCGAGGTCGCTGTCGGCCACCGCGAGGTCGGCGTCCTCGGCAGCGTCCTCCTCGGCGTCCTCGTCGACCTCCTCCTCGAGGTCCTCCTCGACGTCATCAGCGGGCTCCTCGGCCTCCTCGCAGGCGGCGACGAGCAGCAGCAGGGCCGCCAGGGCGGCCAGCAGCGTGCGGGCGGATCGGGTCATCGCGAGGCTCCTTGCCTGTCGCGTCGGGTCACGGGCTGCCGGGGGGCGGGGACCCCGACGGGTCCAGCGTCCCCCTCGCCCCTTCCTACGACACGCGTCGGGGAATCGGTTGCAGCCGACGCCGTGCGCGCACCACGTCGCCCGCTACCGTGCGCCGCTGGTGGCGTGCCCGGCGCGCCGCCGCCTGCGCGCAGGACCCGCCACCCACCCTCGAGGAGCACGCCCGTGCCTGCCGTCTCGCCGTCGCGTGCCCGTCCGCGCTCCTCCCACGGCCTGCCGTGGCACGTGGTGGGCGTGGCCATCGTGGCGCTCGCCCTGACCGCGCCAGGGCAGACCGCGGGCGTGTCGGTCTTCGTCGACCCGATGATCGAGAGCCTCGGGCTGTCCCGCGCGGAGAGCTCGGGGGCCTACATGGTGGGCACGCTCATGGGCGCGCTCGCGCTCCCGACCGTCGGCCGCGCGCTGGATCGCCTCGGCGTCCGAGCGGTCATGGCGGCGGTCGGCGGTGCGTTCGGCCTGGCGGTCGCGGCGATGGCCGGCATCACGGGCCTGATCACCCTCGCGGTGGGGTACGCGGGGATCCGCCTGCTCGGCCAAGGATCCCTGTCGCTGTCGGCGACCACGTCGGTGGCCGTGGCGTTCACCCGGCACCGCGGGCTGGCGATGGGGCTCACCATGGCCCTTGGCAGCGCCATGCTCGGGCTCATGCCGCTCGCGCTGACCGGGCTGATCGACGCCGTCGGCTGGCAACGGGCCTGGGTGGTCGCCGGCGGGGTGGTGGCGCTGGTCATCGTGCCGCTGGCGCTGATCGGCCTGCGTCACGCCGATCGACGCGCACGCGACGACGAGCCACAGGGTGCCGACGGCCAGGCCGCGGGCCCTGACGCCGACGACGCCGACGACGCGGACCCTGACGCCGCGGACGGTGGCGTCGCCGACAGCGGCCGAGGGGATGCCACGCGGGCCGAGGCGCTGCGCAGCCCAGCCTTCTGGGCGATCGTCGGAGGCACCGTGGCGACCGGGCTCATCGGCACCGGTCTGCAGTTCCACCAGATCTCGCTGCTCGGCGAGCAGGGGCTGACCAGCGAGCAGGCCGCCGCCAACTTCGTGCCCCAGAGCGTCACGCTCGTGCTCGCCACGCTGGGCACCGGCTGGCTCGCCGACCGCGTGTCCCATCGCGTGATCGTGCCAGCGGCGATGCTGCTGTTGATCGGCGCGATGCTGCTCAGCCAGGTCGCCCAGCCCGGGCTGCTGGCGCTGCTCTACGCGGTCGGCGTGGGCGGCTCGGGCGGGGCGGCGCGGGCCTACGAGGCCGCGGCGGTGCCGCGCTACTTCGGGACGACCCACGTGGGCGCGATCCGTGGGGCCAGCATGACCGTGAACGTGATGGCCACGGCCCTGGGCCCGGTCGCGCTCGCCGCGGGCTTCCAGGCCGCCGGCACCTATGCGGCCTCGCTGCTGCCCCTGCTGGCGCTCCCCCTGGCGGTGATCGTGCTCGCGCTCGTCGCTCGCCCGGCGCAGGACCGCGGCTGACCCTCGCCCGTCAGGCCTGCCCGGTGCCCACGTCGGCGCGGCGCGTGGCCTCGGCGGTCTCCTCGGCGGCCACGCGCCGGCCCTCGCGCTCGTCGACGGTCAGCAGCAGCGCGATGCCCACCACGAAGAACAGCAGGATCGAGAGGATCCCGTAGCGCCCCGAGCCGGTCAGCCCCACGAAGAACGCGAACACGCCGGGCCCCATCATCCCAGCGAACTTGTCCATGACGCCGAAGAAGCCGAAGAACTCGCCGGACTTGTGCGCGGGGATCATGGAGGCGTACAGCGAGCGCGACAGCGCCTGGGTGCCGCCCTGCACCATCGCCACGAAGAACGCCAGGATCCAGAACTGCACCGCCGAGGTCATCCAGAAGGCGAACACGACCACGCCGATGTAGACGCACAGGCCGCCCAGGAGGGCGCGCTTGGTCCCGATCCTCCCCGCCAGCCAGCCGAAGGCGAAGGCGAAGGGGATCCCCACGAACTGCACCATCACGATCGCGCCGATGAGCGTGCCCTGCCCGATCCCCAGCCCCGAGCCGTACACCACCGAGAGGCGGATCACGCTGCCGATGCCATCGCCGTAGATGAAGAACGCGATGAGCAGGACGAAGGCGTGGCGGTACTGCCGCAGGCTCGCGAAGGTCCGCCGCAGCCGTCGCAGCGACAGCAGCAGCGGCCCCACGTCGATGACCTCGTCGGGGTCGGCGCGCGGCACCGGCTCGCCGACCCGCCGCAGCAGCGGCAGCGAGAAGACCAGCCACCAGGCGGCCACGGCCAGGAACGACAGGCGCGCCGGCAGCGTGTCGTCGGCCTCGGCCAGCCCGAACAGGTGCGGCAGCTCGATCACCGCGAGCGAGGCGGCCAGCAGCAGCCCGGCGCCCAGGTACCCCACGGCGAACGCCCCGGTCGACACGCGGTCGACCTCGTGGGGCGCGGCGATGTGGGGCAGCAGCGCGTCGTAGAAGACCGTGGAGCCGTTCACGCCCACGTTGATGAGCACGAACATGGTCAGGGCGAGCAGCCAGTCGCCCTGCTGGACGAAGTACAGGCCGGCCGCCCCGGTCACGCCCACGAGCATGAACGCCGACAGCAGCGGCTTCTTCAGGCGCCGCTGGTCGGTGACCGCCCCGATGATCGGCGCGACGACGGCGACCGAGACGATGCCGATGGTCGTCGCGGTCCCAAAGCGCGCCTGTGCCGTGGCGGTCGGGACGCCCTCGGCGGCCACCGTCTCGTAGTAGACGGGGAAGATCGCGGTGACGATCACCGCGTACATCGCCGTGATGGCCCACTCGTACATGGCCCACGCCCGCAGCTCGCGGCGATGCAGCCCGAGCCGCTCGAGCAGCGGCATGCGGGCCTCGGGGGGCGCGGTGGCCACGAGGGACTCGATTCGCTCGGTGTCGGACGCGGCACCTGCGGGCCGGATGGTAGCCAGTCCGCGCCCGTGCCGACCATGCGGCCTCGCGCCGCGGCCCCGCGGCGCGGCGAGGTCGCTCGGCTGCGTCAGCCGCCGCGGGAGGGCACGCGCAGCAGCGCGCGGGCCTCGGTTACGCGCAGCGCCCACGTCGTGGCGAGGTAGACCACGCCCCCCGCCGTGGCCACCAGCGCCCCGCCGGCCAGCGGCGGCAGGCCCTCCAGCAGCGGGCGCAGCGCCAGCGCCACCCCCATCGCCGCAGCCGTCGCCGCCAGGATGCGGCCGAGCTCGCCGCCGCCGAGGCTCACCGGTCCCAGCCGAGCCCGCACCTGGCGTCGCAGCAGGAGGTGCTCGACCCAGGCGCCCACCGCTGCGCCGAGCGACAGCCCCAGGGCGCCCAGGCGCCCCGCGCCCTCCAGCGCCGCGCGCGCCTGCTCGGGCAGCGGGCCGGTCGCGGGCAGCTCCCCGACGACCGCCAGCCCCTCGGGGGTGAGGGCGACGCGGTCGAGCTGGAGCATCAGCACCGCGCCCAGGGCAGCCGACAGCGCGACGCGCAGCAGCCCGGCCCGGGCCACCGCCGGGGCGGCCCCGGCGGCGTACAGGGCCGACTGCAGCAGCCGGCTGGCGGTGATCGCCAGCAGCCCGAGCGCGTAGCCGGCCAGCACCGCCCCGACGGTCAGCGCGTCCTGGGCGTCGAACTCCCCCCGCTGCCACAGGGCGCCGGCGACCAGGTCGCCCGCGACGAGGAAGAGCCCAGCGACCGGGGCGACGAAGAACGCCACGCGCGCCAGGCCCGCCCGCACCCGCTCGCGACCCGCGCCCGGCGCGTCGGCGCCCTCGGCCGAGAGCTCGGGCAGCTCGGCGGCGGCCACGCTCATGCCGAACAGGCTGATGGGGAGCAGGTACAGCACCTGGGCGTAGCCCAGCACCGCCACGGCCGTGCCGGCCAGCACGCTGGCCAGCGCGAGGTCGACCAGCGCCGAGACCTGCGCGCCGCCGCGGGCGAGGACCACAGGACCCACGGCCCGCAGCACCTGGCGCACCCCCGGGTGGCGGAGCGACACGCCCAGGCGCAGGCCGGTGACCAGCCGCAGCACGCTGGGCAGCTGGACCCCCAGCTGCAGCGCGCCACCGGCCACCGTCGCCCACGCCAGCACGATCGCGAGGTCGGAGAGCTCCGTGGGGCCGCCGACGCCGGCGAGCGCGCCAGCGGCCAGCCCCCCGGCGGCGAGCAGCGCGGCGATCTGCGCGGCGTTCCACAGCACCGGGGCGACGTAGGACAGGAAGAACCGCCGGTGGCTGTTCAGCACCCCGAGGCACCACGCCGACAGCACCAGCAGCCCCACCCCGGGGGTGACGATGCGCAGCAGCGTCACCGCGAGCTCGCGCGTCTCCCCGGTCAGCCCGAAGGCGATGACGTCCACCAGCGGGCGCGCGGCGAGGACGCCGACCACCACCAGGCCGCCGGTGACCGCCACGAGCAGCCCGGCGATGGACCCCGCGACCCGGCCCGCCTCCTCCTCGCGCCCCTGCGCGAGCAGGCGGCTGTAGACCGGGATGAACGAGGCCGACAGGACCCCCTCCCCCAGCAGGTTCTGGAGCACGTTGGGGATCCGCATGGCCGCGCGGAAGGCCTCGACGGCCCCGCTCGTGCCGAGGAAGGCCGCGATCACGACCTCGCGGGCCAGCCCGGCGAGCCGCGACAGCCCGATGCCCGCCGCCACCAGGGTCGAGGAGCGGCGGGAGCTCATCGCGGGCGGTCCCGCGGCTGCCGGCGGATCAGGGGGATCAGGGGGCTCACCGAGCGCCGGATGCTAGCGGCTCGCCCGCCGCCAGGGACCGCGGGCGCGGCGCGCGCGGCGGGGCTACCAGCCGCGCACGCGCGCCTCGGCCAGCGCCAGGCGGGCCGCGGCCCGGCCGTTGACCCCGTGCACCGCGCCGCCGGGGAACGTCGCCGCGCTGCCGAGCATCAGGCCCGCGATCGTCGTGCGGTAGGGCGCGAGCGTGGGCACGGGCCGGAACACCAGCTGGTCCAGGGCGTAGGTGCCATCCCCGACGTCGCCCTCCGACAGGTTCGGGTTGCGGGCCTCGAGGTCGGCGGGGAGCATCGCGTGGCGGGCGCGGATCCGGTCGCGGAAGCCGGGCGCGAAGCGCTCGATCTGCTCCTCCATGGCCTCCAGGAACCAGCCGCCCTCCTGCGACCAATCCAGGCCGCGGGGCACGCGGGTGTAGGCCCACGCGGTGTGCTTGCCCTCGGGTGCCCGGGTCGGGTCGGCGACGGTCTGCTGACCGGCCAGCAGGAAGGGCTCGCGGGGCAGCTGCCCGTCCTTGACCATCAGCGAGGCGCTGCGGATCGCCTCGGGCGGCCCGGCCACGTGGATGGTGCCCGCGCTCCGCGCCTCCGGCGCGGTCCAGGGGATCGGGCCGTCCAGGGCCCAGTCCAGCTTGACGGTCCCGGGCCCGTAGCGGTAGCGGCGCAGCCGGCGCGCGTAGGCCGCGCCCAGCGCCTCCTCGCCGGCGAGGTCCACCAGCGCGTGCGGCGTCGTGTCGGCGATGACCACGTCGGCGCGCACGCGACTGCCATCGGCGGTGCGCACGCCGGCGACCCGTCCGCCGCGGCTGACGATGCCCACCACCGGCGTGCGGGTGCGCACCTGCCCGCCGAGGCTGCGCAGGTAGGACACGAGCGCATCGCTGAGCGACTGGGCCCCACCACGGGGGCTCGGCCAGCCGGCCCCGTGGGCCAGCAGCTGCAGGTACAGCCCCGCCAGCCCACTGCCGGCGTCGTCGGAGCCGATGTCGGCGTGGTGGACCGAGCCCAGCAGCCACGCCCGCGACCCCGGCGAGGCGAACGTCTCGCCGGCCAGCTCCCAGGCGGGCATCAGCGCGGTGCGAGCGAACTCGAGCACCCCGTCCAGGCCCAGGCCAGCGGCCAGGCGCAGGCCACCGCGCACGGGGACCCAGCCCGAGAGCAGGGTCCGCCGCAGCGCCGGCCACTGCTCCATCAGCGGGCCGGCGAGGTCGCGCCAGCCGGCCCCGTCCCCGGGGTGCTGGGCATCGAGGCTGGCGGCAGTGGCGTCGAGGTCGCGGTAGAGGGCCGGTGCCGTCCCGTCGGGCATGGGATGGGCCATCGCCGCCTCGGGGTGCACCCACTCGAGGCCGTGCTCGGCCAGCGGCCAGCGGGCGAACACCGGGCTCGCCGAGCCGGCCGGATGGACCGAGCTGAACAGGTCGTGGACGAAGCCGGGCTCGGTGAGCTCGCCGGAGCGCACCGCGCCACCGGGCTGCTCGGCCAGCTCCAGCACCACCACGTCCCGGCCCGCCTCGGCGAGGGTGATGGCCGCGGCCAGGCCGTTGGGTCCCGAGCCGATGACCACCGCATCGGCGCGCTCGACGGTCATGCCCCTCCCTCCTGCGTGGCGGCGTCGCGGCCGGCGGCCTCGGCGATCTGGTGCAGCATCGACTCCTCGGGCTCGCCCATCCCCCAGAAGGCGTGCTGGGAGTGGTGCCCGACGCGCTGGTAGAGCAGCTCGCGCTGCCAGTCGAGCGGGTCCCAGGTGCCGACCACCCGCAGCCAGCCGGTGCCCTCGGCCTCGTAGAGCAGCAGGCGGTTGCGGGCGTCGCCGAGGAAGTGCCCCTCGTGGGTGGTCAGCTCGATGGCGGCCAGCGGCGTGGCGCCGGGCGGCAGCGGCGGGTCCTGCTCGTGGCCGTACCGCGCGAGCGGCTCGACGAGGCTCTCGACGTAGTCGCGCAGCGGCTCGGGGTCGGCGTCGGTGAGCAGCCGCGTGACCGTCACGTAGCCGCGCAGCAGCAGCGGGACCGGCCCGAGCGGCTCGCCGAGCACCTCGATCTCGAAGGTCTGGTTGGCGAGCCCACCCGACCGCAGGGGCGTGAACCGGCCGAGCTCGCTGCCGTAGGAGGGCCAGCGCTCGGGGGCGGCCAGCGCGCCGAGGGCCGCGGTCGGGTCGCCGGCCGGCACCGCTGGATAGGTGCGCCAGCTCTGGTGCGGCCCAGGCTCGCTGGGTGGGGTGATCGCCCCGAGCTGGGCGTCGCCGAGGCGACGCTCGGGCAGGTAGGCCTGCTTGGCCTGCGCGCTCGGGAACACGATGCCCCACCCGTGGGTGGACGGGTCCTCGCGCTGGGCCGGGAACCAGTCACCGAGCAGCGTCGCGGCCCCGGCCAGCAGCTGGGCGCGGTCGAGCGTGCCGCGCCGGCCGTCCTCGCCGGTGGTCAGGCGCGCGGGCCCGAACGCGCGGTGGAACGCGAGCACGTCCCGGGCGGTCAGACGACGCCCGTGCTGATGCCAGGACGTGGTCAGGATCTCGAACGCCAGGCGCAGGTCGTCGACGTGCCGCCGATGGCGCGGGCGCCGGTAGTAGGCGGCGTTGAGGAAGTCGGTGACCCAGCCGACCGAGCTCGGCGCGGCGATCGTCGTGCCGCTCATGCGCGCGAAGCGCACCTGTGGGGTCAGGGCCAGGCGGCGGGCCACGAGGCCGGCGCCGAGGCCGATCAGGGCGTAGCGGGACCAGCGGTTCATGCGCTCCTCGGTCACCTCGGGGGTCGGGCGGGCCGCGCGGTGTGGTCATGCGCGCCCCACCTCGGCATCATCCTGTCCCACAGCCTGCTCACTGGCGGAGAGGCCAAACGATGGAGACGACGAACACCACGGTGGTCACCCAGCTCATCAACCGCGGGCGCGCCCAGGTCGGCGACGTCACCGCGGTGCAGGTGCCGGGCCACCTGTTCGAGGCGGTGTACGCCGAGGTCGTGGACGCCGGCGGCGACGCCGGGTTCGAGCACTGCGTCGTGGACGGGGTGCGGGTGACCGCGGTGGAGGGCGACGTCCCGCGGGTCGTGCCCGCCCACGGCGGCGCGCCCGTGACCCTCGACGAGGACTGATCGCGGGCCGCGCCGCCGATGGACCCGCAGTGGCTGCTGCTGCCGCTCGGCGCCATCCTGCTGGTCGTCACCATCGTCGATGGCCTGCAGACCACCTTCAGCCTGTCGCGCGCCGGGTCGGTCACCGCCCGGCTGGGCGGGGGCCTGTGGCGCGTGGCGGTGTGGCTGACCGAGCGCACGCGCTGGCGGCCCGTCGCCCGCGCGGGCGAGCTGATCGCGCTCGCCCAGGTCCTCGCCTGGGTGCTCGGGTTCTGGCTCGCCTGGGGGCTCGTCTTCGCGGCGCCGCACGCGGTCGTGACGGCCGAGCGCGGCGACCCGGCGCCGGCGTGGGCGCGCGTGGCCTACGTGGGCGAGGCCCTGTTCACCCGCACCCCCAGCGGGCTGGAGCCGGGCGGGCCGGTGTGGGCGATCGTCTCGCCGCTGGTGGCGGGCACGGGGCTGTTCTTCATCACCCTGACGATCACCTACCTCGGCTCGATCACCGCCGCCGCCAGTGACCTGCGCTCGGCGGGCAAGCAGGTCTGGTCGCTCGGCGACTCCCCCACCGCGCTGGTGCTCTCGGCATGGAACGGCCGGGACTTCGGCGCGCTCGCGCTGGTGCTGAGCGACCTGCAGGCCACGA
>PUKE01000240.1 GCA_003550425.1 Nitriliruptoria bacterium
AAGACACGGACAGCCCCCGACGGGCGAGCAATAGCGCTAAAATGCCTTTATTTCCGCCGACCTCTAAAACACTATCTCCTGGGACGAGACTGGCTGTAAAAAAGTGACGACCAGGAATACACCGCCCCCGCTCTATCGCTTTGCGATCTCGAATGTAAGTCTTCCCAAGAGACTCCTTGCGTTCAGGATAAGGAACATACCTCTGAGCTGCATTGCGTCGGCGCAAACGCCGTTCGACTTTCTTCAGCAGAGATGTTGTTCCACGATCTCTCCAAACTCGGTATGCTTGGACGGGGGCGCTTCGAGAGCCAGTCATGGTAACTCCTTCAATCTAGGTTTACCCTATCCACCGGTATCTGTCTACAGCCAGTCCGCCCCAGCCTTCCTCGAGTTGTGCATCAAATCGCCGCGACTGCCTACCGAGCGCGGTAAGACACCAACGGTCCAGGAGGGTCTACGGCAGACATTAAAGCCTGTACGTTTGAACCCTTACCGACACCACTGAACCAGTTTGCATGGCGTGTACAACTCCTTCCGGAAGGTCTGACATGGACCACCCTGGTGGGGTCCGTCTCACTAGCAATACCTGCACGGTGCAGCGTCAACGCGCCAACTCCCGCCTCCACTTCTTTGATACCAGCTTGGAGAATTGCTCGATGTTAGTTTGACCCTCACCATGGCGGAGAGCCTTACGCCACGCCCAGGCGACTACCCACAGCGCCGATAATCCACTCGCGCTTGGCACGCGCTCCGGATTCATGCCCCCAGCGTCCCAGACTCCACGCAAGGCGTCCCGAACCAGCTCCGTATGATGTGTTGTGGGTCTGGCTCCTCCCACTCTTAATGACACGTCTGCAAGCTTCACAACGTCATACCAGACTGGAGCCTCACCTAACGAGTTGAGATCAACGAGAGTAACCTCGCCAGCTTCCGGGTCCACTAGGACGTTCTCTGGGTCAAGGTCGCGGTGACTAAGCACCTGCGCGTTGAGCTGCAAGACATAACGAGTCGCCGGTTCCTGTAGTACATTCCGGAGAGACCGAGGCAGGTTGGCCTGATCCACAGCGACAGACAGACCGACGCTCTCGGCCTCTGGCTGGGAATCACCCTGCGCTGCAACGTGACTCTGGTAGCAACTCAGTATCTTTTGAACGTAGGCAAGGCGCACTTCTAGCGGTAGCTGACTCAGCAGTAGTCCGGGGAGCCACGTCTCCAGTAGCACCGATCCATTGTCGGTTACCTGAAAATCTGGCGTGGGAAGGTGCTGGGCAAGGCGCCTACGTCTCGTTTCATACTCCGGGGTCCATGTGTGGAAGGGGCTTATTCGTACCACCAGATGTTGGCCAACATCAAAAGCGATGAGCCTGTCTCCACCGGCGCGTGGAATCGCGGCCGTCGCGGCTGCACGTCTTTTGCCATGCGACTCCACGTGCACACTGCCTGTTCGTCGAACACTCCCTATCAACTGCAATGACCTCTTGAGGCTGGGTCGTGCGATGCGGCCCAGCAGTTGCTGCCGTTTGCGGAACGGGCGGGCTTCCCCACCAGGGCTGGTCAAGGCGCTGGGTGGGCTGAACATCTCGTGATGCCACACCGCACCTCGGCGATCTGCAGGCCGCCAACGCCCCGGTAGGAGCCACTCGGCGTGCGTATTGAGGTTCGGAGTTGACACCTTCTCTCCAGTTCCCGAGCCGCCTGAGATCAATCAGTGGCAACAGTCGCGCGCAGCCCTGGGCCACTGCGCATTACACCAACAGCGGGGTGGCCGTCATGGTGCTGTAGCCTGACTATAGCCCTTCGTGCACCGGATGGCGCTTATTTCGCTTAGCCTCCTGACTGGACGTGGCATTCAACACACTGTCTCGTTACCGAAGGTCGCGCCGCAGGAGCGCTTCGGCGCGGTGCCCCAGGGCCGATAGCCAAGACTTGCTGAACGGGCGTAAGGTCCGCTTCTGCAGTTGCTGCTCGAGGTCCGGCGCGGGTGGGATCCCCGCAGCCGTCCGCATCTGCGCATCCTGACGCAGGATTTCTGCGGCAACGGGCCTAGGCATCTTGGAGGTGTAGTGCAACACCTTGGTGCCCATCTCCTTGCCTCGGGCGAGGTGCAACCCGAGCGGACAGTTCCATCGCACGTCCAGCGACAGCACCCGTGCGCCGGTGTTGAAGACCGCCTCGACGAGCGACACCTGATCCGAGCTCGCCCCGACTCGTGCGTAGGCGTTGGACCAGGCGTCGAAGAAGTCGCGTGCTCCGGCACCGCGTCGAAAGGCGATCACGCCACTATTCCAGTGCGGCAACTGCCCCGTCTGAAGGCCCCCCAACACCTCCCAGCGCCCTTTGCCTCCCCCGCGCCCAAACGGGTTGAGGCGCACAGCGACATCGAACCAGTCCAGCATGACGAAGAGCTCGCGAAGATGGCCCAGCACCAACGTGTCGGCGTCCAGGTACACCGTCTTGTCGAACGGCGCGTGATCGAGGATGCGCACCTTGGTCAGGCGATTGTCCGACGTTGCCTGCTCGGAGTGCACCCAGTGGTCGACTAGACCGCGCGTCGCTGGGGCCAGCACGCTCGGTGATGCGACGTTGGTCACGATGCAGGTCCCGACGCTGGGATCCAGCTCCTTGACCGTCGCCGCGGAGCGCAAGGCCATCGCCAGAAACAGGTCGCCGAAGGCGAGGTAGACCACGCCGCGATCGGCCGCGTCCTCGGACTGATGTGCAGTGCTCATCCGGACTCCGGGCGCTTGGTGAGCGGGTCCTCGTCGTCAGAGGCGTCTTGAGAAGCCACGGTGCGCTCCGAGGCGTCGCGCAGATGGTTGGCATCGAGGCGCGTGGAAGATTTGCTCGCCAGCGGACCCCCAACGAGCGTGCTGGCAGCCGACACTGCAAGGCTCTCGGGTGTCACGCCGGCCTGGTTGTGGATCCGCAACACGGGCCAACCGCCGATGGGCCCTGACACCCT
>PUKE01000087.1 GCA_003550425.1 Nitriliruptoria bacterium
AACGTGCTGGTGGCCCGCGTGGCGCCCACGGGCATCGAGGAGCGACCCTTCGAGGTCCAGGGCAGCGGCGAGCTGACGCTGCTGCGCGACGGCAAGGCCATCGAGGGTCGCTGGGAGAAGCCCGGGCCCGGCGCGCACCATCGCTGGCTCGACGCCGACGGCGACCCGCTGCCCCTGGCGCCCGGCACCACCTGGGTGGAGCTGGTCGGCACCAACGGGTCGGTGGCGCTCGACGAGGAGTGAGCCCACGGCGAGGAGCGAGCCCACGGCGAGGCCGTGTCGGATCCCCGTGCGGCGGAGATGATCGCCAGGCGGAGGGGTACCCTCATCACACCAGGCGAACGGAGGACGCTCGTGAACGACCAGACCGCACCCCAGGGCAGCCCCGGCGACGCCGCGTCGCAGGTGGGCACCGACCGCGTCAAGCGCGGCTTCGCTGACATGCTCAAGGGCGGGGTCATCATGGACGTGGTCGATCCCGAGCAGGCGCGCATCGCCGAGCAGGCTGGCGCGGTCGCCGTCATGGCGCTGGAGCGCGTGCCGGCCGACATCCGCGCGCACGGCGGCGTGGCGCGCATGAGCGACCCCGAGGTCATCGAGTCGATCCAGTCGGCGGTGTCCATCCCGGTGATGGCCAAGGCCCGGATCGGGCACATGGTCGAGGCGCAGGTGCTGCAGGCGCTCGGCGTGGACTACATCGACGAGTCCGAGGTCCTCACGCCCGCCGACGAGGCCCACCACATCGACAAGCAGCCGTTCACCGTCCCCTTCGTGTGCGGCGCGACCAACCTCGGCGAGGCCCTGCGCCGCATCGGCGAGGGCGCGGCGATGATCCGCTCCAAGGGCGAGGCCGGCACCGGCGACGTCGTCGAGGCCACCCGCCACATGCGCGCCATCGCCGGCGAGATCCGCAGGCTCACCACCCTCGCGCCCGAGGAGCGCGCCGCGGCGGCCAAGGAGCTGCGCGCGCCGCTGGACCTCGTGGAGGAGGTCGCGCGCACCGGGCGCCTGCCGGTCGTGCTGTTCACCGCCGGGGGCGTGGCCACCCCCGCCGACGCGGCGTTCATGATGCAGCTCGGCGCCGACGGGGTGTTCGTGGGCTCGGGGATCTTCAAGTCGGGCGACCCCGCCAAGCGGGCGCGCGCGATCGTGGAGGCGACCACCTTCGCCTGGGACCCGCAGGTGGTCGCGAAGGTCAGCCGAGGGCTCGGCGAGGCCATGGTCGGCTCCAACGTCAGCGGCCTCGAGGACGCCGAGCGCCTCGCCGGCCGCGGCTGGTAGTCGCGCCGCAGGTCGGGGCGCGCCTCAGGAGCCTCCATGAGCGCACGGCAGGACGGCGCCACGCGGGTGCCCGGCGAGGCGCTCGCCGACCCCGCCGGCGTGCGCGCTGACCCGGTCGACGCCCCGTGGGGCCCGTCGCGCGCCGCGGGCTCGGGGCACGGGCCGGCGCGCCCCACGGTGGGCGTCCTGGCGCTGCAGGGCGACGTGCTCGAGCACCTGCGCCTGCTGGAGGCCGCGGGCGCCCACGCGGTGCCCGTGCGTCGCGCCGAGGAGCTCGACGTGGTGCACGGGCTGCTGTTGCCTGGCGGCGAGTCCACCACGATCGGGCGCCTGCTCGACCTGTTCGCGCTCGCCGAGCCCCTGCGCGCGCGCCTGGCCGCCGGCCTGCCCGCCTTCGGCACCTGCGCCGGGGCGATCCTGCTGGGTCGGGCCACGACGCTCGACGACGGCGCGCCCAGCGACCAGCCGCTGCTCGGCGCGCTCGACGTCGTCACGCGCCGCAACGCCTTCGGCCGTCAGGTCGCGAGCTTCGAGGCCGACCTCGCCGTCGACGAGGTGCCGGGCGGGCCGCTGCACGCCGTCTTCATCCGCGCGCCGTGGTTCGAGGCGCTCGGCGCGTCGGTGCGCGCGCTGGCGACCGTGACCACGGCCGCCGGCGACCGGGCGGTGGTCGTGCGCCAGGGCGGGCTGCTCGCCAGCGCGTTCCATCCCGAGCTGACCGGCGACGCGCGGCTGCACGAGCGGTTCGTGAGCCTGGTGCGCGAGGCCGCCTGACGGTGCGCCCGCGCCGACCTCCTACAGTGGGTGCCCGCCCGCAGCCGCGGGCCGCGAGCCCAGCACCAACCCGCCGCGCTCCGCCGCCGGCGGCCGCAGCGTCAGGGAGGTCGGGATGTCCGGTCATTCGAAGTGGTCGACGATCAAGCGCAAGAAGGGTGCGCTCGACGCCAAGCGCGGCAAGCTCTTCGCCCGCCACATCCGTGCGATCGAGTCGGCCGCGCGCACCGGCGGCGCGGATCCCGAGGCCAACCCGACGCTGGCCACGGCGATCCAGAACGCCAAGGACGACAGCATGCCCAAGGACAACATCGAGCGGGCGCTGCGTCGGGCGGCCGGCAAGGAGGGCGGAGGGGTCGAGTACGAGCACGCCTCCTTCGAGGGGTATGCGGCCGGCGGGGTCGCGCTGCTGATCGAGTGCCTGACCGACAACCGCAACCGCGCCTCCAACGACGTCAAGGGCGCGTTCAACAAGCACGGCGGCAACCTCGCCGAGCCGGGGGCGGTGTCCTACCTGTTCAACCGCACCGGGCAGGTCCTCGTGCCCACCGAGGGCGTGGAGGAGGACGACATCCTCATGGCCGGCCTGGAGGCTGGCGAGGCCGGCATCACCGAGGTGCTCACCGAGGGCGACCAGTACACCGTCCTGTGCGACCCCAAGGACACCGTGCCGGTCCGGCGGGCCCTGGAGGACGCGGGGGTGCCGGTCAACAGCAGCGACGTCACGATGCGGCCCACCGTCACCGTGCCGATCACCGAGGAGAGCGACGCCAAGCGGGTCCTCAAGCTGGTCGACACCCTGGAGGACCTCGACGACGTTCAGAACGTCTACGCCAACTTCGACATCCCCGACCGGGTGCTGGAGACCGTCGTGTGATGCGCGGGGTCACGGGCGCGGCTTGGTAGGCTCGTCCTCCGAACGCCCGTTCCTGCCCGTTCCCGTGTGACTGGAGCCCCGCGGTGACCGATCAGCGCACGGCGCTGCCCGTGACCGTCCTGGGGGTCGATCCCGGGCTGGCGCGGTGCGGCGTGGCCGTGCTCGAGGGGCCAGCGCGGCGCGCGCGAGCGCGCACCGCCGGGGTGCTGCGCACCGCCGCGACGCAGGCCCTGCCGCAGCGGCTCGCCCAGCTGCACGCCGAGCTCGGCGCCCTGCTGGCGCGCCACGCGCCCGACGTGGTGGCGATCGAGAAGGTCGTGTTCAACGCCAACGTCACCAACGCGATCAGCGTGGGCCAAGCCGCGGGCGTGGTGCTGCTGGCCGCGGCCCAGGCCGAGGTCGCCGTGGTCGAGTACAGCCCCTCGCAGGTCAAGGCGACGGTGGCCGGCGCCGGCGATGCCGACAAGCGCCAGGTGGGCTTCATGGTCGCCGCGGCGCTCGGGCGCAGCGGCCCGGTGCGACCAGCCGACGCCGCCGACGCGCTCGCGCTCGCGCTGTGCCACCTGCAGCGCAGCGGCGAGGGCGCCGCATCGGGGCCGGCACCCAGGCTGGCGCGGGCGATGGCCCGCGACCAGGCCGGCGCGCCGGTCGTGCAGCCGGCGGGGGAGGGGCGGGACGCATGATCGCCCACCTGCGCGGCACGGTGACCGCCGCCGCCCTCGACCACGTCGTGCTCGACGTCGGCGGCGTGGGGCTCGCGGTGCGCACCCCGCCGCACGTCGCCGCGCGGGAGGGCGAGACGGTCACGCTGCACACCCACCTCGCTGTCACCGACGACGCCCTGACCCTGTATGGGTTCGCCGCCCCGGCCGACCGTGACCTCTTCCTCGCGCTGATCGCCGTCAGCGGCGTGGGGCCCAAGCTCGCGCTGGCCGCGCTCGGCGCGCTGGGCGCCGACCGCCTGCGGGCCGCGGTGCGCGCCGAGGACGTCGGCGCGCTGACCGCGGTGCCCGGCATCGGGCGCAAGGGCGCCCAGCGCATCGTCCTCGAGCTGCGCGAGCAGCTCGGCGCCGTCGACGAGCCGGCCCCCCACGGCGGCACCGCCGCCGTCCCCGACCCCCGCGCGGAGGTCCACCAGGCGCTGGTGGGTCTCGGCTACGCTGCGGCCGAGGCCCAGCGCGCGCTGGACGCGCTCACCGAGCCCGAGCCCGACGGCGAGGCGGCGCCGGGTGCGGACGGGGCCGCCGGCGAGGACCCCGAGGCGCTGCTGCGCGCTGCCCTGCGCCACCTCGCCCGCACGTGACCGTGACGCTGCCCTCGTGACGAGCCGCCCGTGACGCCCGATCCCCGACTCCCACCGTCGCAGGATCCGCCCGAGCCCGACCCGGGCGGGTACGACGAGGTGCTCAAGCCCGATGCCGAGCCCGGCGAGGCCGACGTCGAGGCGGCGCTGCGCCCTCGACGTCTGGAGGACTTCGTCGGCCAGGCGCGCGTCACCGACCAGCTGCGCCTGGTGCTGGACGGGGCGCGAGCGCGCGCCAGCCCACCCGACCACCTGCTCTTCGCCGGGCCACCGGGCCTGGGCAAGACCAGCCTCGCCGCGATCGTGGCGGCCGAGCTCGGCGTCGACCTGCGCGCGACGAGCGGCCCGGCGCTGGAGCGCCCTGGCGACCTCGCGGCCATCCTCACCAACCTCGAGGCCGGCGACGTCCTGTTCGTCGACGAGGTCCATCGCCTGCCCCGAGCCGTGGAGGAGGTCCTCTACCCCGCGATGGAGGACCACCACATCGACATCGTGGTCGGCAAGGGGCCCGGCGCGCGCTCCCTGCGGCTCACGCTCCCGCCGTTCACGCTGGTGGGGGCGACCACGCGCACCGGGCTGATGTCGGCGCCGCTGCGCGACCGGTTCGGCTTCATCGGGCGCCTCGAGCACTACGGGCCGCACGACCTGCGCACCATCGTCGCGCGCGCTGCTGAGCTGCTGGGCGTGGCCGCGGAGCCCGACGGCCTGGAGGCCATCGCGGTGCGCAGCCGCGGCACCCCGCGCGTGGCCAACCGACTGCTGCGCCGCGTCCGCGACTTCGCCGAGGTGCGCGCGGACGGGGTGGTCACCGCGGCCGTGGCCGACCAGGCGCTGTCGCTGTTCGAGGTCGACCGGCGCGGCCTCGACCGCCTCGACCGTCGGCTGCTGGCGACGCTGTGCGGCGACTTCGGCGGCGGGCCCGTCGGGCTGTCCACCCTGGCGGTGGCCGTCGGCGAGGAGGCCCAGACGCTGGCCGAGACCGTCGAGCCCTTCCTGATCCAGCAGGGGCTGCTGGCGCGCACCCCGCGGGGTCGCGTCGCCACGCCCTCCGCCTACGAGCACCTCGACCTGCCCGCTCCCGACGCCGGATCGGGCGCCCCCTCGGGGTCGCTGTTCGACCCCTGAGCGGCGTGGCTGCGCCGCTGCGGCGGGGCAACGGCCGGTTGGTATCGTGGCGGGTCACCCGGGCCCCCCGGCCCGATCAGCCTGTCGCCGCCCCGATGGAGCGATCCGTCCATGCTCGCAAGCCTCGCCCTCCCCGCCCCCGCGCTGGCCGCCGATGCCGGTGGCGACGCGGCGCTCGTCAACCTCGGGATCATCGCGCTGATCTTCGTGGTGTTCTACTTCCTGCTGATCCGGCCCCAGCGCCAGCAGCAGAAGCGGCACCGCGAGCTCGTCAACAGCCTCCAGAACGGCGACGAGGTCATCACCGTCGGCGGCCTGCACGGCACGATCCGCACCGTCGACGACGACGTGGTCTCGATGGAGATCGCTCCCGGCACCACGGTCACGGTCAGCCGCGGGCGGATCTTCGACAAGAAGACCCAGGACGAGCCCGACCTCGGGGACACGGGCTAGGTGTCGATGACCTCGCCCTCCGACGGCGGTCCCGCCAGCCGTGCGACCGCGACCCACCCGGCGGGGCTGCCGCTGGGCGGCCGCGACCGCGCTGGCGAGGAGACGCTCCCGGCCCCCACCGGTCGCCCGGCGATCCCGTTGCTGGAGGCCGTGCGGGCCGACGAGGAGGTCGTGGACCTCATCGAGGCCGCCGACGAGTTCATCGAGGCCCAGGGCTACACCGAGCACGGCTTGCGCCACGCCACCCTCGTGGGTCGCATCGCCTACAACGTGCTGAGCCACCTGGACCACGAGCCGCGCACCGCCGAGCTGGCCGCCGTGGCGGGCTTCCTGCACGACATCGGCAACGTCGTCAGCCGCGCCTACCACGGCCAGACCGGGGCGCTGCTGGCTTACCAGGCCCTCGGGCGCCTCGGGGTCCCCACGCGCGAGCGCGCCCAGGTGATGGCCGCGGTGGGCAACCACGAGGAGCAGCACGGCGAGGCGGTGAGCCCCGTGGCCGCCGCCGTCATCCTCGCCGACAAGTCCGACGTCCACCGGTCGCGGGTGCGCACCAACGCCTCGATCGCCGAGGACATCCACGATCGGGTCAACTACGCGGTGCAGTCGTCGTTCCTGCGCGTGGACCCCGAGGCCAGCACCCTGACCCTGGAGCTGACGATCGACACCGCGGTCAGCCAGGTGCTCGAGTACTTCGAGATCTTCCTGGAGCGCATGATCATGTGCCGTCGCGCCGCGCGCGTCCTCGGCTGCGACTTCCGCATCACCGTGAACGACACGCCGGTCCTGTGACCGCCCGCCCCGACCCGCTGCGAGCGCCGCCCCGATGACCACCCGCGCGAAGCTCTGGACCGCCCTGATCGGCTTCCTGGCCGTCGTGGGTGGCTTGTGGGCGACGATCCTCGCCCTGGACCTCGAGCCGCGCCTCGGGCTCGACCTCGAGGGCGGGGTCAGCGTGACGCTGCTGCCCGCCCCCGGACAGGGCGAGATCGACGACGAGGTCTTCGACCAGACCGTCGACGTGCTGCGCGACCGCGTGGATGGCCTCGGCGTGGCCGAGCCCGAGCTGGCGCGCCAGGGCGACGCGGTGCTGGTCCAGCTGCCCGGCCTGGAGGACCAGGCGCAGGCCGAGGAGGTGCTGCAGGAGACCGCGATCCTGCAGTTCCGCCGCATCGTCGACGTGGTGGAGCCCGCCGACCCCGACTACGACGAGGTGGGCCCCGACTGCGGCGAGGCCTTCGAGGGCGTGCCCGACGCCGACGACGAGGTCGTGCTCTGCGAGCGCCCCGAGGGGTCCGACAACCGCGCGCTCGACGACCCCCTGGAGCCCGACGAGCGGCGCAAGTACGTCCTGTCGCCGGTGGAGGTCTCCGGCGGCGACATCGACGACGCGCAGGCGCGCCTGGACAAGCAGGGCCTGCAGTGGCAGGTCGCCCTCGACTTCGACGCGGAGGGCGAGGAGCGCTTCCAGGAGGTCACCGGCGAGCTCGCCTGCGAGGAGCCGGGCACCACCGACCGGCAGTTCGCGATCGTGCTCGACGCCCAGGTGCAGTCGGCGCCCCAGGTGGACCCGAGCGTGCAGTGCGAGGTGGGCATCGCCGGCGGCAGCGCCGTCATCACCACCGCGGGCCAGGAGGAGGCCCAGGCGCTGGCCACGCTGCTGCGCGCCGGCGCGCTGCCCATCGAGCTGGAGATCGAGACCAGCCAGGGCGTCTCGCCGACCCTCGGCGCGGGCGCGCTGGAGGGCGGGCTGCAGGCCGGCGCGATCGGGCTGCTGCTCGTCGCCGGCTACCTCGTGGCCCTCTACCGCGGCATCGGCGCGATCGCGGTGGTGGAGCTCGCGATGTTCGGCGTGGTGGTCTACGGGCTGCTGCTCGTGCTCGGCGAGACGATCGACTTCACCCTGACCCTGGCCGGCGTGGTCGGGGTCGTGGTGTCCATCGGCATCGCCGCGGACTCCTCGATCATCTACCGCGAGCGCTATCGCGACGAGATCCGCGCCGGGCGCTCGGTGCGCTCGGCCGCCGACGAGGCGTTCAAGCGCGCCTTCCGCACCAACCTGACCGGCAACACCGTGTCGTTCCTCGCCGCCCTGGTGCTGTACCTGCTGGCCGTCGGGCCGGTGCGCGGCTTCGCGTTCACCCTCGGCCTGTCCACGCTGGTCGACACCCTGCTGTTCGCGGTGTTCACGCGGTCGCTGTTCAAGCTGGTGGCCAACAGCGAGCGCCTGGCCGGCGCCCGCTGGATGGGCCTCACCCGTGACGTGGTCGCCCCGACGCTGGTCGATCCCGCTGCCGGCGATGCCGAGGCCCGGGCGACCGAGCCGGCGCCGGCGGGCGCGACCGCCGCCGCGGGCTCCCAGCGAGCGCACGCCTCCGAGGCTCGCGGCGCCTCCGGTGGCGCATCGGCCGCGGCGGCGAGCGCGGCCAGCGCCCGCGAGCGCCGTCGCCAGCGTCGCCTGGCCGCCCAGCAGGCCGAGGAGCCCGACCGGCCCGAGGGCGACGCGACGCCCGACGACGACGGACCCGACCCCGATGCCGCGCAGGAGCCCCGCCGGTGAGCGCTCCCGAGGTCAAGACCGACACGCGGCTGCGCCGGCTGGTGACCGGCCAGACCGACTACGCGTTCATCACGCGCTCGCGTACCTGGGCGCTGGTGTCGCTGGCGGTCCTGCTCGTGGCGGTCGGCGGCGTGCTGCTCCGCGGGGTGGACTTCTCCCTGGAGTTCACCGGCGGGACAGCGTTCACCGTCGAGCAGGCCGAGCGCGACTTCGCGACCGCCGAGCTCCGCGACGCCGTGGCGCCGCTGGTCGAGGGCGACCCCTCCGCCCAGCGCGTGCAGGGCCCCGAGGGGACGCCCGGGGCCCTGGTCAGCACGCCGCCGCTGGGCGAGGTCGGCGGCGAGCAGGAGCGCGAGGTCGCCGCCGCGATCGCCGAGGTCACCGGCGTGGAGGCTGGCGAGGTGCTGCGCGACAGCGTCGGGCCACGCTGGGGCGAGCAGGTGACCGAGCAGGCCCTGCTCGCGCTGGCGGTGTTCCTGGGCGCGGTGTCGATCTACATCGCCCTGCGCTTCGAGTGGCGGATGAGCGCGGCGGCCGCCGTGACGCTGCTGCACGACGTCGTGGTCACGATCGGGATCTACGCGCTCGTCGGGTTCCAGGTGAGCCCGGCCAGCGTCATCGCGCTGCTGACCATCCTCGGGTACTCGCTGTACGACACCGTCGTGGTGTTCGATCGCGTGACCGAGGACACGCGGGCCCACGAGCGCCTCGATCCCGAGGGCTACGCCCGCGTGGCCAACACCGCCCTGAACCGGGTCCTCGTGCGGTCCCTGTCGACCTCGGCCACCTCGCTGCTGCCCGTCGGCTCGCTGCTGCTCATCGGCGGCAACCTGCTGGGCGCCGACACCCTGGTCGACCTGGCGCTGGCGCTGTTCGTGGGCATGGCGGTGGGCACCTACTCGTCCATCTTCGTGGCCACCCCGCTGCTGGTGGCCCTGAAGCGGCGCGACGTGGCCCTGACCGACCCCGACGCGGTCGCTGCTCGCGACCCCTCCGCCGCGGTGCGCTGACCGGCGCGATCCCGGCTCGCTAGGATCGCGGCCGCTCCGCCCCACGGAGCCGTCCGCAGCGCCGCGACCACCAGGGGTGGCATCCGTGCAGATCGACATCGACACCGACCGGCTGGCCAGCCGGATCCGCGACATCCCCGACTACCCCGAGCCGGGCGTGGTCTTCAAGGACATCACCCCGCTGCTGGCCGACCCGGTGTCGTTCTCCACCGTGGTGGATGCGGTCACCGCTCGCGTGGGGCGCGGCACCATCGACAAGGTCGTGGGCATCGAGGCGCGCGGGTTCATCCTGGCCGCGCCGATCGCCTACCACCTCGGCGCGGGCTTCGTGCCGCTGCGCAAGGCGGGCAAGCTGCCCTGGCATACCATGGAGGAGTCCTACAGCCTCGAGTACGGCACCGAGCGCCTGGAGATCCACGAGGACGGGATCGGGCCGGGGGAGCGCGTGCTGATCGTCGACGACGTGCTCGCCACCGGTGGCACCGCGGTGGCCGCCTGCGGGCTGGCCGAGCGCAGCGGGGCCACGGTGGTCGCCCTCGCGGTGGCCATCGAGCTGACCTTCCTGGACGGCGCCGCCAAGCTCGAGGGGCGCGAGCTCATCAGCCTCGTGCGCTACTAGCCGACCCCGGGTGCCGGGCCTCGCGGCTCGGGGGTCGCGCCATCGCCTGTGGGCCGCCGGCCCTCCGGCCGTGGTGAGCGCGCTGGCGTGGCAGGGTATCGTGCGGGGACGCGGACCCGTTCCGGTGCATCGCGCACCGCAGGAGGCGACGCTGAGCAGGCCCGGAGACCCGCCGCCCTCTCCCGCGGTCGACGACCGCGACGAGACCACGCGCGATCACGCCTCGGAGGCCGCGAGCACCGCGACCGAGCCGCGTGACCAGCCACCCCCCGCCGAGCCAGGCGACGCCGACCCCAGCGACGCCGACCCCAGCGACGCCGACCCTGGCGAGCCCGCCGCAGCGCCCTCCGACGCGACCGCCAAGGAGCCCTCGGATCGCACCGTCCCGGGCCGGCCGCGACAGTCGGGGGTCCGCGCGGTCCTCTCGCGCCTGCCGGGCTTCGATCGCTCCGCCGGGGTGCCCGACCGCCTGCAGCCGCTGATCGACAAGCTGCGGTCCCACGCCCCCCGCGTGGACGTCAAGGCGGTGCTGCACGCCTACGACGTCGCCGCCGCGGCCCATGCCGAGCAACGGCGCCGATCCGGTGAGCCCTACATCATCCACCCCGTGGGCGTGGCCGAGATCCTGGCCGAGCTCGGGATGGACACCGCCACCATCTGCGCAGCGCTGCTGCACGACGTGGTCGAGGACACCGACCTCACCCGCGACGACGTGGCGCAGCGCTTCGGCGAGACGACCGCGGCGCTGGTGGACGGCGTGACCAAGCTGGAGCGGCTCAAGGTCGCCAGCCGGGAGGAGCAGCAGGCCGAGAGCCTGCGCAAGATGCTGATCGCCATGGCGGACGACTTCCGCGTGCTGGTGATCAAGCTCGCCGACCGCCTGCACAACATCAAGACCCTGCATCACCTGCCGCGCGACAAGCAGACGCGCATCGCCCAGGAGACCCTGGACATCTACGCGCCCCTCGCGCATCGCCTGGGGATGCAGAACTTCAAGTGGCAGCTCGAGGACCAGGCCTTCGCCGCGCTGCACCCGAAGCGCTTCGACGAGATCCGCGCGATGGTCGCCGAGCGCCAGCCCGAGCGCGACGCCTACCTCGAGCGGGTGCGCGAGGAGGTCGAGCAGCACCTGCGCGACGTGAAGATCCGCGCCGAGGTGTCGGGCCGGCCCAAGCACTACTACTCGATCTACGAGAAGATGGTGGTGCGCGGCAAGGAGTTCGAGGAGATCTACGACCTGGTCGGCATCCGGGTCATCGTCGACAGCGTCAAGGACTGCTACGCCGCGCTCGGCACGCTCCACGCCCTGTGGCGCCCCATCCCCGGGCGCTTCAAGGACTACATCGCGATGCCGAAGTTCAACCTCTACCAGTCGCTGCACACCACGGTGGTGGGCCCCGAGGGCAAGCCGGTGGAGGTGCAGATCCGCACCCGCGCGATGCATCGCACCGCCGAGTACGGCATCGCCGCGCACTGGAAGTACAAGCAGAGCGACAAGAGCGCGGCCGCGCCCGCGCCGACCGGCGGCGGGGAGTCCGACACGCCCTGGCTGTCGCAGATGCTGGACATGCAGAGCGACACGTCGGACTCCGGCGAGTTCATGCAGAACCTGCGGCTCGACCTGTACGCCGACGAGGTCTTCGTGTTCACCCCGAAGGGCGACGTGGTGGCGCTGCCGCTGGGCTCCACGCCGGTCGACTTCGCCTACGCCATCCACACCGAGGTCGGGCACAAGACGATCGGCGCGAAGGTCGACAACCGGCTGGTCGCCCTGGACTACGAGCTGCGCAACGGCGAGACCATCGAGGTGCTGACCTCCAACGATCCCGGTGCGGCGCCCAAGCGCGACTGGCTCGAGTTCGTCGGCTCCTCGCGGGCGCGCTCCAAGATCCGCCAGTGGTTCCGCCGCGAGCGCCGCGAGGACGCGATCGACCGCGGCAAGACCGCGCTGCAGCGCACCCTGGCCAAGCAGGGCGTGGGCTGGAAGCGGCTGATGGCCGGTGGCGAGCTGCGCGCGGTCGCCGAGCAGATGAACTACAGCGACGTCGGGTCGCTGCATCGCGCGATCGGCGAGGGGCACGTGGCGGCCACGACGGTGGCCGACCAGCTCGTGGGGCGGGTGGCCGACGAGGACGAGAGCGACGTCACCGTCCCCGAGCTCAACGCCGCGGCCGCCCCGAGCGCCCCCAGCGACGCGGTGGTCGTGGAGGACGTCGACGACGTGTGGGTGTCGCTGGCCCGGTGCTGCACGCCGGTGCCGCACGACGAGATCCTGGGCTTCGTCACGCGCGGGCGCGGGGTGAGCGTCCACCGCACGGACTGTCCCAACGTCGGTGACCTCCGCCAGGACCCCGACCGGCTCCTGCCCGTGCGGTGGGACACCCACATGCCGGCGACCTTCCGGGTGACCGTGCAGGTGGAGGCGCTGGACCGCAAGAACCTCCTCCGCGACGTCACGTCGATCCTCGGCGACATGAGCGTGAACATCCTCAGCGCCCACGTGGCCACCCAGCGCGACCGCGTCGCGCACCTGCGCTTCACCTTCGAGCTGGCCGAGATCAGCTTCCTCGAGCACGTGCTGGACCGGATCCGTCGGGTCGAGAGCGTCTACGACGCCTACCGCGTGGTCCCCCAGGCCGCGCGCAACAGCGCCGGCGACGGTCCCACGCGCTGATGGGCCCCCCTGCCGCCGTCCTCGCGTCCCTGACCACGGGGCTGTGGCAGTCGAACTGCTACCTGCTGGGCGCCCCGGGCACGGGGCGGTGCGTCATCGTGGACCCCGGACAGGACGCGGCGCGCGCGGTGCGCGAGCGGCTGGAGCGCCATGACCTGGTCCCCGAGGCCATCGTCCTCACCCACGGCCACCTCGACCACCTGTGGGACGCGCCGGCCCTCGCCGAGGCGCTGGACCTGCCCGTGCTGCTCCACCCCGGCGATCACCACCTCTGGGAGCAGCCGGGCGCGGCCTTCGGGGACGACTCCGGCGCGCTGCTCCAGCAGCAGCTCGGCCTGACCTGGGATCCTCCGCACGGGCGCCTCGAGGGGCTCGCCGACGCCCAGGCGCTCACGCTGGCCGGCCTGACGCTGACCGTGCGCCACACGCCCGGCCACACGCCCGGGTCCTGCGTCCTGCTGGTCCACGACGGGGGCTCGCCGCCGGCGCTGGTCGCCGGCGACCTGCTCTTCGCCGGGTCGGTCGGCCGCACGGACCTGCCAGGAGGCTCCTGGGAGACCCAGCTGGCCTCGTTGGCCCAGGTCGTGCTGCCCCTGGAGGACGCCGTGCCGGTCCTGCCCGGTCACGGGCCGCCGACCACCGTGGGCACCGAGCGCGCCGGCAACCCCTATCTGCGCCAGGCCCGTCAGGCCGCCGGCGGCCAGGGCTCCGCGGGGC
>PUKE01000064.1 GCA_003550425.1 Nitriliruptoria bacterium
TCTCGAAACATCGCCACCGGCGTCAATAAGCCGCCTGAGGAGCGGCATTTCAACGCTGCCCTGCTCGATGCCTATAATTATCGGGAGCGCGATCGAGGTAACACGCATCTCACCGGTCTCGATCACAATGTCCGGCGCGGCGCCTACCTCAAGCAAGCGGTCTATCAGGTCGTAGTCGATATCGGACCGGTACAGCCCCGCCAGTATGACACTTGAAAGCGGCGTGAGAGTTGAATCTGACGATTCCGATCCATGAAACACGACGTCGGGATCGGCTCCGGCGGCAAGCAGGAACTCCACAATTTCGTGGTCGGGAGAGAAGCTTCCAATTATCTCTTCGACACGGCGTCCGGCGCCGAATGCGATCGCCAGCGGCGTGCGGTCGTTACCAAGATCCCGGTCAGGGTCTCCTCCGGTTTCGATATAACGGGCTACCGTGTCGCTATTACGCTCTTCAATCGCAGCTGTCAGTTCTTCGTCACTGACTTCGGGTTCGAGTCGCGACAGCGATACGGAAATGGATTCATCGAGTCCTTCGTCGAAGGTTACCTCTATTTCTTCAGTTTCATATCCCTGTCGCCTGACTTCGAGGCGGACTGTTTCATCCGGTTCGAAAAGCGAAGAAAAGATCTCGGAACCGATCGGAAGCCCGTCGAGATACACTTCGGCGTCGCCCGGATCAGTTTCCACCCGCAGGCGTGCAAGTCTTCCGGCAGGCGACTCCGCCTGTTCGTCGTCGACGGAAAGAAGCGTTCGCTCCCGAAGAGCGTTGATTCGCTCGAGTCTTTCTGCTGCGGCGGATACAACCTCCGGGCGCTGTGATTCAATACGGTCCCGTGCGTAGCGAAGCAGCGTTGTGACAGTCTGCATTTCTTCTTCGTCCGGCGTATCGGCCTCACCGTACAGCCGTAACTGCTCGCGCATATCCCGCAGTATGCCGCTTGCGGTTTCAACATCCGCCGCGTTGATCCGCACTTCCCCGTCGGCGTCGACAAACACCGAGCTGTCGTTGATCTCGTCGATTACAGAGAGCACGTCCTCCACTGCGGTGAGATCCGAAAGATCATCCGGGTCTACCGAACTCGGCAACACACGAACCTGCCCTTCTGCAACACTGACGATCGTGTCACCCGCGTCTTCGCGGGACACTGAATACCGTGTACCGGTAGACTCAACAATGCCTGAATCGGTACGGATCCTGACGTTCCTGTTCTCGACGGAAGCCTCCCGGCGGACGATAGCACTGCCTTCCTCGAGATCGATTACAAAGACCGTTACCCCGTCACGACCTCGCCGCATTGAAACGTCAAAGGTAGCAGGGCCGTCGAAACGGACGAGTGCTGAGTCGGCGTACTGGAACTCGGCTACGGCATTCGGCTCAAGTGTAACGCGATCTCCTGCTCCGACACTGTCACCGAGTTCAAGCGGTTCACTCCGCTCTTCGTGCTCGACAGTCATGGTACCGAACGCAAACCGAAGAAAGGGGTTATCGAGCTCAGTGCGATCCTCGTCGACCCGGTCATCTGCAACATCGTCTCCCGGGCTGTCACAGGCTGTAAACATTGCGACAGCGGCGCACAATGTGACGAACACGGCACCGGACTTGAGAGCCGGGCGGATACGAACAAAGAACCGATCTGCAAGACGACCGGTGGTCATGGTAGCTTTCACAAGCGGGCTCCTCTCCACAGCTATTATAATACCGCGTCGGAGCAGCGCAGTTCCATCAGCATTCAATAACGTTTATTGGAATATGCACCGCAAGCCCGCCTTCGCTGGTCTCCTTGTAGCGTGCATTCATATCTCGCGCCGTATCCCACATGGTATCAATGACCTGATCAAGACTTACTCGCGCGTACGAGGAATCGCCGGCGAGTGCCATATTGGAAGCGGTAATCGCCTTGATAGCGCCCATGGTATTGCGTTCAATACAGGGGATCTGTACCAGCCCTCCGACCGGATCGCAGGTCATCCCGAGATGATGTTCCATGGCGATTTCCGCAGCTTGCAGAACCTGCTCCGGAACGCCTCCCGCTACATCAGTGAGTGCTGCCGCCGCCATCGCGGAACTCACACCGATTTCAGCCTGACAGCCTCCCATTGCGGCACTGATTGTGGCTCCTTTTTTGAAAAGACTGCCGATATCGCCTGCAGTCAGAAGAAAGCGCTCTATACCGTCGGTCGTTACCTCCGGGAAGAAACAGCGATAGTACAGAAGCACTGCCGGAATTACACCGGCTGCACCATTGGTCGGTGCGGTAACTACGCGTCCGAACCCGGCATTCTCTTCATTCACAGCAAGGGCAAAGCAGCTGACCCAGCGGGTCACCGCTTCGAATCCACCGCCTGCGGCGCGAACATCCTGCCCCTGCTGCCGTACGCATTCGAGCAACTCCGACGGCGACGTCGGAATTTCCTGTCCCAGGAGATCTCGAGCGAGTTTCGGCGCACGTCGATGAACACCGAGCCCGCCCGGCAGAACGTCGGCAGCCCGAACACCGTTGTATACACTCTCAAGCATGGTATCGGAGACCTGTCGCAAGCCGTCGGCAAGCGCCGTTTCACCATGCCAGTGCTGCATATTGTATCTTACCACATCCGAAACCGGGCATTTCCGGTCGCGACACCACGAGAGAAGCTCAGCGGCTGAATCGACCGGAAACGGTAGGTCGACGCGCTCGCCGCGGTTCTGGTTCTCGCCCTCTTCGACGACAAATCCGCCGCCTATTGAGTAATACCGGCGGGAAAAACTCGCCCGCCCGGGCGAAGCTTCGACGGCAGGTTCAAGCACGGTGGCGGATTGGCAGTCCGCGGCTGGTCGAGAGCCCACAGCAGCTTCACAGTCACCGGCAGTTTCCAGCTCCGCGGTGATTTCCATGCCGTTCGGATGGTATTCAAGCACCGTATCGCGGTGAAAGACCATATCGCGGCCGTACA
>PUKE01000054.1 GCA_003550425.1 Nitriliruptoria bacterium
CGCTGATCTCGCTGATGAGCGACATCCGGCGCGTGTTCGCCTACCACGGGGCCGAGCACAAGACCATCGCCGCCTGGGAGCACGGGGAGCCGCTGGAGCCCGAGCGCATCCAGCGCTACTCCACGCTGCACGTGCGCTGCGGCACCAACTTCCTGGTGATGGTCATGATCGTGGCCATCCTGGTCTACAGCGTCGCCGGCGCGCTCGTGCCGCCACCCGAGGGCGTGGGGATCCTCGGCTACGCGACGTACCACATCGGCCTGCGCATCCTCCTGCTGCCTGTCGTGGCCGGCGTGGCGTACGAGGCGCTGCGCCTGGGGGCGGCCGACCGCGGGCCCCTCACGCGGCTGTTCATGAAGCCGGGCCTGTGGCTGCAGCGCCTGACCACGCGCCCGCCCGACGACGCCATGGTCGAGGTCGCGATCCGCGCCTTCCAGGCCGTGGTGCCCAGCGAGGACCTGCGCGGGCGCACCGCGCCGCTCCCGGCGGCGATCCAGTGGGGCCCCGACGAGGCACCCCCCGAGATCTACGCGACGCCCGGCGGGGACGCCCAGGGCGCCGGCGACGACGACGCCGACGCGCCTGGTGACGACCCCGGCGAGCGGTGACCGCGCAGGAGGTGGCTCGCCATGACCGCTGACCTCGGCGCGCTCGCCGGTCGCCTGACCGAGCTGGAGCGCACCCACGCCGAGCTCGAGGCCCAGCTCGCCGACCCCGAGATCGCCGGTGACCACGCCCGCTACCGAGAGGTCGCCAAGCAGCATGCGCGCGTGGCCGAGATCGTGGGCACCGCCGCGCGGTGGCGGGAGGCGCGCGACGACGCCGCCGCGGCGCGCGAGCTCGCCGAGGAGTCGGAGGGCGAGGACCGCGAGGCGTTCCTGGCCGAGGCCGAGCAACACGAGGCCCGCGCCGCCGCGCTCGCCGACGAGTTGCGGCGCCTGCTCATCCCGCCCGACCCGCAGGACCACAAGGACGTCATCGTCGAGATCCGCGCCGGGGCGGGCGGCGACGAGGCCGGCCTGTTCGCCGGCGAGCTGCAGCGCATGTACCAGCGCTTCGCCGACGCGCGGGGGTGGCGCGTGGAGGACGTGTCGGTGTCCGAGCAGGGCGTGGGCGGCGTGAAGGAGGCCACCTTCCAGGTGTCCGGCGAGGACGTCTACGCGGTGCTCAAGCACGAGTCCGGCGTCCACCGCGTCCAGCGCGTGCCGGTCACCGAGTCCTCGGGGCGCATCCACACCTCCACCGCCTCGGTCGCCGTCATGCCCGAGGCCGAGGAGGTCGACGTCGAGCTCGACCCCAACGACGTGCGCCTGGACACCTTCCGGTCCTCGGGGCCGGGCGGGCAGAGCGTCAACACCACCGACAGCGCCGTGCGGCTGACGCACCTGCCCACCGGCATCGTCGTGTCCTCCCAGGACCAGAAGTCGCAGCTGCAGAACCGCGAGCGGGCCATGCGCGTGCTGCGCGCGCGGCTGCTGGCCGAGGAGGAGCAGCGCCGCAACGCCGAGCGCGCCGAGGAGCGCGCCTCCCAGATCGGCTCGGGCGACCGCTCCGAGAAGATCCGCACCTACAACTTCCCCCAGCGCCGCGTCACCGACCACCGCATCAACCTGACGGTGCACAACCTCGAGGAGGTGCTCGCCGGGCAGCTCGACGAGCTGGTCGACGCCCTCGCCGAGGAGGAGCAGCGCCGCCGTCTCGCCGCCCTGGCCGAGCGGGAGCCCTCGGCGGGGTGAGCGCCACCGTCGGGCAGGCGCGCGACGACGTCGCCGCGCGCCTGGCCGCCGCCGGGGTCGCCAGCCCCGCGGTCGACGCCGAGCTGCTGCTCGCCCACGTCCTGGGCTGCGCGCGCCCCCAGGTGCGGCTGCGCCGCACCGAGGCGCTGACCGTCCAGCAGGCGCGAGACCTCGAGGGCCTCGCGGCCCGCCGCGCCGCGCGCGAGCCGCTCCAGCGCCTGCTCGGCGAGGTCGGCTTCCGCCGGCTGACCCTCACGGTGGCCGACGACGTGCTCGTGCCCCGCCCTGAGACCGAGGTGCTGGCCGGCCACGCCATCGCCGCCACCCCGCCCGGGGCGATCGTGGTGGAGGTGGGCACCGGCAGCGGGGCGATCGCGCTCGCGGTGGCCGACGAGGCCCGCCCCGGCCTGGTGCTGGCCACCGAGGCCAGCCCGCCCGCCGTGGCCGCCGCGCGGGCCAACGCGCGCCGGCACGGCCTGCGCGTGGACGTGCGCGCGGGCGACCTCCTCGCCCCCGTCCCCGAGGGCCTGCGCGGGCGCGTGGCGGTGCTGGTGTCCAACCCGCCCTACCTCACCGAGGCCGAGCGGCAGGCCGCGCCGCTCGAGGTCGCGCGCCACGACCCCGCGCCGGCGCTGGTGGCCGGCCCGACCGGCCACGAGGTCACCGACCGGCTGCTCGCCGCGGCCACGTCGTGGCTCGCCCCCGGCGGCACGGTGCTGCTCGAGGTCGCCGAGGCCCGGGCGACCGCGGTGGCCGCGCGCGCCGAGGCCACCGGCCTGGTCGACGTGGCGGTCCACCCCGACCTCACCGGCCGTCCCCGCGTCGTGGCCGCGCGACGCGCCCCCCGCGGGCCGCGCACGGCGTAGCATCGGCGCCGATGCCGCAGGTGCTGCCGATCGACGACCCCGACGCCGCCGAGCGCGCGACCGCCGCGCTCGGGGAGGGCGCGCTCGTCGTGGCGCCCACCGACACCGTGTACGCGGTCCTGGCCGACGCCTTCGACCCGGAGGCGACCGGCCGACTGCGGGCCGCCCGCCACGCCGCCGCCGACCAGCCGCTGACGGTGCTGGTGCGCGGCACGGTGCAGCTGTTCGCCCTGGCCGCCGAGACGCCCGATCCCGCCCAGCGCCTGATGCGCGCCTGGTGGCCGGGCGCGCTGACGCTGCTGCTGCCCCGCGGCGC
>PUKE01000057.1 GCA_003550425.1 Nitriliruptoria bacterium
GGGCGACGGTTCTGCCGCGAATGCCAACGCGCCGCTGACCGCCAGCGCAAACGCGCCGCACGGTCGTCACCGCCGAAGGCGTGACCGCCCCACCCCGCCGATACCGTCACCAGCTACCTCGCGCTCGCCCGACACGTCGACGGCTGGCAGCTGCGCGGCAGCTGGTGCGACCAGGCCGCCGCCGCAGGGCTTCGACCCTCTCCGGATCGCACCAAGGCAAGGAGCGTCAATGGCTAACACCACCGGCACGATCACTTTGTCTACGAAGACGCTGCCGGCGCCGTGCGACAGCGTCTACCTGCTCACCGAGCAGATAGTCCCCGGCGACGGGACGATCACCTACGAGGCATCCCTCAACGGCGGGCAGACGTGGGACACCGTCACCCCCGGCGACCTCGCCACCCTCAACCACACCGGCGAGGAGCTCACCCTGCGACTCACCATCGAACAGCCGGAAGCGTCCGAAGACGACCCCCCCGAGGTCTATTGGTTCCTCGGGTTCGCAACGGATCTGGGAGGCGCTTGATGGGACGGATCACCGACATGCACCGGACGGCCCGGGCGCAGGGCGGCCCGCTGATGCGCGGCCCCGACATCGACGGGCTCCTCGACCAGGTGGACGTGCAGATGGGCCCGGCGTTCACCCGCCGGATGCTCAAGGACTTCCCCGACGTCGAGCGGGCGCTCTCCCGTGGCCGCATCAATCGGGCGTGGGCGGGGCTGCAGGACGCCTACGACGCCGGGGACCTGTCGGCTGACGAGTGGGCGACGCTCGTCGGCCTCGCCGCCGAGTACGGCATCGACACACCGGATCTGTCGTGACCTGGGCGACGCCGCTGTGGCTCGCGCTCGGTGTCGCCGCGCTCGTCCTGCAGGGCGTCGCGGTCGCTACCGGCTGCACCGACTCGAAGCTCTCCAGGCATGTGGAGCGGCTGCGGGTCCACGCTGTCTGGCGCGCCCCGCTCGCCGCCGGGTGGGCGTGGCTGACCTGGCATTGGTTCGTGGAGCCGGCGGCGTTCCCTGAGCTGCGCCGCGACGGGCTCGGCGCCGTCGACGTCGCCGTGCCGGTGTTCGCCGGCTGGGTGGCCTGGGTCACCCGCTCCCATGCGCAGCGCCGCGCCCCGTGGCCCCGATACGTCCGAAAGGGCTGACATGGTCGACATCGTTGGACGCGCCGACTGGGGGTTCCGGCAGACCCGCAACCCCGGCGCCGCCCCGACCCGCCGCGGCGGGCTGGTGCTCCACCACACCGTCACAGCGGAGTGGACCGGCAACGCCGGGATGCGCCGCCTCAACGAGATGATGATCGGCATGGGGTACGTGTGCGTCGGCTACACCCTGTGCATCGACGTCGACGGGCGGATCTACAGCGGCCGGCCGTTGGCGCAGGTCGGCGGCCACACCCGCGGCCACAACACCACCAGGCACGGCGTCGCGCTCATCGGGAACTTCTCTCACAAGCGTCCGCCGCAGCCGATGGAGCAGGCGCTCGTCGACTTGTACCGGCACGGCATCGACCAGGGCTGGTGGCAGCCGTCGCTGGTCGGCCACCGCGACCTCGGCTCCACCGCCTGCCCCGGCGGCGCCGCCTACGCACGACTCCCCCACTACCGCACAGCAGCCGCGTCGACCCCGGAGGACATCATGGCCAGCCTTGACCGCGACGACATCGACAGGATCGCCGAAGCGACCGCCGACCGGGTGTGGTCGACGCTGATTCAGCACGGGGCGATGGACCCGATGCGCGCGTCCACGCTGCTGTCTCGGCTGCAGGGCGGCGGCATCGACGACGTGCTCGACGCCATCCGCAGCATCGACCGGTGAACGTGTGCCGGTCGACAGTATGCCCGAGCCGGTCGGTGTCGTCGGCGCGGTCGCCGCGACCATCGTCGCCGTCGCCGCCGCCATACGGAAAGCCGTGATCCCCATGTTCCGAGGTTTGCAGGCGCTCGCGCGCGCGCATCAGGATGTGATCGAGGGGGCGCAGCTCGCTAGACGGGAGCTGGCCCCGAACCACGGAGGGTCGATCAAGGACCGGGTTGATGCGACGTGGGAGCAGGCTGAGGCTGCGAGGGCGCAGGCGGCGGCGGTCGCCGCCCGCGTCGACCGGATCGAACGGCGCGTCGACGAGCTGCACGCCGACGGATGAGTCTCGCCGAGGAGGCGCGCAGCCGCATCCGGCACCAGGGGCCGTCGTGCGCGGTCGCCCGCGCGCTCGAGGTGTGGGGCGACGAGCTGCGGGACGCGCTGGATGATCTGACGATCCCCGCGACGGCGATCCAGGACACCCTGGCTGACCACGACTACAGCCTGAGCGAGTTCAGCATCCGCCGGCATCGTCGGGGCAGGTGCCGCTGTTGAGCTTGGCGGACGACGCTCGGCGGCGTGGGATGGCCGACCCGCCCGCGGCACCGCAGCGGCCGAAGGTCCGGCTTGACGACTCCGGGCAGGGCGTCGCCGAGCTTGTCGCCCCGGACGGCGAGCATGACTTCGACGCGCTGCTCGCCGCGATGCTGCCCGAGGTTCCCGTCGACGTCCTCGAGGTGCTCGAGGTCCGCGCCTGGGGTGATCCGTCCGACCCGAACAAGTACGTCAAATGCCGGGTGCGCAGACGGATCGACGGCGGGAGGACCGGCCGGGAGCTGCTCGACGCGATCCCCCGCCGGCGGTCCAGGAAACCGGCGGGTTCCGCTGACAGCGGAGAACGGACGCTGGTGCTCAGCGTCTCGGATTGGCAGATCGGCAAGGCCACCGAGGCGGGCGGCGGCACCGAGGACACGATCCGGCGGGTGCGGTCGGTGATCGAGCAGATCCCCGACCGGGTGCGGGACCTCCGCCGCATGCAACGTCCCGTCGACCGGATCGTCGTCGCCAACTTGGGCGACATGACCGAGTCGACGTGCGGCTACTACC
>PUKE01000262.1 GCA_003550425.1 Nitriliruptoria bacterium
CGGCCGCGAGCACGCCGATCCCTCCCCGAGAGCCGATGGACCCCTCTCGATCCCCGGTGGGAACGAGAGGCCTCCTTGGCCATCGCCACGCGCCATGCGGCGCACTGCGCATGATGTCTGCCCGCGTGGCCCATGCGTGGAGAAGATGACGTCTCCGCGCGACCACGGGGGCGACGGGTGCAACACCGGCACGCACTCGGTCGGCGGCCGGGCTCGCTGCTGTCCTCGCTCGCCAGCGGCGCAGGGCCCGCACAAGGACCAGTGGCTGCAGCCGCTCTCGGCAGATGAGCCCTCCGTAGCGCGGGCCGATGGCGGCCCTTGCCACGTTGCTGAGAGACGGGTCGCATCAGCGCAGGTGCAGCTTGCCCGCGTCTCGGCTTCACGGCCTGCGCCCACCCACGCGTCACGGAAGCGAGGAGGTGGTGTGAGGATCGCATCCCGCCACCCGGCTACTGCCTGATGAGCCACGCCCATCGGGAACCCCGCAACCATCGCTCGCCCAATGTTCGCGTAGGCGCCAGTGGCCCCTGTCGCTCGCTGCATCATGTGCGCGTCGCTTCGCCCACCACCGTAGGAAGCAGGCCGCCCTACACGTCCTTCTGCTTGCCCGTCGCTGTCCTGGACAGCGCCGTCACTCCCGCGCTCCGTCTCGTCATCACCCCGAGCCGCCGCACTGGGAGAAGCGGCGCTCCTCCTCACTGGCGATGCCACGCTGCCGAGTCGCCTGCAGGGGCCATGCGGCTTGGCCTCGCTGGCGGCGACCGCGCCGTATGGGAGGCCGCCAGATCGTGTGCCGCCGACTGGCCCGAAGAGGCGATGGGGGAGTGGTACCGCGAGCGCCGACGTCCGAGACCCCTCACGAGTGGGCGTAGAGCGCCACGTGTCCCGCCCATCCTCTGGCCGCAAGCACGCATTTGCGCGGCCTCCCAGACCAACCGAGGCCTCAGCACCGTGCCCGACAGCGCCCAGGACTGCGGCTCCAGGTGGGGCTGGCCCGCGCTAGCAGCCCTCGTGTCCGAAGCCGATGCGGGCTCACCGCGCCATGAGACTGCAGCACCCCAAGGGCCACCCTTCGGACCAGAGAGCTCGGCGTCCAGGAGGATGGTGCTGCCGATCATGGCCGTGGACCTCGCTGCTCCTGCGCCGATCGGTGCCCAATCGATGTGGCTGTGCTGTGCCGCGGCGTGAGCCACTGCGCGGCCATGTTTCACGTGGAACACCGACGCCGCTATGTGCTCCACCCACGACCCACGCCCCCTTGCCCCACCGTGCGCATCGACGCGAAGGCCTGTCCCGTGGTCATCCAGCGTGGGCACATCGTCTCCCCTCCGGCGCTCTCGTTGCCGATCCGGGGACACGCCCTCGCTGCCGCGAGCACGCCTCTCATCGAACCGCCGCTCGGCCGCCCAGCACGCAGCCTTCCGCCTTGCTGACCCATGATCCAAGCCCATCGGGGAGCTCGCCGGAGCGATCGCTGTCTCGGGGGCAGCGAAGCAGCCGCACCATGTCGTGGGGACAGCGGAGCAGGCACGCCAGGGGGCTCACCCCCGTCGGGACAGTCATGGCGAAGGGCTTGCCTCGCGCTCTGCCCCTCGTCCCTGGTTCGCCTCCGGTGGGACCCTCGCTGGCCGAGAGGTCCGGCGAGCCAGCATGGCTGTCTGCCCCCTGTCGCAGCTGATGGCTTGGAGGGTGTTGCCACCAGTGCCGCTGGGCCCCGCGGGACCGCTCATGGGGAGGCCCGCGCTGCGCGCGCTGATTCGTCTCGTGGCCGACGGCGGCGCCCGAACGGACCAGTTCGGCTGCACGGTCACGTGGCAGAGGGCAGCCGCAGGGGCCAGACCCCGCCGAGGTCGACGTGCTGGTCGGCCTTGACGTCGGCAAGACCAACCACCAGGCCACCGCGAACGACGCGAGCGGGCGGTGCTGTTCGACCGGCCCATCACCGACGCCCCGGCTGCGCTCGAGGCGCTGCTCGACCGCGCAACCGAGCATGGGGTGCCGGCGTTGGTGATCGACCAGCCCGGCCCAGACGCCCGCGCTCGCCCTGGCGGTCGGCCGCGCCCGTGGCGTGGCCGTGGCCGTGGCCTCCATCCCCAGGCTGGTGCTGCGCCGTGCCGCTGACCCGTCTCCCGGTGAGGCCAAGACCGAAGCCCGCGCGAGGCCGCGCGGTGCTGGCCGACACCGCCCGAATGCACCGACCTCGGATCGCATAGCACCCCCGACGACGAACCGCTACAGCGCCTCCGCGTGCTGTCGGGCTGCGACTCGGGCTGCGACGACGATCCGACCGCCGATCTTGTCCGCGTGGCCAACGGGCAGCGCGCCACCCTCACCGCCCTCAACCCGGCCCTCGAAGGGGTCCTTGGAGCCACCCCGGGCACCACGCGGTGCAGGCGCTGCGGGCCCGCCACCCCACACCGGGAGCGCTGCGCGACGCCGGCCAGCCGCGACTGGTGCGCCTACCGACCCCCCACGCGCCCCGCATGAGGCGAACGCCAGCGCGACGAGGTCCTCGCCGCCGCAGCCACCCAGACCGTAACGACCCCGCCGAGACCACCCACGGCCGCATGGTCGCGGACCTCGCCGGCGAGCTCGACCGGCTCCATGACCGCCGCCACCAACGTGCCGTCGGTCCCAAGCACGCCTTCCTCACCCACGATCTCGGGCCGGTCCAGGCGACCCTGCCGCCGTGGGGCCCGAGCCCGGCGCGGCGCCTCTCGCTCAACCGTGATCGCAGCCGCTTCACCACTCCTCACCCCGCGCAGCGCCTCCAGCCATCCACACCCGGCGGCCCCGCCGATGCGTCGCTCACGCGGCTTGACGAGAAGATGGGGAGACACCCCTCGCCACCGCGATCTCGAGCTGCGCCCTGACCGCATCGGATTGGAGTTGGCCTGCGGGCTCGGCGCGATCACCCTCTACGAGCATCGCCCGGCGAGCCAGTCCCGAGCACCTGCGGCCACATGCGATGCCGCCGGACGCCGCCACCCACGGTCATGTCCGGCCCCCGGGGCGGGAGCGTGCCAAACCACATTCGCGGAGTTCCACGCGGAGGATGCAGCGCAGCCACGACGACCGTCGCGCCCTCGTGGCGGCAGCGCCACCGCTAGAGCGGATCGCGCTGTGCGCGCCCCGGCGGCCGCGGAACCCAGCTGGGAGGCGCTTCCCCCGTGGTCGCCAGCACGAGCAGCCCCCCGCGGGCCAACGGCTGGACGTGCTCCACGTCCATCCCGAGCTCCCGCAGGGCTCGCTGCGCCTCGTCGATCTCGTCCTCCCAGCGCTCTCCCTTGATCGCCCAGCATCGCCCTGCTGGCGTCAAGAGGGGGCGCACGAGCTCCACCAGCGAGCGCAGGGGGGCGACGGCCCGTGCGACCACGCCCTCATAGGCGCCTCGGTGCTCGGGCTGCCGGGCGAGGAGCTCGGCTCGATCAGCCACCACCTCACAGGCGATCCCGAGCTCAGCGGCGAAGCGCTGCACCTCGTCGGCCTTCTTGCGCCGAGCGTCCACCAGGCGCCAGGTCGCCTGCGGATGCGCGCGGGCCAAGACGAGACCCGGCAGGCCGCCGCCGGTCCCCAAGTCCATCCACAGGCTGCCGGGACGGGGGTCGAGCAGCGTCGCCAGCTCCTCGGCCTCGCGCACGTGCACCGTGCGCAGCACCGGGTGATCGGCGCGAGCGACCAGGTTGTGGGGTGACGCCGCGATGAGGTCGGCCAAGCGCTCGAGGTCGTCGCTCACGCGCTGTCCTCCCCGCTCGTCCGCAGTTCCGCGTGCCCCGCATCACACCATTGCCTCGCCGCGGCCGACCCGATCAGGACCCGCGAACCCACTCGGCGGACACACCGCCGAAGGCAGTCGTCCCCGCCGACCCCGTGCAGCGGTGACGGCGCACGCAGCGCGCCGCGTCAGTCCTCGTCGCCCTCGCGGTCCGGGCGGATCACGACGCGACGTCGCGGATCGGCGCCCTCGCTGGCGGACACCACGCCGCCGCTCTGCGCGACGAGGCCGTGCATGACCTTGCGCTCGTAGGCGTCCATCGGCTCCAGGCGCACCGCCTCACCGGTCTCGCGCACCTCGGCGATCGCATCGCGGCACTTGTCCTTGAGCTTCTCGAGATGGCGCTGTCGGTACCCCTCGACGTCGACGCGCACGTGCGCGCGCTGCTCGGTCTGGCGCTGCACCGCGCACCGCGTCAGCTCCTGGAGGGCCTCGAGGGTCTGCCCGCGCCGGCCGATGAGCAAGCCCGTGCCCACCTCGTTGATGCGCACGAAGGCCTGGTCCTCGGTCACCTCGATGTCGATGTCCCCCGGAAGGTCGAGGCGGTCCAACAGGCCCTCGATGAAGTCGGCGGCGAGGTCGGCCTCGTGGTCGAGCTGATCGAGCCATTCCTCGGTCGAGAGCGCGTGGCCCTCGTCTGCCTCTGCGACCTGCTGCTCGTGCTGGTCGGCGCTCATGGACGCATGCTCCTCGAGAGGTGATCGGCGGTTTCGACGAGTCCGACGCGAGCACCGCTCGCGCGGCTCGTGAGGCTAGCTCTTGGCCTTCGCGGGCTGGGGTGCGCTCGCGCCCCTGAACATGACGTACTGCTGCCCCATGGTCCACAGGTTCGTGGTCACCCAGTACAGCACCAGCCCGACGGGGAAGTTCATGGCGAAGATCGTGAGCATGACCGGCATCAGGTACAGCATGATCTTCATCTGCGGGTTGTCCGCTGACGCCGGATTGTTGGCCATCATCTGGCGCTGGGAGACATACATCGTGATGCCCATGGCGAGCACGAGGAACCAGGCCCCGATGCCGGCGCCCTGCAGCGCGTTGACCGTCAGGTCGTCGACCAGCAGGAAGCCCTCGCCCTGCAGGGGGTCGGCGCGCTCGGTGGTCAGCAGCCGGAACATGGCGATGAAGATCGGCATCTGGGCCAGCAGCGGCAGGCAGCCCCCCAGGGGGTTGACGTTGTGCTCCTTGTAGAGCTTCATCGTCTCTTCTTGCTGCTTCTGCTTGCGAGCCCGGTACTTCTCCGGGTCTGTCTTCATCATCGACCGGTCGGCCTTGTACTTCTTCTGGATCCGGTCGATCTCGGGCTTCAGCGACTGCATGGCCCGCATCGAGCGCGTCTGCTTGATGGCCAACGGCAGCAACAGGACGCGCACCACGACGGTCAGGGCGATGATCGAGAACGCCCAGCTCCAGGCGCCCACCAGCGGGATGGGCTCGAAGACGCCCTGGAAGGTGGCGAGGATGGCGGCCAGGCCGTCGAGCAGCCCGTTCCAGATGCCGATCAGGAAGTCCACGGTTCGACTCCTTCTGCGTCGTCACGTCCCTCGCGTGGAGGGACGTGATCGATCCCCCCAGGATGGAAGGGATGGCAGCGGCCCACGCGCTTGATCGTCAGCCAGGCGCCCCGACCCGCGCCGTGCGTGGCCAGCGCCTCGCGGCCGTACTGCGAGCATGTCGGATAGAAGCGGCAGCGCTGGACAGGACCTCTGGGGATCAGCTGGTACAGCGCGATCAGACGATCCAGGATCCGGGCGCCCCAGCTCATCGCAGCGACCCCGCGCTCGTCGTCTCGGCAGCGGACGCCGCGTCGCCCAGCTCGCGTCGCAGCGCACGCTGGACGAGGCCCCTCACCGCCGGGCGCAGCTCGTCCCATGGGCGCTCCGCGACGCCTGGGCGGCAGATGACCACGAGGTCGACATCGGGCGGGAGCTCGAGCTCGCGCATGATCGCCCGCGCCCGCCGCTTGGCGCGATTGCGCACCACGGCCGAGGGGAACCCTCGCGTGGCCGCGGCCGTCCAGCGCGCAGGAGCGCCGTCGACGTCAGGGCGCCGCCGAGCGCGCACCGTGGCGTCCTCGCCGCGTGCGGAGGATCCGGAGCGCAGGACGGCTCGCACGTCCCGTGAGGGCCGCAGGCGCATGGTGGTGGTCATAGGCGCTGCTCGGCAGCCGCGGACAGTCGATGCCCAGCGTAACGGCCCGAGGCACGTCGCGGGCCCGCGGCCCGCTGACCATGGTCCTGGATCGCTCGGGCCCCGCGACCGCGCCTCGCGCGCGGCGACCGCCTCACGCCGTCAGGCGCTGGCGCCCCCGCTGACGACGACGCTTCACCACCGCACGCCCCTGCCGGGTGCGCATGCGCGCACGGAAGCCGTGGCGGCGGTGACGACGACGGTTCTTGGGCTGGTAGGTGCGCTTCATCGGTCCTGCTCCTGCCCGCGGCGGACAACGCTCGCACGGTGGGTCGGCGCTGCAAGGTCGTGGCGGGTGCGGCGGCACAGTGACAGGGGCGGCCGTCCGCAGCCGCACAGGTCAACGGTACGCCCCCGTGCCGCCATCAGCAACCAGCCGTCGAGGGGCCTCCCACGAGGCGCATCCCTGGGCCTGCCGACCCGCTGGGGGGGCCCGGCTGGTCGATCCCAAGGGATCCCCACCTGGGTGACCCACGACCTGGGTGACCCAGGTGGCTCCAGGCTGACGGCCCGACCCTCCGCCGACTGTCCGACGGGGGTGTTGCACGCCGCGAGCGGGGACGCGTATTCTGCCGACCTCGCACACGAGACCAGCCGCCCCGCTGGCGCGCATGGGGCGCCGTGGCACGATGCACGGGCTCCGGTGGCGGGCTCGGCTGGGTAGAGGGGCACCGCGTCTTCCCCCGGTGCTGCCTGCCTGCGCGGCGCCTGCCGGCGTGCGCGCCGGGCCGCCCGTGACCGTCCACACCTTGTGGATGATCCTGTGGACGGCTTGCCGGGCGGCTCTGCACCCTGCACCGAGCAGCGACGACGGGGACCACACGGTGAGCGATCTCGACGCCCTCGAGCTGACTGACCTCTGGCAGCACACGCTTGACGCCCTGCAGGACCGCGTCACGGGCGCGGCGCTGCAGACCTGGCTGCGAGAGACCTCCCCCGTGGGCTTCAGCGACGACACGCTGGTGCTCGCGGCGCCTCACGCCTTCGCCCGCGAGCAGCTGGACCTGCGCTACGGCGCCGAACTGCGCGCGGCCCTGACCGCCGCCGCGGGCCGAGCCCTGAACGTGATGATCACGGTGCGCCCCGACGCCCCTGCCCAACCAGGCGAGGACGGGGCGGACGCTGGCGCCGGGGAGCCCCCTGCCACGACGGTCTCCGAGGGGACCCGCGAGGGGGAGCGTCGGCGGGGCGCCCCCGAGAGCTTCACCGCCCCGGTCGGCGACCGTGACGCCCCCCTGAACGAGAAGTACACCTTCGACCGGTTCGTCATCGGGGCGAGCAACCGGTTCGCCCACGCGGCCGCGTTCGCCGTGGCCGAGGCGCCCGCACGCTCCTACAACCCGCTGTTCATCTACGGGGGCGCCGGGCTCGGCAAGACCCACCTCCTCCAGGCCGTGGGGCACTACACGACCAACCTCTACCCCTCGCAGCGGGTGCGGTACGTCTCCAGCGAGCAGTTCACCAACGAGTTCATCGACGCGATCTCGAACAATCGCCAGGTGTCCTTCCAGCGTCGGTACCGAGACGTGGACGTCCTGCTCATCGACGACATCCAGTTCCTGGAGAACAAGGAGCGCACCCAGGAGGAGTTCTTCCACACCTTCAACGCGCTCCACAACGCCGACAAGCAGATCGTCATCTCCTCGGACCGTCCGCCCAAGAAGATCAGCCACCTCGAGGACCGCCTGCGCACCCGCTTCGAGTGGGGCCTGATCACCGACATCCAGCCGCCAGACCTCGAGACGCGGCTGGCGATCCTGCGCAAGCGGTCCAACTACGAGCAGCTGCCGGTCCCCGACGAGGTGCTGGAGCTCATCGCGAGCCGCATCTCCTCCAACATCCGCGAGCTCGAGGGCGCCCTGATCCGCGTCACGGCGTTCGCCTCGCTGCAGCGCACCGAGGTGACCACCCACCTCGCCCAGACCGTGCTGAAGGACCTCTTCCCCGAGACGGCGGGACAGGACATCAGCGCCGGGCTCATCATGTCCGAGACAGCCAGTTACTTCGAGCTGTCCCTGGACGAGCTGTGCTCGTCGCGGCGCACGCGCCAGCTGGTCCTGGCGCGCCAGATCGCCATGTACCTGTGCCGGGAGCTCACCGATCTCTCGCTGCCCAAGATCGGACAGGCCTTCGGTGGCCGTGACCACACCACGGTCATGCATGCCACCAACAAGATCGGCTCCCTCATCCAGGAGCGCCCCGCGGTCTACGAGCAGCTCCAGGAGCTGACCAGCCGGATCAAGACCGCTGCGCGCCACACCGGGTGACGCCGGTGCCCTCGACCCCACGCCCCACCCGGGCCGGCGCCGGGCGCGCCGCCGGCCCGACGCGGGCCCAGCGAGGCCTCCGCCGGCCTGTGGACGCTCAGGGGACGGCCTGGGGACCCGAGGCCCACCCGTCCACCGTCGTCCCTCGCCCGCGAGCCGCGCACGGCTCGCCTGGGGACGACGAGGCCGTGACCCACAAGCGGTGCACAGCCTCGCCCACCGGTGCCCCACAGCCCCGACCCGCCGCTGACCAGCCCGATCGAGACTTGTCCACAGCCCATGCGAGCCCCTACGGTTCCTACGCTCTTGACATACTGCTGAGCACCCTCGACCCCTTGCCCACCGACCCTGTTGAGGACGGCCCTGCGACTGCCTGGCGCGGGCGCCGTGGAGCACTGGAGGACCCATGAAGTTTCGCGCCGAGCGCTCGGAGTTCGCCGACGCGGTCGCCTGGGCCCTGCGCAGCGTGGGCTCACGCGCCACGCTGCCCGCGCTGTCGGGCGTGCTGTTGGACGCCCAGGGCGATGAGCTCCACCTCTCCTCCACCGACCTGGAGCTGTCGGGGACCCTGCGCCTGCCGGTCCAGGTCGAGCAGGAGGGACGCGCGCTGGTGCCAGGACGCCTGCTCGGCGACATCGTGCGGACCCTCCCGAACGCCGCCGTGGAGGCCGCGGTCGATGACGACGTGCTCCAGCTCACCTGCGGGCGCGCCAGCTTCGCGCTGCGCCTGATGCCCGCCGAGGACTTCCCGGCCCTCGCCCGTCCCGCCGAGGACGCCGCCGAGGCCACCCTGAAGTCCGAGGTGTTCGCCACGACCGTCACCCAGGTCGGGCGGGCGGCCAGCAGCGACGAGCACCGCCCCGCGCTCACCGGGGTGCACCTATCCACCGCCGATGGCGTGCTGACCGCGGCGGCGACCGACTCGTACCGGCTGGCGGTCCGCTCGGTGCCCTGGGACGCCGCGGTGGACGCGCAGGCGCTGATCCCGCGTCGGGCCCTGGACGAGGGCCGCCGGGCAGCGGAGTCGCTGGGCGCGGACGTGCACCTGCTGCTCGAGGCCTCCCAAGCCACGATCAGCCTGCCGGACCGTCGCCTGACCACCCGGCTGCTGGAGGCGAGCTTCCCGGAGTACCAGAACCTCATCCCCGACACCACCGAGCGTCGTCTGCGCGTGGATCGCGCGGCACTGCTGGAGACCGTCAAGCGCGTGGCCGTCGTGGGCGAGGCCAACACGAGCGCCACGCCCGTGACGCTGTCGCTGACCGGCGACACCGTCGAGGTGACCGCTGGGAGCGGTGAGGTCGGCAAGGCCGAGGAGGCCCTGCCGGGCGAGCTCGAGGGCGAGCCGCTCCAGATCGGCTTCAACCCCCGCTACCTCTCCGACGGGCTGGAGGTCGCTGGCGGCGAGGAGGTCACCCTCGAGTTCCGCGACGAGCTCAAGCCGGCGGTCCTGCGGCCCGCGGCCGAGCCAGAGGACGGCGGCGACTTCCTCTATCTCCTCATGCCCGTGCGCCTGTGAGAGGACGGGCGGTGCCCGAGCGCGCCGTCGGCGGGCGCTGATGCACGTCGAGCGCTTGGAGCTGATCGACTTCCGCAGCTATCACCACGCGGTGGTCGACCTGCAGCCCGGCCCGCAGGTGCTGGTCGGGCCCAACGGGGTCGGCAAGACCAACGTCCTGGAGGCCTTGCACGTCCTGGCCGCTGGCGGCAGCCATCGCGTTGGCGGCGACGAGGCGCTGGTGCGCGAGGGCGCCCAGGAGGCGGTGCTGAGGGCCTGGACGCGCGACCGGGAGGGACGCGGCCAGGAGGTGAGCCTCGCGCTGCGCCCCGGGGGCCGCAACGTCGCGCGGGTCGACGGCGCGGGGGTGCCGCGCCTGCGCGACGCGCTCGGGCGGGTGCGCGTGGTGCTCTTCGCGCCCGAGGACCTCGCCCTGGTGCGGGGGGACCCGGCCGACCGTCGCCGGTTCCTGGACCAGCTCCTCGCGCAGCGGCGACCTGCCTACCACGCCGCGCGCCAGGAGTTCGAGCGCGCCCTGCGCCAGCGCAACGCGCTGCTGCGCCAGCAGCGCCTCGGCGACCCAGCCGCGCAGGCGGGGCTGCCGACCTGGACCGAGGCCGTGGCCACCACCGGCGCGCGCCTGGTGGCTGCCCGCCTCCTCGCGTGCCATGCGCTCGCCGACCCCTTCGCCGCGCGGGCGGCCGAGCTGGCCGGCGGGGCCCCCGGTGCGACCCCGGGGCTCGCCTACCGCCTGAGCACCGATCGGGTGGAGGTGGCCGATGGCGGCGTGCAGGAGGTCGATCCCCAAGGCCTGGCGCGCGAGCTGGCCGAGGGGATGCGCGAGCGGGCGGAGGAGGAGCGCGAGCGCGCCACCACGCTCGTGGGCCCGCATCGCGACGAGCTGCGCATCGACCTGGACGGGCGTCCCGCCCGGTCCCACGCCAGCCAGGGGGAGGCGTGGACGCTGGCCCTGGCGCTGCGGCTGGCGGCGCGCGAGGTCCTGGAGGAGGTGGGCGAGGAGCCGGTGGTGCTGCTCGACGACGTCTTCAGCGAGCTCGACGATGGTCGGCGTGCCCGGCTGGCCGCCTGGTGTGGTCGCGCCGAGCAGGTCGTCGTCACCGCGGCGGTCGAGGGCGACGTGCCGCTGGGCGGTCCGCGCCTGCTGGTGCGGCCGGGGGAGGTGCAGGCGTCCACGGGGCCAGACGAGCACCGTGAGGCTCGGGGAGAGGGTGACCACGGCGACCCTGGCCAGAAGGAGCGCCCATGAGCCGCCGCTCGCGACGCCGCCCCGAGGATCCCCAGGAACCCCAGGCGCCCTCGCCCCTGGGTGGCGTGCTCGGCGAGCTGGCCCGCCGTCGCGGCTGGGACGACCGGCTGCGTGATGCCGCCATCCACCAGCACTGGGAGGACATCGCCGGAGCGGACCTCGCTCGCCGGGCCCGTCCGGTGCGCCTGCACGGCGGGGTGCTGGTGGTGCGCGCCGAGTCGGCGGCGTGGGCCGGCCAGCTGCGCTACCTCGTGGGCGACCTCCAGCGACGCGCCAACGAGGTGCTCGGGGAGCGCCGCGTCGAGCGCGTCCGGATCGTCACTGGCGGACCCGAGCCGGGTGGGCCGAGCCACCGCGACCCGGCGTGACGGTGGCGCGCGATCCTGCGCGATCCACCCGGTCGCGATCGGCGCCGAATCCTGCGCTGACCTGCGACGACGCCTGTGGACGAGCCGATCGTGCGACTCCCCGCTGTGGTAGCATGGCCTGACCGCGTCGATGGGCCTTGGCACAGGCCTTGGCCCCTCGTGCGCCGCCTGCGGCGCACCCGCGTCCAACCGTCACCCGACGACTCGGTCTGCCTGTGAGCGAGCTCCAGCACGCCATCAGCGACGCCGACTACGGCGCAGCGGACATCACGGTCCTCGAGGGGCTCGAGGCCGTGCGCAAGCGTCCCGGCATGTACATCGGCTCCACCGGCCCGCGAGGGCTGCACCACCTCGTCTACGAGGTGGTCGACAACGCGGTGGACGAGGCGATGGCGGGCCGATGCACCACCGTGGAGGTGACGCTGCTGCCCGATGGGGGCGTGGGCGTGGCCGACGATGGGCGTGGCATCCCGGTGGACGATCACCCCACCGAGCACAAGAGCGCGCTCGAGGTCGTGCTGACCATGCTGCACGCCGGCGGCAAGTTCGGCGGCAAGTCCTACGCCGTCTCCGGCGGGCTGCACGGCGTGGGCGTGAGCGTGGTCAACGCGCTGTCGTCGACGCTCGTCGCCGACGTGCGGCGCGACGGCACGCACTACCGCCAGACGTTCCGGCGCGGCGTGCCCGAGGGCCCCCTGGAGACGATCGGCCCCGCCGAGGGCACGGGCACGAGCATCACGTTCTGGCCCGACCCCGACATCTTCGAGACCACCGAGCTGAGCCGCGACACCCTCGTCACGCGGTTCCGGGAGATCGCGTTCCTGACCGCCGGCCTGCGGGTGCGCGTCGCCGACCAGCGCGACCTCGAGGCGGGCGAGGAGCCGCCGATCGAGGAGCTCCACTACCCGGGCGGGCTCCGCGACTTCGTGCGGCACCTCAACGCCAGCCGCGAGCCCCTGCACGGCGAGGTCGTCCACTTCGAGGCCGCCGAGACCGTCGACGACGAGGTCCAGGAGGTCGAGGTCGCCCTCCAGTGGCAGACCCACTTCAACGAGTCGGTCCACACCTTCGCCAACACCATCAGCACCCACGAGGGCGGCGCCCACGAGGAGGGCTTCAAGAAGGCGCTGACCAGCGTGGTCAACCGCTACGCCAAGGACACTGGCCTGCTCGGGAGCAACGGCAAGGACCGCGACCTCCAGCTGACCGGCGAGGACATCCGCGAGGGCCTGACCGCCGTGGTCGCCGTCAAGCTCGCCGATCCCCAGTTCGAGGGGCAGACCAAGACCAAGCTCGGCAACACCTCCACGCGCAGCTTCGTGGAGCGCGTGACCACCCGCTCGCTGCGCACCTGGCTGGACGAGCACCCCGCCGAGGCCAAGGCCATCGTCGCCAAGGCCATCCAGGCCGCGCGGGCGCGCCTCGAGGCCCGCAAGGCCCGCGACCTGACGCGCCGCAAGGGCCTGCTGGACGGCAGCGGGCTGCCCGGCAAGCTGGCGGACTGCGCCTCGCGGGACCCGCGCGAGACCGAGCTGTTCATCGTCGAGGGCGACTCGGCGGGCGGCTCGAGCAAGATGGCGCGCGACCGCAGCACCCAGGCGGTGCTGCCGATCCGCGGCAAGATCCTCAACGTCGAGAAGGCCCGCCTCGGCAAGATCCTCGAGAACAAGGAGATCCAGGCGCTCATCACCGCGATCGGCACCGGCATCGGCGAGGACTTCGACCTCGACAAGTGCCGCTACCACAAGATCGTGATGCTGATGGACGCCGACGTCGACGGCGCCCACATCCGCACCCTCGTGCTCACCTTCCTGTTCCGGCACATGCGCGAGCTCATCGATGCGGGCTACGTCTACATCGCCCAGCCGCCGCTGTACCAGATCACCCCGCCAGGCGCGAAGAGCCGCAAGCAGAAGCGCTTCGCCTTCTCCGACGACGAGCGCGACCGCCTCGTCGCCGAGCTCGGCGGCAACGAGGGCAAGAGGGTGGAGGTCGCGCGCTTCAAGGGGCTCGGCGAGATGGACGCCGAGCAGCTGTGGCGCACCACCATGGACCCTGAGCAGCGCACGCTGCTGCAGGTGACCATGGACGACGCAGCGGCCGCCGACCTGCTGTTCTCGGTGCTGATGGGCGACGACGTCGCTGCGCGCCGCGACTTCATCGTGCGCAACGCGCGGGACGTGCGCTTCCTGGACGTGTGACCCGAGCCGGTGCTCGCTGGCGCGACCCCGCAGCCGGCGCACCCGCGGCATGGACGGAGCAGGCGTGAGCGACGACCCGAACCAGCCACCGCTGGAGGCCGACCCCGAGCCCGAGGAGGGCGCGGTCCGCAGCCACGTGGAGCCGGTCGAGATCGAGACCGAGCTCCAGCGCTCGTACCTCGACTACGCGATGAGCGTCATCGTGGGCCGGGCGCTGCCCGACGTGCGCGACGGCTTCAAGCCGGTGCATCGGCGGATCCTGTTCGCGATGCACGAGGGCGGCATGCGCGCCGGGACCCAGCACCGCAAGTCCGCGGCCGCCGTCGGCGACGTGATGAAGAAGTACCACCCGCACGGGGACGCGGCGATCTACGACGCCCTGGTGCGCATGGGCCAGGACTGGGCCATCCGGTACCCCCTCATCGACCCGCACGGCAACTTCGGCTCGGTGGACGGCGACCCGCCCGCAGCGATGCGCTACACCGAGGCGCGCCTGTCGCCGATCGCCATGGAGCTGCTGCGCGACATCGACGAGGAGACCGTCGACTTCGCCGACAACTACGACGGGCAGGAGCAGGAGCCGCTGGTGCTGCCCAGCCGGTTCCCCAACCTGCTGGTCAACGGCTCGAGCGGCATCGCCGTGGGGATGGCCACCAACATCCCGCCCCACAACCTCGGGGAGATGGTCGACGCCATCACCGCCCAGATCCACGATCCCGAGATCACCCTCGACGAGCTGATGCGCCACGTCCCCGCGCCAGACTTCCCCACGGGTGCGGAGATCGTCGGCGTCCAGGGGATCCGCGACGCCTACGAGACGGGCCGTGGGACGATCCGCATGCGCGCGGTCACCGAGATCGAGGAGGATCGGCGCGGCAAGCAGCGCATCGTCGTCACCGAGCTGCCCTACCAGGTGAACAAGGCGACGCTGGCCTCGAAGATCGCCGAGCTCGTCAGCAGCAAGCGCATCGCGGGGATCTCCGACGTCACCGACGAGTCCAACCGCGAGGGCATCCGCCTGATCATCGAGCTCAAGCGCGACGCCAACGCGCAGGTCGTGCTCAACCAGCTCTACAAGCAGACCCAGCTGCAGGACTCCTTCGGGGTCATCAACCTCGCGCTGGTCGACGAGGTGCCGCGCACCCTCGGCCTCAAGGACACGATCCAGCACTACATCGACCACCAGGTCGACGTCATCGAGCGACGCACCCGCTACCGGCTGCGCAAGGCCGAGGAGCGCGCGCACGTGCTCGAGGGGCTGATCGTGGCCCTCGACGACCTCGACGGCGTGATCGACCTGATCCGCAACGCGCCCTCGGCCGATGAGGCGCTCGGGCAGCTGCAGGCGCGCTACGAGCTCTCCGAGATCCAGGCGCGGGCGATCCTCGACATGCAGCTGCGCCGCCTGGCCGCCCTGGAGCGCCAGCGCATCCTCGACGAGTACGAGGAGCTCACCGCGCGGATCGCCGACCTGCGCGACATCCTCGCCAAGCCCGAGCGCGTGCGGCAGATCATCGTCGACGAGCTCGCCGAGGTCCGCCAGCGGTTCGCCGATGCGCGTCGCACGCGGGTGGTGCCGGGCGAGGGCGACCTCGCCATGGAGGACCTCATCGCGCGCGAGGACGTCGTGGTCACCCTGACCCGGGCGGGCTACGTCAAGCGCGTGCGCATGGCCGAGTACCGGCCGCAGCGCCGCGGCGGCCGCGGCGTGTCGGGCACGGCGCTGCGCGAGGACGACCTGGTCCGCGACCTGTTCGTCACCACCACCCACCACTGGCTGCTGTTCTTCACCAACCAGGGGCGGGTGCATCGCGTGCGCGCCTGGCAGGTCCCCGAGAAGTCGCGGACCGCGCGTGGCACCTACGTGGCCAACGTCGAGGGCCTCGAGCTCGAGCCCGGCGAGACCGTCGCCGCGGTGGTGGCCGTGGACCAGATCACCGAGGAGGACGACCGCCACCTGCTGTTCGCCACGCGCCGGGGCATCGTCAAGCGCACCCCGCTGCACGCCTACGACTCGCCGCGCACCACCCTCATCGCCGTGCGCCTGCGCGAGGACGACGAGCTGATCGGCGCCCAGATCACCACCGGCTCCGACGACGTGCTGCTCGTCAGCCGCCGAGCGATGGCGATCCGGTTCAACGAGCAGGACGTGCGCCCCACCGGCCGCGACACCTCCGGCGTCATCGGCATGAGCCTGTCGGAGGGCGACGAGCTGCTGTCCATGACCACCGCGGTCGAGCAGGGGCAGCTGCTGGTGGTCACCGACGCCGGCTACGGCAAGCGCACCCCCTTGGAGCACTACCCGCTCCAGCGTCGCGGCGGCAAGGGCGTGCTGACCGCGCGGCTGGTGGAGGAGCGCGGGGGACTGGTCGGCGCCCTGGTCGTCAGCCACGACCAGGAGGTCTTCCTGATCACCGAGAGCGGCACGATCATCCGCACCCAGGTCGCCGACGTCCGCCCGACCGGACGCGCGACCCAGGGCGTGCGGCTGATGCGCCCGCGCGAGGGCCGCGTCGCCGCGCTGGCCCCCGTGATCGACCACGGCGAGGCCGAGAGCGCCGCCGAGGACGCAGCGCAGGACGACCACGCCGACGCGCCAGCCGAGCCGGCGCACGAGGCTGCCGCCGAGCCGCGCAACGAGGACGCCCACGAGGCCGCCCCCGAGGAGGGGGCGTAGGCCCGGGCCGGCTCGCGCGCCTACACTGCCCGGCCATGACTGGCTCATCCGGCTCCACCGGCTCCACCGGCGAGGCGCGCGGCCGCGGCGCCCGCGCAGGCGCCCGACGCCAGGCCCGGCGCGTGGTGCGGCGCCAGGCGGTGGTGCGGCGCCTCGATCCATGGTCGGTGCTCAAGCTCAGCCTGGTCTTCTACCTGTTCCTGCTGGTGGTGTTCCTGCTCGGCCTGGTGGTCCTGTGGGCCGTGATCGACCGCCTCGGCATCATCGACCAGGCCTTCGAGCTGATGGAGGCCGTCGACCTGCCGGTGGTCGAGCTCGATCTGCTGGGGCTCGCCCAGACGGTCGCGCTGATCGGCCTGCTCCAGGTCGTGTTCCTGACGGCCCTCAACGTGTTCCTGGCCTTCCTCTACAACCTGGTCAGCGAGCTGATCGGCGGGCTGAAGGTCACGCTCGCCGAGGAGCAGCGCGTCGCCCCGCCGGCCCAGGCTCCCACGCAGGCGCCCACGCAGGCACCCGGGCAGGCGCCGGCCCAGGCGCCCACCCAGGCGGCGCCCGCGGACACGAGCGCGCAGCACCCGCCGGGGGCGCGCGGCGCCGCTGACGCGAGCCGGACCGAGCGGCTAGACTGACCGCTCGGCACGGGCCATTAGCTCAGTCAGGTGAGAGCGCACCCCTGATAAGGGTGAGGTCCGAGGTTCAAATCCTCGATGGCCCACGCGCCGCGCCGCCGCAAAGGAGAACCCATGAAGAAGGTGCTCGTCGGACTGGCCGCAGCGGTCGGCGTGGCGGCGCTGATCAAGCGCCAGCGCGACCGCGAGCTCGACGAGGCCATCTGGGAGGAGCCCGAGGAGGTCTGACCCTCCCGTGGCATCACGCGCCCTTCGCACGAGCGTCGCTGGCTGCGTGTCCCTGATCCCGGCGAGCCGCTCCGCCCGGGCCCTTAGCTCAGTCGGCAGAGCGCCTGCCTTGCACGCAGGAGGTCGCCGGTTCGAATCCGGCAGGGTCCACTCGCGCGCCCCCCGACGCCGCCCGCTGCCCGTGTGCGACGCGGCGTCGCGCGGTCGACGCCGCACGGCCCCGCGAGCCTGACGCCGCAAGGAGCCCGCCATCCGCGACGCGGTCGTGTGCGAAGCCGTTCGAACCGCGGTCGGTCGGCGCGGTGGCCGCCTCGCCGGGTGGCACCCCACCGACCTGCTCGGCGCGGTCCTGGCGGGCGTGCTCGAGCGCGCCGGGGTGGATCCCGGCCACGTCGACGACGTGCAGGCCGGCTGCGTGACGCAGGCCGGCGAGCAGGCCGCCAACGTCGCGCGCAACGCCTGGCTCGCCGCGGGCCTGCCCGAGACGGTGCCGGCGACCACCGTCGACCGCCAGTGCGGGTCCTCGCAGCAGGCGCTGCACAACGCGGCCGCTGCGGTGGCCTCCGGGGCCCAGGACGTCGTCATCGCCGCCGGCGTCGAGTCGATGACCCGCGCGCCGATGGGCAGCGCCGCCGGCCAGGCCGACCCCTTCGGCGCGACGCTGCGCGCCCGCTACCCCGAGGGCGTGGCCGCGCAGGGCCTGAGCGCCGAGCGCATCGCGGCGCGCTGGGGGCTCACCCGAGCGGCGTGCGACGCGCTGGCGCTGGCGTCCCATCGCCGTGCCGTCGACGCGACCGATCGCGGGGACCTCGCGGGCGAGATCCTGGCGGTGACCGGCACCGATCGCGACGGGGCCGCCGTGGTCCACGCCACCGACGAGGGGATCCGCCGCGACACGTCGGCGTCGGCGCTGGCCGCGCTGCCCCCCGCGTTTCGCACCGACGCGCTGGCCTCCGCGCACCCGGGGCTCCCGTGGCTCGTCACGGCCGGCAACGCCTCACAGGTCTCCGACGGTGCCGCGGCCCTGCTGGTGACCGCCCCGGAGGTGGCGCAGCGACTCGGCCTGACCCCGCGCTGGCGCATCCGGGCCACGACGGTGGTGGGCAGCGATCCGGTCCTGATGCTGACCGGCCCGATCCCTGCGACGCGCCGGCTGCTCGAGCGCGCCGGTCTCGCCCTCGACGACCTCGACCACATCGAGATCAACGAGGCCTTCGCCCCGGTGGTGCTGGCCTGGCAGACCGAGCTCGGCGCCGACCCCGAGCGGGTCAATCCGTTGGGCGGCGCGATCGCGCTGGGCCACCCGCTCGGCGCCTACGGGGCACGGCTGGCCACGACCCTCGCCCATGCGCTCGAGCGCACCGGCGGGCGGCTGGGGCTGCAGGTGATGTGCGAGGGCGGCGGCATGGCCAACGCCACCCTGCTGGAGCGCCTGGGCTGACCCGGGCGAGGAGGACCGCGGCGATGGGCGTGTGGGGCAAGCGGCTGGCGCTGCTGGCGCTGGTGACCGGCGCGGTGCTGTGGCTCACGGGCATCGTGCCCGGGGCCTGGGTGCTGGCGCCGCTGCTCGGCTACCTGATCCTGCGCCTGGGACTGGCGACCTTCGGCTCGCTGGCCCGCGGGGCCGCGCACGTGCCCTCAGGTGAGCCCCAGCCCGTCGACCCCGACCGCGAGCGCGTCACCTACTGGTGCGAGGGCTGCGGCGCCGAGCTGCTGCTGCTCGTGCGGGGCACGGGGATGCCCCCTCGCCACTGCGGCGAGCGCATGCACGAGCGCGCCGAGGTCCCGCGAGACCCCCAGGCGTGACGTGAGTCACCTGGAGGTGCGCCTCGACCCGCCCCGTGGCCCTGAAGCACGCCGCTGTGATCGTCCAGATCCAGGATCGAGGGTTCCTCCACAACCTTGTCCCCAGGTTGTGGAGGATCGCAGGACGCAGGGGAGGGGCGAGCGGGTGGCGGTCAGCGCCACTGGCTCAGGGTCACGAGCCCCCCGGCCATCGCGGCGAACCCGGCGGCGATGAGCCACGCGGTCGCGGCGGCGAGGTAGGCCACCACGACGACGATCGCCCCGACGCCGATCAGGCTGACGCCGGTGATCGGCACCCAGCGAGGGCTGGGCTCGGGCTTGGCAGGCTCGGGCGGCACGTAGGTGTCGCGCTTCGAGCGGCGCTTCTTCGCCATGGCCTCCTCCTCTGAGGACCGGGGCACGGCCGCGGTGATGGTAGCGTGATCGCCTGCTGACCTCCTCGTACCCAACCGGTCGTCGCCATCCATGCGCAGTCCCACGCCTCCCCCGCCTGGCGCCCGCTCGCGCGGCGCACGCCGTTGGCGCGCGAGGCTCCTCATGGCGCTCGGCGGGCTGCTGGTGTCGGCGGGGGCCGTGGTCGGGCTCTACGTCCTCTACGCCCTGGTGCTGACCGGACAGGAGACCGCCGCGGCCCAGGCCGAGCTGCGGGAGTCGTGGGTCGACCCGGAGGCCGTCGAGGCCAGCGACGAGGACGATGGCGACGCCCAGCGCGCGACGGACCGCGACGACGTGCACGACGAGCAGGACGCCGAGGACGAGCAGGACGCCGAGGACGACGACGGCGCCGAGGATGCCGAGGCGCCGCAGGACGGCGTGGCGCTGCTCGAGGTGCTCACCGCGGACGGCGAGCCCGGGCCGCTCGACGACGACCCCTACGTGGTGGTCGAGGGCGTGACCTACGACGACCTCACGCGCGGCCCGGGCCACTATCCCCACAGCGCGCAGCCCGGCGAGGAGGGCAACGTCGCGGTGGCCGGCCATCGCACCACCTACGGGTCGCCCTTCTTCCACCTGGACGCGGTGAGCGAGGGCGATCGGATCGAGGTCACCGACCGGGAGGGGCAGGTGCACCGCTACGAGGTGCGCGAGCAGCGCGTGGTGCAGCCGAGTGACACCTGGGTGGTCGAGGATGACCCCCTCGACACCGGCGAGCCGACGCTCACGCTGACGACCTGCCATCCGCGGTTCTCGGCGGCCGAGCGCCTGATCGTCTTCGCCGAGCTGGTCGAGACCGAGGGAGGTTGAGGCGATGGTGGTGCGGCGCATGGTGCTGATCGGCGGGCTCGGCCTCGCGGGGGTCGTGGTCCTGTGGCTGCTGTTCACGCTGGTGTTCCCCTGGGTGGACCGTCAGCTCAACGACCCGGCGATGGGCGCCCTGCTGCTCGCGGCGCCACTGCTGGCGCCGCGTCGCCTGGCCCCGTGGCCTGCGAGCCGCGACGGGCGGGTGCAGCGGTGACGAGCGAGGGCGTGCGCATGGGCGCCGACCGTGAGGGCGAGGGCAGCGGCACCGTCCGCTCGGGGCGGGCCGGGCGCGGGGGCGCCCCAGAGGCGGCCTCCGAGGGGCTCCCGCGTCCCGGGAGGCTCCCGCGTCCCTGGCAGCGGGCCTATCCGCGGCACGTCCCCACGACCTGGGCCTACCCCGACGTCGCGGTCACGCGGCTGCTGGATGACGCGGCCGCGGACTTCCCTGGTCGTCCGGCGTGGCGGTGCGGTCGCACCACGCGCACCTTCCGCGAGCTGCTCGATGCCGTGGATCGCTTCGCGGTGGCCCTCGGCGCGCTCGGCATCGGCCCCGGCGAGCGGGTCGGGGTGCTGTTGCCGGCCGAGCCGGCGCACCTCGTGACCCTCCTGGCCGCCTGGCGGTGCGGGGCCAGCGTCGTCCCGGTGGATCCCGACGCCGCGCCGGCCGAGATGGCCTCTGCCCTGTCCGGCGAGGGCTGCCGGGTGGTGGTCTGCGCCGAGCGGGGCTATCCGGCGCTGGCGGCGCTCAAGGGCAGGCTGCCGGGGGTGCGCCACGTCGTCGCCGCCGCGGAGGGCGAGGGCCTCGCGGCGCCAGCGGCCGTGGTGGCCCGGGCGCGCGCCTGGCGGCAGCGACGCCGGCTCGCACGGGATAGCGTGCACCGGATGGACCACCTCATCACCGCGGCGCTGCCGGCGCCGCCGGAGGGGCTGGCCACGTCCGAGGCCGAGGCCCTCGTGCTGCGACGCGGCACCGCCCGCGTCGCGCTGTCCCACGGCAACCTCGTGGCCAGCGCGATCCAGGTGCGCCTGTGGCTCCCTGACGTGCGGGCCGGCGACGAGCGCGTCCTCGCGGCCGAGCCCCTCCACGACGCCCTCGGGGTGGTGGGCGGCGTGGCGCTCGCGCTGCTGACCGCGGCGAGCCTCGAGCTGCCCGGCAGCACCGCGCCGACGAGCCTGGTGCGCGCAGCGCGGCGCGGCCGTCCGACGCTGGCGGTGGGCGGCCCCGCCGCCCTGGAGGTCCTCGCCGAGGCCGAGGAGGGCGTCGACCTCGCGGCCCTGCGCGCGGGGCTGTGCGTCGCGGGCCACCCCCGCACAGCGGGGCCTGGCGGGGCGGAGGCCAGCGCCGCGCAGGGCGCCGCGCAAGGCCAGGCGCAGGACGAGCCGACCGAGGGCACGGCCGGCGTGGACGCGGCGGGCGTGGACGCGGCGGGCGTGGACGCGGCGGGCGTGGACGCGGTCGAGGCCGTGGCCCGCGCGCTGTCGACGCGCACCGGCGGCCGCGTGCGCACCGCCTGGGGGGTGCCCGCCGCGCCGGTCGTGACCGCCAACCCGCTCTACGGGCGCGCCGAGGCGGGCACGCTCGGCGTGCCGCTGCCCGACACCGTCTGCACGCTGCGCGATCCCTTCGATCCCGGCGATCCCGCGGACCCCGGTCATCCTGCGGACCCCGGCGAGCCCGCTGACCCGGCCGCCTCGCCCCCGTCGCGGGGGCGCGTGGCGGTCGCCGGCCCGCAGGTGGCGCGGTGGCCCACGGCCGCGGGCGCCGAGGAGGCCACCGGGGCCGGCGCGTGGCTCGTCACCGGGCTCGTCGCGTCGCTGGACGAGCGCGGCTACCTCGCCCCGACCGCGGGCGCGCAGAGGCCCTCGCACAGCGAGGGCGCGGAGCACCGGCGAGGGCCCTAGGGCTCGGAGCGTCCCACGATGATGGTGGCGTCGGCGCGGTAGGCCAGGCGCGTGCCCACGGTGCGCACGCCCAGCCGGTCCAATGGCAGGTCCTCGCTGGCGCCCAGGGCCAGCAGGCCGCTGGCGTCGGCGGCCTCGACGAGCAGGTTGACCACGTCGCGGCCGACCTCCACGCGGGCCTCGGCGTCGGGCATGAGCTCGGCGCACAGGTACTGGGCGTTCTCGACCTCGCTCTCGTCGTCGACGCCGCGCAGCGCCTGCACGTCCAGGTCGAAGGCGAGGCCCAGCCGCTGGCCCACCGCGGCGGCGAGGGGGGCGTTGGGGCCCGGCCCCACGCCGACGGTCACCGACTCCAGGCGCGCGAGGCTGCCCGGGCGCACCAGCAGCACGTCGCAGGGGGGCGCCTCCAGCACCTGGCGGGCGAGGTCCTGCTCGCCGCCGACCATCCGCGGCTGCCACTCGACCACCAGCAGGCCGGCGGTGACCTCGGCGGCCAGCCGGTCGACGCCGGCGGCGTCGACCGGGGCGTCGCCGTCCCACAGGCGCACCTCCTTGTCGTGCGCCTCGGCCAGGGCCTCGATGGTGGAGGCCACGTCCTCGCCCTGCTCGCCGTGCAGCGCCGGGCCGTGGGCATGCACGACGCGCGCCTCGAGGCTGGCCAGCGCGATGCTGACCATCAGCGGGGCGCTGTGGATCGTGCGATACAGCACGACGGTCGTGCGTCCTGGGGTCATCTGCCCGCCTCGCGTGGTCCGGCGCCCGGGCGGTGAGCACGTGGGCGGGGATCGTAGCGCCACCGGCCACCGCCAGGGGACCCCCGGTACGCTGTGGGCATGGCCGGTCCACGGGTGCTGCTCATCGACAACTACGACAGCTTCACCTACAACCTCGCCCAGCAGCTCGGGGAGCTCGGGGCGGCGGTCGAGGTGGTGCGCAACGACGCGACGACCGCCCCGGAGGTGGCGGCCTGGGGGGCCGACGCGGTGGTCATCTCGCCGGGGCCGGGAGGGCCCGCGGACGCGGGGATCTCCAACGACGTGATCCGCGAGCTCGGTGGGCGCACCCCGCTGCTCGGCGTGTGCCTGGGCCACCAGTGCATCGCCGAGGTCCACGGGGGCTCGGTGGTGCGCGCCGACGAGCCGCGCCACGGCAAGGCCAGCGACATCCACCACGACGGCCAGGGCGTGTTCGCCGGCCTGGACGACCCCTTCCCGGCCACCCGCTACCACTCGCTGGTGCTCGACCCGCCGACCTGCCCCGAGGAGCTCGTGGTCTCCGCGCGGACCGCGGACGGCATCATCATGGGCCTGCGCCACCGCACCCATCCGGTCGAGGGGGTGCAGTTCCACCCCGAGTCGGTGCTGACCGACCTCGGCAAGCGGCTGCTCGGCAACTTCCTCGAGCGGCTCGTCCCGGTCACCGGGGAGCGCGCGTGAGCGCCCCGGGCGCAGCGGCCTCGCCCGCGGCGGCCAGCACGGAGCGCGCCGCCGACGTCGTGGTCGTCGGCGCGGGCCTGGCCGGCCTGATCGCCGCGCGACGCCTCGCCGAGGAGGGCGCGCAGGTGCTGCTGGTGGACAAGGGGCGGCGGCCCGGCGGGCGCGCCAGCACACGGCGCGTGGCCGACCTCGGCCGGATCGACCAGGGACCCCAGTTCTTCACGGTGCGCTCCGAGGCGTTCGCGGGCGAGGTCGACCGCTGGCGCGCGCTCGGCGTCCCGGTGGTCGAGTGGTCGCGCGGCCATGCGCGCGCCCGCCACGTCGCCGAGGGGCCCGAGGGCGCCATCACGCCCGCGGACGGGCATCCGCGCTACGTGATCGAGGGCGGCTTCGGGACGCTGACGCTCGCGCTGACCCGCGCGCTGCCCGCGGCGGTCACGCTCCAGCCGGCCGTGCGCGCCGTGGCCGTGGCCGAGCGCGACGGGCGCCTGGCCGTCCACGTCGAGCCCGCGCACCGGCCGGGCCCCCCGCGCGTCGTCGCGGCGCCGCGCGTGCTGCTGACCGCGCCGACGCCCCAGGCGCTGGCCCTGTGCGAGGCGGGCGGCCTCGACCTCGGGGAGACCGGCGCTGCGCTCGCCCGCCTGCGCTGGGGGCCGACGCTGTCGTGGCTCGCGGTGCTCGACGACGACCCGGGGCTGCCCGCGCCCGGCGGGGTGCAGCTGGAGGAGGGACCCGTGGAGTTCCTCGCCGACGGCGCGCGCCGCGGCGTCGGCGAGCGGCCGACCCTCACCGCCCACGCCAGCGGCCCGTGGAGCCTCGCGCGCTTCGACGCGCCCGACGCGGTGGTCGCCGACCGTCTCCAGGCGCTGTTGCGCCCCTGGCTGGGCGCGACCCAGCCCCTGGCGTGGCGGCTCAAGCGGTGGCGCTACGCCCGTCCGCTCGACCCCTGGCAGGCGGGGACCGCGCGGGTCGACGGCGGCGGCGGCAGCCTGGCGCTCGCCGGCGACGCCCTCGGTGGCGCCGCGATCGAGGGCGCCTGCACCAGCGGGCTGGCCTCGGCCGAGGACCTCGCCGACGTCGTTCAGGGTTGAGGTCGCCGCGGCGGGCGTCGGCCGCGGCGGGCGTCAGCCGCGTGCGTCCGGGCGCTGCGCGAGCACCACGAGGTCGAGGGCGTCGCGGGTGACGCCGTCGTCGCCGGTGACCGGCCGGGGCGCCTGCTCGGCGCGGTGGATCGTGAGCCCCTCGAGGGCCGCCAGCACCTGCTCCTCCGACTGCAGCAGGTCGGGGTCGGGCGGGCCGCCCACGCCGTGCTCGAGGTTGTCGGCGTGATGGCCGACCAGCAGGAGGTGCCCGCCCGGGGCCACCGCGTCCACGGCGTCGCGCAGCACCGTCGCGAACGTCGCCGAGGGCAGGTGGAGGTAGGCGAGCAGCACCAGGTCGAACGCGCGCGCGGGCGGCGCCCAGCGGGTGACGTCGCGCTCCAGCCAGGTCACCTCCACCCCGAGGTGCTCGGCGACCTCGGCGCCGCGCGCCAGGGCGACCGACGAGAAGTCGGCGGCGGTGACCTCCCAGCCCTCGCGGGCCAGCCACACCGCGTGGCGGCCGTCGCCGCAGCCGAGGTCCAGCGCGGTGCCGGGCGGCAGCGCCGTGGCGTGATGGCGCACGAACACGTTGGGCTCGTCGCCCCACAGCGCGGGCCGCTCCTGGTAGCGGGCGTCCCACATCGCCTGGGGGTCGTCGCTGGCCGCCTGTGCGGTGTCGTCGTGCTCCTCGGTCATCGCTGCGCCTCCGCGCCCTCGCGCACCAGCCCGTCGAAGCCGCCGATGTTGGTCACGTCGGTGAACCCCATCTCGGCCATCGCCCGGGCGGCCTGCCCGCTGCGGTTGCCCGAGCGGCAATAGAGCAGGTACGCGCCGTCGCGGTCCAGCCCGTCGACCTGGTCGCGGAAGTCCGGGCTCTGCCAGTCGATGAGCTCGGCGCCCACCAGGTGGCCCTGCGCGTGCTCGGCGGGGGTGCGCACGTCGATGAGCGTGACCTCGTCGGCGCGCTCGGCCAGCTCGGCGGCCCCGTCGGCCTCGTCGAGGGTGCGCGGGCTCGGCGTGGCCTCCGCCTCGGTGGCGGCGGCGTCGCTGCCGCCCTCGTCCTCGGTGCAGGCGGCCAGCGCCAGGGCCAGCGGCAGCAGACCCAGCAGCAGCATCAGCGATCCCTTCGCTCGGATGGTCATCGGCGGTCCTCTGGTCGGTCGGTGGGTGGTGGGGCGGGGCCGCGCGCCCGGCGCCATCCTCGCAGCGCGAGCGCGGCGACCACGCCGGTGGCAAGGCCGGGCTCGACGCCGAGCCCCAGCGTGGCGACGAGCGTGACGATCCCGACGATGCCCTCGCCGGGCGTGGCGCGCAGCAGGTGGGCGAGGCCGCGCAGGTCGACCAGGCGCAGCACCGCGGTGACGATGACCGCCGCCAGCACCGGCTCGGGCAGGGGCGCGAGCAGCGGGGTCAGGGCCAGGGCGACCACGACCATGAGCAGCGCGGTCACCACGCCCGACAGCGGGGTGCGGGCGCCGGCCTGGTGGTTCACCGCGCTGCGGGAGAACCCCCCGGCCACTGGGAGGCCCCGCACGGTGCCCGCGGCCAGGTTGGCCAGGCCCGTGGCCACCAGCTCGCGGTCGGCGCGGACCTCGTCGCCGGTGCGCTGGGCCAGGGCTCGCGCGACGCTCAGGCCCTCGGCGAAGCCGATGAGGGCGATCGCCACCGCGGCCGGCGCGAGCGCCAGCACGTCGGCGGCCTCCACGGCCGGCAGCGTCGGCGAGGGCAGGCCGGCCGGCACGGGGCCGACCACGGAGACCCCCAGCGAGGCGAGCCCGAGCACCGCCGAGGCGCCGGTGGCCACCACGAGCACCAGCAGCGGCGTGGCGCGCGGCAGGAGCCGTCCGCCCACGAGCAGCAGCGCCACCGCGCCCGCCCCGACGGCCAGGCTGGCCGGGTGCGCCTCGCCCAGGCGCGCTCCCAGGGCGGTCACGGCCGCGAGCGCGTCGCCGCTGCGCGGCGCCTCCACCCCGAGCAGCCCCGGCACCTGGGTGAGGGCGATCACGATGGCCGCGCCGCTGGTGAACCCCAGCACGACCGGGTGGGTCAGCACCCGGGTGATCCACCCGAGTCGCAGCAGGCCCAGCAGCAGCTGCAGGGCGCCGACCAGCAGCGCGAGGGCGCCGGCCAGCGCCACGGCGGTGACCGGGTCGCCGTCGGCGCGGGGACCCACGGCGCTGGCGGTGAGCAGCGCCACGATCGCCACCGGGCCGATCGCCAGCTGCCCGCTCGTGCCGACCAGCGCGTAGGCCAGCAGGGGCAGGGTCGAGGCCCACAGCCCGACCACCGGCGGCAGCCCGGCCAGGCTCGCGTAGGCCAGCGCCTGGGGGACCAGCAGCACGGCGACCGTCAGGCCCGCCAGCGCGTCCGCCCGCAGGTCCCAGAGCCCGTAGCCCCGCGCCCACGCTGGCCGCAGCCGCGCCCAGGCGCGCGCGGGCCGCGTCGCCTCGGTGCGCGGTGGGGCGTCGGTGCGCGACACGGCTGGCTCCTCGGCTCGTGGGGCCCCTCCGTGGGGTCCGTCGCGGGCTGCCGTGCGGAGCCCCTCGCAGGGCCCTCGACGGGGCAGCCACATTGTACGGACTTTTAGAACGCGGCGCGGCGCGCGGATGTTCCCGGAGAACGTCCCGCCTGCGCGGGGACTTCTGGACCGCGACAGGCCGGGCCGACCTCGCAGACTTGCCAACGACCGCGTAAGGGCGTCCGCTCGCCGCGCGAACCCGCGCCGACGGACCGGCGTCCCGGCGCGGCGCCCCCGGCGCCCGCCCCGGGCGCCACCGCAGCAGAAGGGCCGCACATGGAGGCGCTCGAGCTCGCTCGCTGGCAGTTCGGGATCACGACCGTCTACCACTTCCTGTTCGTGCCGCTGACCATCGGGCTCGCCCCGCTGGTGGCGATCATGCAGACCGTGGCCTACCGCACCGATGACGAGCGGTGGTGGCGGCTGACGAAGCTGTTCGGCAAGCTCCTGCTGATCAACTTCGCGATGGGCGTGGTCACCGGCATCGTGCAGGAGTTCCAGTTCGGCATGAACTGGTCGAGCTACTCGCGCTTCGTCGGCGACATCTTCGGGGCCCCGCTGGCCATCGAGGGCCTGGCCGCGTTCTTCCTCGAGTCCACCTTCCTCGGGCTGTGGATCTTCGGGTGGCGCCGCATGCCGCGCGGGCTGCACCTGGCCACGATCTGGCTGGTGGCGCTGGGGACCTGGGCCTCGGCCTACTTCATCCTGGCCGCGAACTCGTGGATGCAGAACCCCGTGGGCTACGCCATCAACGAGGAGGTTGGGCGCGCGGAGCTGCAGAGCATCGGCGCGGTGCTCACCAACGCCAACCTCGGGTGGATGTTCGCCCACACGATCGTGGCCTCGCTGGCCACCGCCGGCTTCTTCGTGCTGGCCGTGGCCGCCTACCACATGCTCAAGGGCAACGACGTCTCGGTGTTCCGTGGCACCGCCGCGATCGGGCTGATCACCGCCCTGGGGGCCACCGGCATCCTCGGCTTCACCGGCCACGAGCAGGCGCAGCTCAAGACCGACCTGCAGCCCATGAAGATCGCCGCCGCCGAGGCGCAGTACGAGACCGAGTCGCCGGCGTCGTGGTCGGTGTTCGCGATCGGGTCGCTGGACGGCGAGGAGCTGCTGTTCGACGTCCGCGTGCCCTACCTGCTGTCGGTGCTGGCGACCAACTCCCTGGACGGCGAGGTCGAGGGCATCAACGACCTGCAGTCGCAGGCCGTGGCCGAGCACGGCGAGGGCGACTACACCCCCAACATCCCCGTGGCCTACTGGACCTTCCGGGTGATGATCGGGCTGGCGATGCTGATGCTCGCCTTCGGCGCCTACGGCCTGTGGCAGCTGCGGCGCGGGCGCCTGGAGTCCTCGACGCGCTACCTGCGCTACGCGATCCCCATGGCGGTCACGCCCTTCGTGGCCTCCTCGGCCGGGTGGATCTTCACCGAGATGGGCCGCCAGCCGTGGGTGGTCCAGGACGTGCTGCTGACCGCCGACGGCGTGAGCCCCTCGGTCTCGCTCGGCGAGGTCGCGCTGTCGCTGGCCGGCTACACCGCGATCTACACGATCCTGCTGGTGGTCAACGTCGGGCTGATCCTCAAGTACGCCCGGCAAGGGCTCGGGGAGGAGCGCAGCCCCGAGGACGTCGGCGACGCGCTGCAGTACTAGGACCCGGGAGGACCCCTCGCCATGGACTTCATCGACCTGCCCGCGCTCTGGTTCCTCCTGATCGCGTTCCTGTTCCTCGGGTACTTCTTCCTCGAGGGCTTCGACTTCGGCGTGGGGATGCTCATGCCGGCGGTCAGCCGCGACGACGTGGACCGCCGCGTGGTCATCAACACCATCGGCCCGGTCTGGGACGCCAACGAGGTCTGGCTGATCGTCGCCGGCGGCGCGATGTTCGCGGCCTTCCCGGAGTGGTACGCGACGCTGTTCAGCGCCTACTACCTGCCGCTGCTGCTGATCCTGCTGGCGCTGATCGCCCGCGGGGTCGCCTTCGAGTACCGCAGCAAGCGCGACGACCCGACCTGGCGCGCCCGCTGGGACCAGGCCATCTTCTGGGGCTCGGCGCTGCCAGCGCTGCTGTGGGGCGTGGCCTTCGCCGGCATCCTCAACGGCATCCCGATCGACGCCGACCGCGAGTTCGTCGGCGGCTTCCTGGACCTGCTGCACCCCTACGCCCTGCTGGGCGGGCTCATGACCCTGTCGCTGTTCCTGCTCCACGGCGGGGGGTTCCTCACCCTCAAGACCTCCGGGGACCTCGTGGAGCGGGCGCGCGCCTACGCCCGGCGCCTGTGGTGGCCCGCCGCGCTGACCACGGCGGGCTTCCTGACCTGGAGCTACGTCAACGCCTTGACCCAGGACGACTTCGGCGTGGTGCCCGACCTGGTGCCGATCCTGGCGCTGGTGTCCATCGCGAGCGTGTCGTGGCTGCTGCGCGAGGGGCGCGACGGGTTCGCGTTCCTGGCCACCGGCGCGACGATCCTGCTGACCTTCGGCACGATCTTCGCCAACCTGTTCCCGCGGGTCATGGTCTCCTCGACCGACCCGGCCTTCGACCTGACGATCCGCAACGCCAGCTCGACCGACTACACCCTCACGATCATGACGTGGGTGGCGCTGGCGCTGACGCCGGTGGTGCTGGCCTACCAGGCCTGGAGCTACTGGGTGTTCCGCAACCGCGTCAGCCGCGACCGGTTCGTGGGCGCGAGCACCGGCGGCGACGACGGCGAGGCCGGCGAGGACGCCTCCGGGTGAGGCGCCGACCGGGCCCGACCCAGGCCGAGCGCCGGTGACCGCGACGCCCGTCCCCGTCACGGGCCGACGACGCGGCCCACCGGTCGACCCGCGGCTGCTGCGGCTCGCCCGCAGCGCCCGGGCCTTCCTGGCGCTCACGGTCGCGCTGGGGCTCGTCACCGCCGTCACCGTCATCGCCCAGGCCGAGCTGCTGGCCACCGTGGTCGCCGGGGCCTTCGCCGACGGGCGCGACCTGGCGGCGCTGACCACGCCGCTGCTGGCCCTGCTCGCGGTGGTGGCCGTGCGGGCGCTGATCGCCTGGGGCACCGAGGTCGCCGCCCACCGGTCGGCGGCCGGGGTGCGCGGCGAGCTGCGCCGGCGCCTGCTGCGCAAGGTCGTGGCCGACGGGCCGGTCGCGCGCAGCGGCGACCAGCGCGGCGCCCTCGCCGTGTCGGCCACCCGCGGGCTCGAGGCGCTGGACACCTACTTCTCGCGCTACCTGCCCCAGCTCGCCCTGGCGGTGCTCGTGCCGATCCTCGCGATCGCGTGGATCTGGCCCCGTGACCTGCTCACCGTGGGGCTGCTGGCCGTCACGCTGCCGGTCATCCCGCTGTTCATGGCGCTGATCGGCAAGATGGCCAACCGCCACGTCAACCGCCAGTGGCACGCGCTGCGCCAGCTCGGCGGGCACTTCGTCGACGTGCTGTCGGGGCTGACGACCCTCAAGGCCGTCGGCGCCGCGCGGCGCCAGCGCGAGCGCGTGGAGCACATCACCGACCGCTTCCGCGCCTCGACGATGCGCACCCTGCGGGTGGCGTTCCTCTCGGCCGGGTGGCTCGAGCTCATGGCGATGATCGGCACCGCGATGGTCGCGGTGGGCATCGGCCTGCGGCTGGTCGAGGGCACCCTGGACCTCCAGACGGGGCTGGCGATCCTCATCCTCGTGCCCGAGGTCTACCTGCCGGTGCGCAACCTCGGACAGCAGTTCCACGCCGCCCGCGAGGGCATGGAGTCCGCCGCCGAGCTGCTCGACGTGCTCGAGGCCGACGACCAGGGCGCCGCGGCCGAGCCCTTCGCCGCGCCTGCCCCGACGCGGGTGGCGGGCGGCGACGCCATCCGCTGCCAGGCGGTGGCCTTCGCCTATCCCGGGCGCGCCGAGGGCGCGCTGCACGGGCTGGACCTGACCATCGCGCCCGGGGAGCGCCTGGCGCTCATCGGCCCGACCGGCGCGGGCAAGTCCACGCTGCTGGCGCTCCTGCTGGGCTTCGCCGCCCCGGACGAGGGCGCGATCACCGTCCCCGCCGGCCCGCGGGGCGCCCCCACGCCGCTGACCGACCTCGACCTGTCGGCCTGGCGCGCCGGCATCGCCTGGGTGCCCCAGCGCCCCCACTTGATGGCCGGGTCGCTGGCCGACAACGTCCGCCTCGCCCGCCCCGATGCGACCCAGGACGAGGTCGCCGCGGCCGGCTCCCGGGCCGGGCTCGATGGGCTCGTCGCCGAGCTGCCGCAGGGCTGGGCGACCGACGTTGGCGAGGACGGGGGCCGACTGTCGGTGGGCCAGCGCCGTCGCGTGGCCCTGGCCCGCGCCTGGCTGCGGGAGGCCACGCTGGTGCTGCTCGACGAGCCCACCGCTGGCCTTGACCCCGCCAGCGAGGCCCACGTGGTGGCGGCGGTCGGGGCGCTGGCCCGCGACCGCACCGTCGTGACGGTCACCCACCGCCTGGCGCTGGCCGAGCGCGCCGACCGCGTCGCCGTCGTCGCCGACGGGCGGGTGGCCCAGAGCGGCCCGCCCGAGGCGCTCGCGCGTCGCGAGGGCCCCTACCGCGCGATCGCCCAGGCCGACCCCGAGGCGCTGCGCGGGCTGGGGTGGGTGACATGAGCGACCTCGCGGTCCTGCGTCGCTTGGCCGGGCTCGCCGCGCCGCTGCGCGGGCGCTTCGCCCTCGCGACCCTGCTCGGGGTGGGCACCCTGGCGGCCAGCATCGGGCTGATGGCCTCCAGCGGCCTGCTGATCTCCTGGGCGTCGCTGCAGCCGCCGCTGCTGGACCTGATGGTGGCGATCACCGCCGTGCGTGCCCTCGGCATCTCCCGGGCGGTGCTGCGCTACCTCGAGCGCCTCGCCAGCCACGACGCGGCGCTGCGGCTGCTCGGGCGCGTGCGGGCCCGGGTCGTGGCGCGGGTCGAGGCGCTGGCTCCCGCCGGCCTGGAGGGCTGGCGGCGCGGCGACCTCGTCTCGCGGCTGGTCGACGACGTCGAGTCGCTGCAGACGGTCTACGTCCGCGCGCTGGCCCCGCCCCTGGTGGCCCTCGGCGCGATCGCGGTGGCGCTGGCGATCGTGGTGCCCCTCGACCCCCGCGCCGGCGCGGTGCTGGCCGCCGGGCTGCTCGGCGGCGGCGCGGCGGTCAGCCTGCTGGCCCTGCGCCTGGGGCGCGCGGCGGGCCGCCGCTTGGCGCAGGCGCGCGGGTCGCTGGCCACCGCGGTCGACGACGTGCTCGGCGGCGCCGGCGAGCTGCTGCTCTACGACCGCGTCGAGGACCACCTCGCCCGCGTCGACGCCGCCGACGCGGTCCTCGCCGACCTCCAGCGCCGCGAGGCCTGGCGTGCCGGGCTGATCGCCGGGGCCAGCGCCGCGCTGACCGGCGTGACCGTCGTGGCCGTGGCCGCCGTGGCGGTGCCGGCCGTGACCGCGGGGACGCTGCCCGGGGTGTTCCTGGCCGTGGTGGTGCTGACGGCGCTGGCGGCCTTCGAGGCGATCACCCCGCTGCCCCAGGCCGCCCAGCAGCTCTCCGACGCGCTCGGCGCGGCCCGCCGGGTGTTCGCGGTGCTCGACGCCCCCGACCCCGTCGCCGACCCCGCCGAGCCGCGGCCCCGCCCCGAGGGCAGGGTGCTCGCGCTGGAGGGCGCCACGCTGCGCTACGACGGCGCGGACGCGCCGGCGCTGGTCGACGTCGACCTGACGGTGCGCCGCGGCGAGCGGGTGGCGCTGCTCGGCCCCAGCGGTGCGGGCAAGACGACCGTCGCCGAGGCGCTGACGCGCCTGCGCCCCCTGGCGTCGGGGCGCGCGACCCTCGACGGCGTCGACCTGTCGGCGTTGGCCGGCGACGACGTTCGCGAGGTCGTCGGGCTCGTCGAGCAGCAGCCGCACCTGTTCGCCACGACGCTGCGGGAGAACCTGCGGCTGGCCGACCGCGAGGCCACCGACGCCGACCTGCACGCCGTCCTCGCGCGCGTGCGCCTGGACCGCTGGGTGGCCGGGCTGCCCGACGGGCTCGACACCGAGGTCGGTCCCGGCGGCGAGCAGGTGTCGGGCGGCCAGCGCCAGCGGCTCGCGCTGGCCCGGCAGCTGCTGCGCGACCCGCCGCTGCTGCTGCTGGACGAGCCCACCGCCGACGTGGACCGCGTCACCGCCGCGGCGCTGCGCCGCGAGCTGCTGGACGCCGCCGCTGGGCGTGGCGTGCTGCTCATCACCCACGAGGCGCCGGGGCCCGGCGAGGTCGACCGGGTGGTGACGCTGGACGGAGGGCGCGTGGTCGCCGAGGCCGACGGCGCGCAGCCCAGCGCCGCCGCCCGCGGCCTGGCGGGGGAGGAGCGCGCCGCGCCGGCGACGCAGTAGGGTGCGGGCGATGACCTCCGCGCGCCTGGACCGCGACCGCGACGAGCCGTTGTGGGCCCAGCTCGAGAGCGACCTGCGCGCCCGCCTGGCGCGCGGGGAGTTCGCCGAGCGGTTCCCCACCGACCGCGAGCTCACCCAGGAGTACGGCGTGTCCCGCCACACCGCGCGGGAGGCGGTGCGTCGGCTCCACGCCGACGGCGTGCTGTCGCGGCGCCGCGGGCGCGGCTCGTTCGTCAACCCCGACGCCCTCGAGCAGTCGCTCGGCGCGCTCTACAGCCTGTTCCGCAGCGTCGAGGAGCAGGGGCTGCCCCAGCGCAGCGAGGTGCTGGCCGCCGACGTGCGGCGCGACGCGACCGCGGCCGGCGAGCTCGGCGAGGACCCCGATGCCGACCTCGTCTTCGTCGCCCGGCTGCGCTGGGCCGGCGACGAGCCGCTGGCGGTCGACCGCGTCTGGCTGCCCGCCCAGGCGCGCCCGCTGCTGGAGGCCGACCTCGGCCGCGCCGCGCTGTACGAGGAGCTGAGCCGTCGCACCGGGCTGACGGTCGTCGCCGGTGAGGAGCGCATCCAGCCGACGCTGCCCGACCCGGCCGACGCCGCCCTGCTCGGGGTGCCCGCCAGCCATCCGGTGTTCGCCGTGGCGCGGCGCGGGCGCACGCGCACGCGCGTCATCGAGCGGCGCCACACCGTCATCCGCGGCGACCGCTACGCCTTCGTGGCGCGCTGGGGCGAGCAGGGCCAGCAGGGCGACCTGCGGGCCGCGGCTGCCGGGCCCGACCCCTCGGCCTCGGGCGCGTCGCCCGCCTCGCCCTAGTCGTCGGCGGGCACGCCGTCGGGCGCGCCCGCCCCGGCCGAGGCGCCACCATCGCCCTCGTCGTCGTTGCCTTGGCCGTCGTTGCCGTCGTTGCCGTCGTCCTCGGGCGGCTCGTCCTCGGGCGGGTCGTCCTCGGGTGGCTCGTCCTCGGGTGGCTCGTCGGGCTCGTCGGGCTCGACGGGGCCGGTCGAGACCACGATGGTGACGGTCGAGCCGCGGGGCACCTCGTCCCCGGCGACCGGCGTCTGGCGGATCACCCGGCCCTCGTCGACCTCGTCGCTGGCCTCCTCGACGACCTGCACCTGCAGGTCGGCGCCCTCGAGCAGCGAGGTCGCCTGCTGCTCGGTGCGGTCGACCACGTCGGGCACCTCGACCGGCGGGTCGCCCTCGGAGACCAGCAGCGCCACGGCGCTGCCCTGCTCGACGCTCTCGCCGGCGGGCGGCTCGGTCGCGATGACCGCGCCCTCGGGCACGTCCTCGCTGGGCTCCTCGGTGACCTCCCCGGGCTCGAGCTCGGCGTCGGCGAGCGTCTCGCGGGCGTCGTCGAGGTCGGCGCCGGTGACGTCGGGCACCTCCACGAGCGGCGGTCCGTCGGAGAGCACGAGGACCACGGTGCTGCCGGCCTCGAGGGGCGTGCCGGCGTCGGGCTCGGTGCGGATCACGTGGTTGGGCTCGACGTCGGGGTCCTCCTCGGTCTCCCCGAACTCGGCCTGCAGGCCCACCTCGGTCAGCTGGGCCTGGGCCTCGTCGAAGGGCAGCCCGGCGAGCTCGGGCACCTCGATGGTCTCGACGACGTCGCCCTCGAACAGCTCGGCGCCGAGCACGATGACCGCGCCGATCGCTGCGAGCAGCAGCAGGATCAGCAGGATGAAGCCGGCGGCGCGCCCGCGTCGCGGGCGGTCCTCCTCCGGCTCGGCGGCCGGCGCCTGGCCGCCGGGCAGCGGCGTGGTGGCCGGCGCGCCCAGCGACTGGGTCGTGCCGTAGGCCGCGGCGGCGGCGCTGGCCAGCGGCGCGCTCACCGGCAGGCCCGCGATGGCGCGCTGGAGGTCCGCGTTGAGGTCGCGCGCGCTCGGGTACCGGTGGTTGGGGTCCTTGGCCATCGCGCGGAGCACCACGGCCTCGAGCTCGGGCGTGACGTCCCCGGAGAGCCGGCTCGGCGGGATGGGCTGGGACGACACGTGCTGGTAGGCCAGCGCGACCGCCGTGTCGGCCGAGAAGGGCTGGCGCCCGGTCAGCAGCTCGTAGAGGACCACGCCGAGTGCGTACACGTCGGTGCGTCGGTCCACCTCGAAGCCCTGCGCCTGCTCGGGCGCGCAGTAGGCGGCGGTGCCGAACACCGCGGCGGTCTGCGTGGCGTCCTGGGCGTCGACGGCGCGGGCGATCCCGAAGTCGGTGACCTTCACCTGCCCCTGGGGGTCGATGAGGATGTTGCCCGGCTTCACGTCGCGGTGGACCAGGCCGCGCGAGTGCGCGTAGTCCAGGGCCAGCGCCACGTCGCCGACGATCTCGGCGGCGCGCTCGGGCAGCAGCCGCTCGCTGCTGATGAGGTCCTCGAGGCTGCGCCCGGGGACGTACTCCATGACGATGTAGGGCCGCCCGTCGGCCGAGCCGCTGTCGAGCACCCCCACGATGTTGGGGTGCGACAGGCGCGAGGCGTTCTGGGCCTCGCGGGCGAACCGCCGCTGGAACGCCGGGTCGGTGGCGTAGCGGTTGTGCAGCAGCTTGATCGCCACCTGGCGGTCGAGCTCGCGATCGTGGGCGAGCTCGACGTCGGCCATGCCGCCCGACCCGATCAGGCCCTTGAGCTCGTAGCGGTCGCCGAGCACCCGCGGCCCGTCGCCGGTGATGCGCTGCGTCTCGTCATCCATGGTCGTCCGGTCGTGCGAGGGTCCTCAACGGTCTGACGCCGCCGACCCCGGGAGGGATCCATGCCCGCGTGGTCCCGGGGCCGGGGGCGCGTCACTCGCTCAACGCCGCCTCCATGATCGTGCGCGCGACGGGCGCGGCGACCGAGCCGCCGGTGGCCCCGGCGCCCGCGCCGCCGCCGTCCTCGAGCACCACGGCCACCGCGACCTCGGGGTTGGTCGCCGGCGCGAACCCCGCGAACCACGGGGTGGGGGCGCCGCCGTCCTCGCGGGACTGGGCGGTGCCGGTCTTGCCGGCCACGTCCACGCCGCTGATCGCCGCGTTGGTGCCGGTGCCCTCGTCCACGGCGTCGACCATCATGGCGCGCAGCGCCGAGGCCGTCTGCGTGCTGACCGCCTGCGACCCGTCCTGCCCCGGTGGGGTGTAGGGCTGGGCGGGGTGCTGGGCGAGGGTCTCGCCGCGCTCGTCGCGCACCGCCTCGACCAGCCGCGGCTCCATCAGCACGCCGCTGTTGCCGATCGCGGCGGCGACCTGGGCGATCTGCAGCGGGGTGGCGCGCACGTCGAACTCCCCGATGCCGGTCTGGGCGGTCTGGGGCTCGTTCAGCTCCTCGGGGAAGCGACTGGCCAGCGGGTTGGCGAGCTGCTCCAGTGGCGCGGCGTTGAAGCCGAAGCGCTCCGCCTGCTCGCGCACCGCGTCGTCGCCGACCTCCATGGCCATCTCGGCGAAGGTCGTGTTGCACGAGACGACCATGGCCTCGTCCACGGCGATCTCGTCGCCGTCCAGGCACGGCCCGCCGCCGAAGTTGGAGATCGTCGCGGTGGTCTGGGGCAGCTCGAGCTGGGCCGGGTCGTCGTAGGCGTCGCTCGGGCTGATGCCCTCCTCGAGGCCGGCGGCGGCGGTGACGAGCTTGAACGTCGACCCTGGCGGCCACCACTCGCGGACCGCGCGGTTGCGCAGGGGGTTGTCGGGATCGTCGTTGAGCTCCTCCCAGACCTCGGCGGCCGCGGCCCGGTCGTGGTCGGCCAGGCGGTTGGGGTCGAAGGTCGGGGTGGAGGCCAGGGCGAGGATCGCCCCGGTGCTCGGCTCGATCGCCACCGCGGCGCCGGGTCGGCCGTCGAGGGCGTCGAGCGCGGCGCGCTGGACGGTCGGGTCGATGGTGAGGGCGAGGTCGTCGCCGCTGCGCTCGCGCCCGGCGAGGATGTCGGCGACGTTGCGACCGAACGCCTCCTGGGCGCGGCCGGCGAGCTCGTCGTTGAACGACTGCTCCAGCTCGGCCAGCCCGTAGTTGACGGCGACGTAGCCGGTGATGTGGGCGTAGTCGGCGCCCTCGGGATAGTTGCGCTGGAAGCGCAGCTGCCCGTCGGTCTCCTCGGACTCGGCGAGCACCGTCTCGTCGTCGCCGGCGAGCATGAGGCCGCGGGCGACCTCGTACTCGCGCAGCAGCGTGCGCGAGTTGCGGGGGTCCTCCGAGAGGTCGTCGGACTGCACGACCTGCACGTAGTTGAGGTTGAGGAACAGCGCCCCGAACAGCAGGAGCATCGCCACGGCGGTGCGGCGCAGCGCCCGGGTCATGAGGGCACCCCCTCGGCCGGGCGCCTCGGGCGGGCGGGCGCCGGCGCGGCCGACACGCGCAGCACCAGGGCGATCAGCAGGTAGTTGGACACCAGCGCCGAGCCGCCGTAGGAGGCGAAGGGCAGCGTCATGCCCGACAGCGGGATCAGCCCGGTGACGCCGCCGACGATCACGAACACCTGGAGGCTGAACACGATCGCCAGGCAGGCGGCGAGCAGCGTGCCGAACTCGTCACGGCAGCGCACCGCGATCGCGAAGATGCGGCCCACCAGCAGCAGGTAGACCAGCAGCAGCGCGGTGGCCCCGAGCAGGCCGAGCTCCTCGGCGAACGCGCTGAAGATGAAGTCGGTGCGCGAGAACGGGATCATGTCGGGGCGCCCGCCGCCCCAGCCGACGCCGAACAGGCCGCCGTCGGCCATGGCGAACAGCGACTGGACGATCTGGAAGCCGGCGCCGGACGCGTCGGCGAAGGGGTCCTGCCAGATCTCCACGCGCTGGCGGAAGTGGTCGAACGTCTGGTAGGCGAACACCGCGCCGATGACGAACAGCACGCTGCCGCCCAGCAGGTAGGCGACGCGCTCGGTGGCCACGTACAGCAGGAGGACGAACATCCCGAACAGCAGCAGGCTCAAGCCGAGGTCGCGCTGGTTGATCAGCACCAGCAGGCTCGCGGCCCACACGGCGGCGATCGGGCCGAAGGAGCGCAGCGGCGGCATGCGCAGCGGCCCGATCCGGTTGGTGGCCGTCTGCAGCAGCTGGCGGTTCTGGGCCAGGTAGCTGGCGAAGAACACCGCCAGGCCGATCTTGGCGAGCTCGCCCGGCTGGAACGAGAACACGCCGAGGTTCAGCCAGATCCGCGCGCCGTTGACCTCCTGGCCGATGATCGGCAGCGAGGGCAGCAGCAGCAGCACGATCGCGCCGACGCCGATCAGGTACCGATAGCCGTCCAGCACGCGGTGGTCGCGCAGGCCGACGATCACCGCGCAGAACGCCAGCACCGCCACGAGCGTCCACATGGCCTGCTGCGGCGCGAACGCGACCTCGGTGCCCCGCGCGGTCTGCAGCGACAGGTCGATGCTGCGCACCATGACCACGCCGAGCCCGTTGACGAGGAACGCCAGCGGCAGCAGCAGCGGGTCGGCGGCGGGCGCGAAGCGTCGCACGCACAGGTGGGCGAGCAGGCCAAGGCCCGCCAGCGCGGTGCCATACACCGCGAGGTCCTCGGGGATGGCCTCCTGGGTGGCCAGGCCGAGGTTGACGTAGGCCAGCAGGATCAGCACCACGGCCAGCACCAGCAGGCCCAGCTCGCGGTTGCGGATGCGCCGCGTGGGCGGTGGCGGCGTGCGCTCGCGACGGCCGGTGCCGTGACGGTCGCGGCGGCGGGTGCGGGCCATCAGTCCTCGTCGTCGGCGTCGTCGGACCAGCGCTCTGCCGTCGAGCGGGCCTGGTCGAGGCTGTTGACCGCCAGCCCCTCCTCGACCCGGTCCTGGCGGTAGGTCGGCAGGTCGTCGGCGACGAGGTCGGTGGACTCGACCTCCCAATGCAGCGGCACGCCGGCCACGTCCTGGGGGATGCCGTTGTAGATGGCCACCAGGCCCTCGTCGTCCACGCCGAGGAAGTAGGCGCGCGCCACCAGGGCGTAGCCACCGCCGCCGACCAGCCCGACGAGCAGCACGAGCCCGAGCAGCCCGGCGGTCCAGCGCCCCAGGCGCCCGCGCCCGCGGCGCTTGGTGGCCTGCTGCGGCTCGCCGACGCTGCCGCGCCGTGCCCCCTGCTGCTCGCCGAGGCGCCCGAGCTGCTCGGCCCAGTCGCCGCTGCCGACCGTGCCCGGCGCGGTGCTGATCTCGTGGGTGCGAGCGGGCTCGCCGCGCGCGGCGGTGGCCGGGGCGGTCGCGGCCAGCGCCTGGTCGCCGCCCCCAGGGGCGCCGGCGGTGCTGGCGGGCGCTGGCTCGCGGGCCGTGGTCGGCTCGACGCGCAGCAGCACCGCGGTGATGTTGTCGGGCCCACCGGCCTCGTTCGCGGCGGCCACGAGGCCCTCCACCGTGTCCTGGTCGGGCTCGTCGGCGGCCAGGCGCGCCGCGATGGCCTCGTCGTCGACCGGGCCGGTCAGCCCGTCGGAGCACAGCAGCACCTGGTCGCCGGGCCGCAGCTCGATGGGGTCGAGCGTGTCGACCTGCACCTCGCGCTCCACGCCGATGGCGCGGGTGATGACGTTGCGCTGGGGGTGGGCGGCCGCCTCGTCGCGGCTCAAGCGCCCGTCCTGCACCATCTGCTCGACGAGGTTGTGGTCGGTGGTCAGCTGCAGCAGCCGACCGTCGGCCTGCAGCAGGTACGCGCGACTGTCGCCGACGTGGGCCAGGTGCAGGCGGCCCTCGCGCAGCAGCGCCACCGTCAGGGTGGTGCCCATCCCCGCCAGCTCGGGGTGCTCCTCGCCGTGGGAGACCACGCGCGCGTTGGCCTCGACGATCGCCTCGCGCAGCGCCTCGGTGGCCTCCTCGGGGGTGGCGAACGCGCGGCCGTCGAGGGCGGCGACGGGCTCGAGCGCCTCGGAGGAGGCGACCTCGCCGCCGACGTGGCCGCCCATGCCGTCGGCGACCGCGAACACCGTGGTGCCCACCAGGTAGCTGTCCTGGTTGCGGTCGCGCACCCGCCCGGTGTCGGTGCTGGCGGCGGTTCGCACCCGGATCGCTGGTGCGCTCATCGGCGTGCTCCGGAGGGGTCGAGGTGGTCGGTGGGGCGGGGCCTCATCGGCGGACCTCCACCACGGTCTTCCCGACGGTGAAGGTGTCGCCGGCGCTCAGCAGCGCCGCGTCCTGGAGGCGGTGGCGGTTCAGGTAGGTGCCGTTGGTCGACCCCTGGTCGGCCAGGGCCCAGCCGCTCTCGTGGGGGAACACCTTGGCGTGGCGGTCGCTGGCGTAGCTGTCGCGCAGCGTCACCTCGCAGGCGCTGTTGCGGCCCAGGCGGACCTCCGTTCCGTCGAGATCGACCACCTGCGGCTTGGCGTCGGGGTGGTGGACGACGAGCTGGCGCGGCGTGGCCCCGCGCCCGCGGCGCGCGCCCGCGGCGGGCGCGGCCGAGGCGGCCGGCGAGGTCGCGCGGCCCGCCGCGGCGCCGCCGGTGACCGGCGCCGCCGCTGCCGGGGCGCGCTGCGCGGCCGGCTGGCGGGGTGGGGGCTGCTGGCGCGTGGAGGGCGCGGGGGCGCGCAGGTCGCGCAGGACCGCTCGCACCGCGCGGGCCACGAACAGGTACAGCAGGAGCAGGAAGAGCGCCTGCAGCGCGAGGAGCACGATCGGGGGCATGGCCGATCACGCCTCCAGGCGGACGGTCAGCGTGACGCTGCCGAGCTCGAGGCGGTCGCCGTCGGAGAGCTCGGCGCGGTGCACGGCCTCGCCGTTGACGTTGGTGCCGTTGGTGGAGTCGAGGTCCTCGACGACCCAGCGGTTGCCGCTGGCTGACAGGTGGGCGTGACGCCGCGAGACCGACGGGTCGTCCAGGCGCACGTCGCACTCGGGCAGGCGCCCGATCGTGGCAGTGCCGGTCAGGCGGGTGGTCGCCCCGCCGGGGTGCGCGAGCACGAGGGTCGGCGGCCCGACGCTCAGGACCTGGGTCTTGGGGGCGCCCGCCGCGCCGGGGCTCGGCTGCGCGGCCTGCCCGTCGCCGCGGCTGCCGTGGCTGTCGCGGCTGTGCTCGCGCGCCTCGACCTTCCCGCGCAGCTCGTAGGTGCCCACGCGCACCTGCTCGGCCTCCTCGAACTCGATGCGCACCGGCCCCTTGAGCGTCCAGCCACGGTC
>PUKE01000236.1 GCA_003550425.1 Nitriliruptoria bacterium
CCGCGACCACGCTGCCGTCGAGCTCATGCTCACCGGAGGGACGCTGCGGCCTGTCAGCCAGAGCCTCCTCGGCCCGCTCGCCGAGCAGGCGCTGTCGCTGCTCACGCCCGACCACGTGTTCGTCGGGGCAGACGGGGTCGACCCGCACCGCGGCATCAACTGCCCGTCGTTGGCGCACAGCTCGTGGAAGCGCGGGCTCCTCGACGCCGGCCGCGTGCCGACGATCGTGGCGGACGCCAGCAAGATCGGCGCCGCACCCCATGACTGGTGGGCGCCGGTCGCCCCCGGCGTGCGGCTGCTCACCGATCACGGCTGCTCGCCAGCCCAGCAGGAGCAGCTTGCCGAGGCCGGCTACGTGGTCGAGCGCGTGGTGGTGTCCGGGAATCCGTGAGCGGCGCCTGGCCAGGGATCGTGGACGCGCGCGGTCACAGCAGGGCCAGCGCCACCAGGGCCACGATCAGCCCGCGCACGGCGGCCGAGACCCAGCGCAGCCACGGGCGTCGCCCGGACGCGGTGGGCAGGTCGCGCCACCCAACCGCGCACGCCGCGATCGCGCCGACGGTGACCGCGACTGCGGCGCTCCACCACGGCCCTGGCAGCACCTGCCAGGCGCCGAGGGTGCGAAGCACCGCGAGCCCGATCCCCACCGGCACCAGCAGGCCGAGCACGTCGAGCCGGTCCATGGGCCGGCGGCGTCGGCGTCGGCGGATGGCCAGCCGCACCGTCCACGCGGCCAGCCCGAGCGTCACGAGCGCCGCCACCGCCGCGGCCGGCACGTCGAGCGGGGGGACCGGGGGATCGTCGGGCGCGTCGGCGTCGGCCAGCAGCGCCCGGCCGATCGGGACGAGGGTGTGCGGGCTCATCAGGAAGTCGGTGCTGGCGATCATTGCCACGCCGCGCTGCGCCTCGGGGCTCGCGCCCACGAACGTGAGGAAGCCGCCCGTGCCCCCGTCGTGCATGAGGACCTGCCGGCCGGCGTCGTCGGTGGCCTGGAGCCACCCGAGGCCGATGCGCATGTCCTCGGCGAAGGCCGCGCGCGGCGCGAGGGCCTCGATCCCGGGCGCGTCGCCCGCCAGCACCGCCTCCAGCAGGACGGAGAGGTCCTCGACGGTCGACCAGGGGCCCACGCCAGCGGGCGCGAGCCCCTCCCCGATCCATGGTGCGGGGCGCACCCCGTTGGCCGACCAGCCGGTCGCCGCCTCGGCCGGCACCGCGTCGGGCGTGGTGGCCACCGTGGTGGCGTCCATCCCCAGCGGAGACAGGATCCGCGCGTCGAGCAGCTCGGGGTAGGGGGTGTCGGTGGCGTCGGCGAGCGCCTGGCCGAGCAGCGCCACGGCGAGGTTGGAGTAGGCGGCGTCGTGCTCGCCGTCCAGGTCGTGGCCGGAGGCGGCCTCCACGATCGTCGTGGCGTCATAGCCGTCGTGGAGGTTCCCGGCGCCGAGGACGAAGCGCACCGGCCCCGAGCCGCGCTCGGTGGCCTCGCGGGGCAGGCCGCTGGTGTGGGTGGACAGCGCCTCGAGCGTGGTGGCGGCCAGGCCCGAGTCCTCGGTGCCCAGCAGCGCGGCGGGGGACTGGTCGAGGGCCACGACCCCGTCCTCGGCGAGGTCGGCCAGCAGCATCCCGGTGAGCGGCTTGGTGGTCGAGCCGATCTCCATGGGCGTGTCGGGGGTGAGCGGCTGCTCGCCAGCGCGGTCGGCGTGGCCAAGGGCCGCGGTCGTGGTCGTCCCATCGGCTACGAGGGCGACCGCGAGCCCTCCCATGCCGGCCCCATCGGCGTCGTCGAGGAGGTCGCGGACCTGCTCGGCCAGCGCCGCGTCGCCGGTGGTGGTCGCGCCGAGCGCGGGTGGGCTCGGCGCGATCGGCCAGGTCGCGGCGGCGGCCACCAGCCCCACCAGCACGCCCACGAGCAGCCGCCGCTGCCACGGTGGGGCAGCGGCGGGCGCAGCGGAGCGGCTGGCGCCGTGGTCCACGGCACCGAGCTCGGGCAGGCCCTCGGGGCCGGTGGGGTCGGACATCGCAGCCCTCCTCGCGTCGGCGACACGGGACGGGCTGGGCCCCACCGTCGGCGATCCCGCCGTGCCGTCCAGCACGCCCTGCCCCACCCCGTGGTGCGACCGTAGCCAGCCCTCCGCTGCTCCTGGCGGGCCGATGGGCCCCGTGGCCGTGGGACGGGGACCCTCCCGCTGGGGCCGTGGCGCTCAGGCGCCCTCGCTCAGGCGCCCTCGAGGGACGCGCCGACCTGTCGCGAGACGCCCTCGGACACCGCGGCGGGGCCGCCGACGAGCGTCGCCCGGTCGGCGTCGGCGAGGCCGAGGGCGTCGAGGTGCTCGCGGGTGGCGGCGGGGAACCGCTCGTGGTGCACCAGCAGGATCGGCGCGCCCCGGCGCGCCGCGGTCGGGGCGGCGGCGAGCGCGTCCTTCCAGGCCGTGGGCCGGTAGCCACCGGCGAGCAGCACCTCGTCTGCCTCGCCCCACAGACGCTCGGCGATCGCGGTGGCGGTCCCGGCGCGCTCGCTGCCGGCGATGCGCTCGGGATCAGGCAGCGCCGCCATGACCTCGGGGCTCACCGCCTGCTCGCCGCCGCAGACGATGGTGCGCTCCACGGCGAGCTCGTCGAGCGCGCGAGCGGTGGCGCCGTCGAGGCGGTCGCTGGCGGTCAGCAGCAGCGGCACGCCCTCGCGGGCCCCCCAGCCGCCGGCGGCCAGCGCGTCCGCCCAGGCGTCGTCGGGGCCGGCGCGGGCGATGAGCGCCTCGCGTCGACCGCTGCGCTCTTGGACCTCGCGGGCCACCTGCACCGCGGTGGCCACCCGGTCCTCGCCGGCCAGGCGCTCCACCGGCCAGCGCTCCCCCAGCGCGTCCTCGACCGCGGGGCCAAGCGCCGCCTCGCCACCCAGCAGGATCACGGTGGCCTCTGGCGCCAGGACGCGCTCGAGCTCGTCGCGCGCGCGCTCGTCCAGCGCCTCGGGGGCGGTGAGCAGCACGGGCCCGCGATCGCCGGCGAGCGGACCCGCGATGGCCGCGTCGGCGAACACGCGGTCGGTGGCGAGGACCGCGACCTGCGCCTCGCCGTCGTCGAACGTGGCCTGGGAGACCGCGATCCCCGTGGCGATGGCGTCGGACCCGGCCAGCCGCGACAGCGGTGGACCGGGGAGGTAGGCGTCGCGCCGCTCGGCGGCGGCGCGGCGCACGCCGGGCACCTCGGCGAAGGCCGCATCGCCCGGGCAGGCCGTGGCCGACAGGTCGCGATGGCCGCACACGCCCGGCACCGAGATGGTCGTGCCCGAGGCGTAGCGCGAGGACCCGGTGCTCTCCAGGCGGACCGTGGCCGCGGGGTCGAGGTCGTGGACCGCCGCCTTCCAGGCCAGCAGCTCGGCGGCGGCGTCCAGTGCGTCCTGGGTCGGGGCGCTGCCGCTGTGGGTGCCCAGGAGGGCGACGCCGAGGGTCTGGGTGTTGAACCCGCCGGCGTGGGCGCCGACCACGTGCTCGTCGATCCCGCCGGCCCGGCCCTCATAGATCGTTCCGAACCGGTCGATGAGGAAGTTGTAGCCGATGTCGGACCAGCCCAGGGATTGCGTGTGGTAGCGGTAGATGCCCCGCACCACCGAGGGCGCCTCGGAGGCGCTGTAGCCGTTGCCGGTCACCGTGTGGTGGATCGCCGCGCCGCGCAGGTCGCTGCCGATGCGGGGGCTGCCGCTGCGCCAGGACTCGTTGGCGCCCCATTCGCTGCGGCGCACGATCGTGGGGCCGTCGCTGGCGTGGGCGACCGCGCCGGCCGGCAGCGCCAGGCCGGCGGTCTCGGCCTCGTCAGCGTGGATGAGGTGGGCCTCGAGGTCGTCGATCGAGGAGCCGCGCGTGCGCAGCTGCACGCGCATGGCCGAGCCCACCCAGAGCAGCGCCGTCGCCTCGGCGGCGTCGCGCCCGCCCTCGACGGCGTCGGGCCCCTCGTCGCTGTGCAGGCGCGGCACCGACGTCCACGCCGACCAGTCCGAGGCCCCCTCGGCGGTGCGCACCTCCACCGGTGCGCCCGGCGGGCCGAGCACGCCGACCATCGCGAACGCCGTGCTGGCCTCCAGGGGCTCCGAGCGCTGCCAGCCCTGCGCGTCGGCCTCGCCACTGGCCGCGCGCAGGGTCTCGCCCCCGGTGGCGACCGGGTCGGCCGAGGCCGCGCCCGGTGGCAGCAGCGGCAGCGCCGACCACGCTGCCGTGGCCGCCATGAGCCCGAGCCCGCGCCGCAGCACGCGTCGCCGGGACCACAGCGGCACCGCTGGCCTGGGATCCGGGGCCTCGGCGCGCGCCGAGGCCCCGGATCCCAGGCCAGCCCTCTCCGACCATGAAGGGACGTGCCCGCGTGCCCACATGGCGCGTGAACCTAGCCACACGCTGAGTGATGCGACCCCGTCACGCCTTGGCCCATGGGCCAGGAGAGTCCATGCGCTGAACGCACGATTTCGGGCATAGGTCGCGTGATCCGGCTGGGAGGCCGGGCATGTCGTCGGGCTGGGGCCGGTGCGGCAGGCGTGGCGCCCTGCCGGCGGCCCTCACGACCCGGGGCGCGATCGCAGCGCAGACGGGCGGATCGGCGGCGTCGCGGCAGGGCGCTCGGGACGGCTCGTCGTGCCGGTCAGGGGATCGGGGGCGACCCCACGCGGTCGGCTGCGATCGCAGCGCCGTGCGCCGGCGGGACTTGAAGCCCCCCATTGCCACGGCCTATCCCAGAGCATCGAGCGCCGGGCCTGCGGGGCAGGTCGAGCGGGCCGGCGCGACCGTGCCGTCGAGATCGAAGAGGTGGTTCGCGTGTCCGACTGCGTCCGCGCAGTCCGTGTCCTTGGTCTGCTCGCCGCGCTGGCGCTGCTGGGCGCCGCGTGTGGCCCGCCGGGCGAGGGTGCCGGCGACGAGGAGGCCGACGCCGAGGCGACCGAGGAGGACCTCGAGGAGGTGGCCGACGACGTCGACGAGGACGAGGCCGCCGAGGTCACGGCCGAGCTCGAGGACGTCGACGAGGACGCGATCGTCGTCCACGACGCCGGCTGGGAGTCGCTGTGGGTGATCAACGAGATCTTCGCCCACATCGTCGAGGAGGGCTACGGCCACCCCGTGGAGGAGGTGACCATGTCCACGCCGTTCCTGCAGCAGGCGCTGCCCGACGGCGACGCCGACGTGGCCACCGAGATGTGGTGCATCAACCACCAGGACTACTGCGACGCCGCGTTCGCGGACGGCTCGATCGAGCAGGTCGGCACCGTCTTCTCCGAGTCCGAGCAGGGCTGGTACGTGCCGCGCTACGTGATCGAGGGCGACGAGGATCGCGGCATCGAGCCGATGGCCCCCGACCTCGAGCACGTCGATGACCTCCCCGAGCACGCCGACCTGTTCGAGGACCCCGAGCGTCCCGGCGAGTCGCGCCTGATCAGCGGCATCACCGGGTGGGACTCGACGAACCTGTCCAACGCCAAGGTGTACGCCTACGGCCTGGACGAGCCCTTCAACAGCCAGGACGTCGGCTCCGCGGCCGCCTTCGACGCCGAGATCGTCAGCGCCTATGAGGATGGGGAGCCGATCCTGTTCTACTACTGGGCGCCCTCGTGGATCATGGCCGAGCTGGACCTCGTCCTGCTCGACGAGCCCGAGTGGACCCCCGAGTGCGACGAGGCCCTCGCCGAGGCCGCGGAGGACCCCAGCTCCGCGCCCGAGGAGGCCGGCTGCGCCTTCGCTGGCGGCGAGGTCGAGCAGGCGATGAACCCCGACCTGCGCGAGCGCGCCCCCGAGGTCGCCGAGATGCTCGAGCGGATGTACGTCGGCGACGAGCCGATCAACGAGGCCCTGGCGTACTTCGAGCAGGAGGACGCCGACGCCGACGAGGCCGCCCGCTGGTACCTCGAGGAGTTCGACGACTGGCACGAGTGGGTCGACGACGACGAGGTCGTCGAGCGCGTCGAGGAGGCCCTGGGCGCCTGACGTCAGTGCGGGCGGGGCGGTCCGGGCGAGCCGACCGCCCCGCCCGTGACGCGCCCTGTCCGCGTGGAGCCCGGCAAGGAGAGGACCGACCGTGCTCGATGAGCTGCGCCGCTGGCCCGAGTGGATCCAGCACGACTGGGGTCGCTACGTCGACCGTGCCGAGACCTGGCTGCTGGACAACGTGCAGTGGCTGTTCGACCTGTTCCAGGCCGGCTTCCTCGCGATCCTCACCCCGGTCGAGGACTGGCTGCTGTGGCTGCCGTGGCCGGTCATCGTCGGCGCGCTCGCGCTGCTCGGCCTCGTGCTGGCGGGCTGGAGGATGGCCGCGGGGATCACCGCCGCGCTCGTCTTCATCGGCTCGATGGGCCTGTGGGGCCCGGCGATGGCGACGCTCGCGCTCGTGCTCGTCTCCACGCTGATCGCGGTGGTGCTCGGCGTGCCCCTTGGCATCGCGATGGCCCGCAGCGAGATCGCCAACGCTGCGATCCGCCCGCTGCTGGACTTCCTGCAGACCATCCCGAGCTTCGTCTACCTCATCCCCGCGGTCCTGCTGCTCGGGATCGGCCGGGTGTCGGCCGCCCTGGCGATCATCCTCTACGCGATCCCGCCGGTCATCCGGCTGACCAACCTCGGCATCCGCTCGGTGCCCGAGGAGACCGTCGAGGCCGGCATCGCCTACGGCGCCACGCCCTGGCAGCTGCTGCGCAAGGTGCAGCTGCCGCTGGGCTTCCCCACCCTCATGGCCGGGGTTAACCAGACCATCATGATGGCGCTGGCGATGGTGATCGTCGCCTCGCTCATCGGCGCCGGAGGCCTCGGCGACGAGGTGCTGCGCGGCCTGAACCGCCTCGAGACCGGCACCGCCTTCACCGCCGGGTTCGCCATCGTGCTGCTCGCCATCATCATCGACCGCCTCAGCGAGGCCGGGGCGAGCCTGCGCCAGCGGCGCCGCAGCGGTGGTGGGGCCGCCGACGAGCGGGTCGATCGGCCCGGCGGCGAGGCGCAGGGCGACGCGCAGGGCGAGGACGCTGGCGAGGACGCCGCGTCGGAGGCCACGGGAGCCACGCGCAGCAACGGACAGGCCCAGGCGCCGGCCCAGGCACCCGCGCCGCACGACCGGGAGGGCCCCGACGTGGTCCTGCGGGGCCTCACCAAGGTCTTCGGCCCCGATCCCGCGCAGGCCCAGCGCCTGCAGGCCTCGGGCGCCACCAAGGCCGAGATCCTCGAGCGCGCCGGGGCCACGATCGCGGTGGACGACGTGTCGCTGGAGGTGCAGCCCGGCGAGACGTTCATCGTCATGGGGCTGTCGGGCAGCGGGAAGTCGACGCTCGTGCGCTGCCTCAACCGGCTCATCGAGCCCACCAGCGGCACCATCGAGATCACCGGCGACGACGTCACCGAGATGGACGCGAGCCAGCTGATCGAGCTGCGTCGCCGGCGCCTCGGCATGGTCTTCCAGCGCTTCGCGCTGCTGCCGCACCGCAACGTGCTCGACAACGTCGCCTTCGGCCTCGAGCTGCAGGGCGTCGACCGCGAGGAGCGGGAGCGCAGCGCCCGGTCGGTGCTCGACGTCGTCGGCCTCGCCGGCTGGGAGACCAGCCACCCCGACCAGCTCTCGGGCGGCATGCAGCAGCGCGTCGGCCTGGCGCGGGCGCTCGCCCACGACCCCGACATCCTCCTCATGGACGAGCCGTTCAGCGCGCTCGACCCGCTGATGCGCCGCCAGCTCCAGCACGAGCTCCGCGACCTGCAGCAGCGGCTGCGCAAGACGATCGTGTTCATCACCCACGACCTCGACGAGGCGCTCGCGCTCGGCGACCGCATCGCGATCATGAAGGACGGGCGCGTGGAGCAGATCGGCGCCCCCGACGAGATCCTGCTGCACCCCGCCAGCGACTACGTCGCCTCGTTCGTGGAGGGCACCGACAAGACCGCGGTGCTGACGGCCGCCGACGTCATGTTCCGCCGCGTGACCACCGCCACGCTCGACCAGTCCCCGCGCGTGGCCCTGCACCAGATGGAGCGCCTGGGGCTCTCGAGCCTGTTCGTCACCGACGCCGACCGGCGCCTGCAGGGCCTCGTCACCGCCGACGCCGCGGTCGACGCGGTGCAGGAGGGCTGCGCGGACCTGCGCAGCGCCGTGCTGCGCCAGCCGGCGACCACGAGCCCCGAGGACCCGGTGCAGGACCTGATGAGCATCGCCGCCTGGGAGCCCTACCCGATCGCGGTGATCGACGAGCGCCAGCGGCTGCGGGGCTACGTGGCCCGGGTGTCGATCCTGCGGGGCCTGGTCGGCGGTGACGTGGAGCCTCCGACGGTCGCTGGGGAGCCGGCGGCCGACGCGACGATCGGCGCGCCGAGCCCGTAGCCGCGCCACCCGCGTCGGGGCGGCGGTAGGGTGCGGGCCTCGCGGCGACGTGCTGGCGCCGGGCGACGACGCGGAGGGCAGACGGTGCGCATCAGCGACACGAGCCCGCTGGCCGGGCACACCACGCTCGGCGTCGGTGGGGCGGCCGGGCTCCTGGTGGAGGTCGCCGGCGCCACGCCGGCGGTGCGCGAGGCGCTCGAGGCCGTCCGCGAGCGCGTCGGTCCCCAGCAAGCGCTCACGCTGCTGGGCGAGGGCAGCAACGTCGTGGTCTCCGACGCGGGGCTGCCCGCGGTGGTGGTGCTGCGCGGCGGCGACGTCGCCGCGGTCGAGGAGGGCGACGACGCGGCCCGCGTGCGGGTCGACGGCGGGATGAGCTGGGACGACCTGGTGGCCTGGGCGGTCGCGCGGGGCCTTGGCGGCATCGAGCTGCTGTCGGGCATCCCCGGCACCGTCGGCGCCGCGCCGGTCCAGAACATCGCCGCCTACGGCCAGGCGCTCTCCGAGACCTTCGTGGCGCTCGAGGCCGTCGATCGGGTCACCGGCGAGGTGCGCACGCTGGACGCGCCCGCCTGCGACTTCGGCTATCGCGACAGCCGCCTCAAGCGCGACCTGGCCGATCGCCTGGTGATCACGTCGGTGACGCTCGACCTGGCGCGCACGGCCCGCAGCCCACTGGGCTACCGCGACCTCGAGCGTCGCTTCGCCGAGCATGGCGGCGACCCCGACGACCTCGCCGACCGTCGCGCCGCGGTGCTCGCGGTGCGACGCGCCAAGTCGATGGTCTGGGACCCCGAGGACCCCTGGTCGCGCGGCTGCGGCTCGTTCTTCGTCAGCCCCTACCTGCCGCGCGAGGACGCCATCGCGCTGGTCGACGGCGTGCGCGGCGAGGGCGCCGGGGAGCGCCTGTTCGCCTGGTACGCCGGTGCCGAGGCCGAGCAGGTCAAGGTGCCCGCCGCGCTGGTGCTGCTCGCCGCCGGCTTCGCCAACGGCGACCGGTGGGGCTCGGTCGGGCTGTCGCCCCGACACGTGCTGGCGCTGGTCAACCTCGGCGGGGCGACCGCGCAGCGCGTCGCCGACGTCGCCAGCCACATCCAGGGCACCGTGGCGTCGCGGCTCGGCGTGACCCTGCAGGCCGAGCCGCGGTTCCTGGGGGACTTCGCCGCGTTCGATCCCGAGCGCTTCGCCGCCGAGGTCGACCACGAGCCCGGCGCCGACGCCACGCCCTCATGGGCGCGCGACGCTGTGCGGTGACGGTCAGCGGGCGCTCCTGGTGCGGGCCTGGCATGACGGCTGGCGCGTCGGCCGGTGCGTCGGCCGGTGCGTCGGCCGGTGCGTCGGCTGGCCCGTCGAGCGGTCATCCACAGCCCTGACTTGCGTCGCGACGCTGATCGCCGAGGATGGGGGCAGGGACGCGTCGCCGACGCCGCTGCGGCCCGTCCCCGAGCACGGCCCGCGGCGTGGGCAGGAGGCCGGTGAGCATGGGCGGCAGCGCCACAGCCGGATCGCGGGGCTCGGGGCCCGCCGGCCAGGCCGTGTGGCGCGCGGGGCACCACGGCGACGAGCTCGCCGACGGCGCGCTGCTGCGCATGGTCGCCGCCGCCTTCCCTGGCGGCGGGATGACGGTGTTCGATCACGACCTGCGCTACGTGGCGGCCGGGGGGCCGCACCTGTTGGAGGTGGGGCTGCCGCCCGAGCAGTTGGTCGGGCGCACGATCTGGGAGGTGCTGCCGGCCGCTGACGCCGACCCGCTCGTCCCGGCGTTCCGCGCGACGCTCGAGGGCCACGAGCAGCGCCTGGACCACCAGCTGGCCGGGCGCATCTTCCACATCCGGACCGCGCCGCTGCGCGACGCGAACGGGAGGGTCGTCGCGGGGTTCGTCTCCTCGATGGACGTCACCGAGGACCGCGCCCGCGAGGAGCACCTGCAGCACGTGCAGCGCAGCCTCTCCCGCCGGCTGGCCCAGCAGCAGGCGCTGGTCGCCCTGGCCGGCACCGCGCTGTCGTCCGCCGGCGAGCACCGCCTGACCGGCGAGGCGGTGGCCACGGTGGCCGAGGCGCTGGATGCCGAGCTCGTCGGGTGGTTCGACCGTGGTGGCGAGGACGAGCCGCCGCTGCTGTGCGATGGCACGGGATGGCCACCGGCGCTCCTGGGCCATGCCCGGGCGGCGCCCGCGGGCATCATCGCGCAGACCCTCGTGCAGGAGCGCTCGCTGCGCACCGAGCGGTCCCAAGACCCGCGGTTCGCCGCCGACCCACTGTTGGACGGGCGTGGCGTGGCGAGCACCATCACCGCGCCGGTCTCGACCGGGGAGGGTCACGGCGGGGCGCTGGCGGCCCACAGCCGGAGCCGAGGGGCGTTCGACGCCGGTGACGTGGTCGTGCTCGAGGCGTTCGCCGCGCTGCTGGGCGCCGCCAGCGGCCGACGCCGCGCCGAGGCCCAGCTGCGCCAGCAGGCGCTGCGCGACCCGCTGACCGGGCTGGCCAACCGCGCCGAGCTGCGCGACCGGCTGAGCGGGGCGCTGGAGCGGGCCGCCCGCGGCGAGGGGCGCGTGGCAGTGCTGTTCCTCGACCTCGACGGGTTCAAGGCGATCAACGACGAGCATGGCCACGCCACCGGCGATCGGATCCTCCTGGAGGTCGCGCGGCGCCTCGAGCGGACGGTGCGAGGCGGTGACGTGGTCGGGCGCCTGGGCGGCGACGAGTTCGTGGTGCTCTGCGAGCGCCTCGACGACGCCGAGGCGGCCGTGAGCGTCGCGGCGCGCTGTGCCGAGGCGCTCGAGGCGCCCTACGACGTGGCAGGCGAGCCCCTCGCGGTGACCTGCAGCGTCGGGGTCGCACTCGCGCATCAGGACCGCTCGGCGGACCAGCTGATCGACGAGGCCGACCAGGCCATGTACCTCGCCAAGCACCGTCGTCGGTCGCGGGTCGAGGTCTTCGACCAGGAGCTGCGCGGTCGGGCAGAGCGCCACCTGCGCCGGCGCGCCGCGCTGCCGGGCGCGCTCGCGCGCGGCGAGCTGGAGCTGCGCTACGCCCCGCGCGTCGCGACGGTCAGCGGTGCGCTGGTCGGGCTGGTCGGCGTGGTCGTCTGGAACGCGCCTGGCGAGGGGCTGCTCGAGCTCGTCGACTTCCGCCAGGAGGTCGAGCAGCTCGGGCTCGGCCACGAGGTGCACGGCTGGGCGCTGGGCCAGGCGCTGGCCCAGCTGGAGCACTGGGACCGGCAGGGGCTCGAGGTGGCGACGCTGTCGGGGTCGCTGCCGGTGCGCAGCCTGGACGCCGAGGGGCTGGCCCGGCTCGACCAGCTGCTCGCCGGCGGAGTGGGCCCTGGCCGGGTCCAGGTCAACCTCGCCATCGACGAGCTGGCCCAGGATCCGACGCGCTCCCAGCGGACCGTCAGCGGCCTGCGTGAGCGCGGCGTGCGCGTGGCGGTCGAGGGCGTGACCGGCGCGCCCGAGACGCTCGGGCTGCTCGCGGCCCTGCCGGTCGACCAGGTCGTGGCCGCCCGCGACGTGGTCGCGAGACTCGGCGATGAGCCACGCTCACAGGCGCCATTGGCGGCGGTCCTGGCGGGTGCTGGCGCGCTGGACCTCCCCGTCTCGGCCGCTGGCGTGACCCGTCGCGAGCAGTGGATCGCGTGTGCCCGGCTGGGGTGTCACAGCCTGCGGGGCGAGCTGATCGGCCCGCCGATGCGCGGCGAGGAGGTCACCACCGTGCTCGCCCGCGGCGGCGTGGCGTCACCGAGCAGCGCGATGGCGCAGGCCGGGGGCTGAGGGACGGCCGGGGGCGCCGGTCGCGCCCGTTCGCGCCGGTCGGCCCGGTCGTCCCGAGGCTCGGTCGCCGCGGTTGCCCGGTCAGCCCGAGGCCTAGGAGCGCGCCAGGTCGCTGAAGTGGACCAGGTGCGCTCCGTAGTGGCGCTCGCCGGTCGGGTGGAACGACAGCGTGCCGACAGGGTCGTCGACGGTGTGCTCGCGCGCCTCCTCGGTGAACGCGCTGCCGACCTTGGTGTACCAGGTCCCGGGCGTGGCAGTGGTCACCTTGAGATGGAAGCCGGTGCGCGCGCAGGGGTGGTCGGCGCGCACCAGGCGCTCGGCGGCGCGCAGGTCCTCCGCGGGCGTGCCTCCTGGGTCGACCAGCAGGGCCACGTCGTGGGCACCGTCGTGCAGGCCCTGGACGGCGGCGTCGAACAGGATCGCGCGGTCGCTGACGGCGTCGCGCAGCCGCGCGCCGGCCGCGCAGCCGTCGGAGGTCACGCCGTAGACGTCGAACGCCGGGCACGTCTCGTGGACGCGCTCGCGCAGCAGGGTCGGGAAGGTCGCCGGCATGTCCTGGTCGTGACCGTCGTCCCAGGCGACCTGGGCAAGGGCCAGCGCGTCGTGCTGGCTGACGGTGGCGACCGCCGCCTCGAGCTCGTGCTCGGGGACCTGCTCGCGATGGCCGATCACGGCGAGCACGAGGCCTGAGCGGTCGTCGAGCGGCACCGTCGGCAGGACCATGATGGGGCCGGTCGACTCGGTGCGGGCCGCGTGGAGGTCCCGCTCGAGCTCGACGCCCAGCTCGTCGGCCTCGGCCAGATCGACGACGGTCGCGGTCAGCGACCCGTGCGTGCGTGGCGTGCGTGCCATCAGTGCTCCTCCCAGCCTCGACGGTGTGGCGCTGGCGATGCCCGCGTCGTCGGCAGCAACCGTCGCGAGCCTACCCAGCGGCGTGGCCGCGCTGGCTGTGGTGGCCCGGATGTGGTGCGGACGGGCCGAGGCTGCGGGACCAACGGTCCACCGTCCGGCCGTGCCGTGGTCGCTCGTGCCCGCGCGCCCTGCGCGGTGTGGGCACTTGGGCCGGTATCCC
>PUKE01000275.1 GCA_003550425.1 Nitriliruptoria bacterium
ACCCGCTTCTGGAAGAACGACGCGCCGTCCGCGCCGTCAGGGTGGCGCTCCAGCAGCACCGGTCGCCCGCCGAGCGCGCGCAGCAGCGGGTCGGCCAGGCGGCGGTAGTGGTCCACGAGGTCGCGCTTGGTCTCGCCGCGCTCGGCGAACAGCACCTTGTCGGGGCTGGACAAGCGGACCTCTCGGCCGTCCAGCGGCAGGGTCTCCGCCTGCCCGGCGGGGTGTGCGCGGCCCATGGCCCAACGCTACCCCTCGGGGCCGCTCAGCGATCGAGGGCGACGACCGCGTCGTGGTCGACGCAGGCGAGGCTGCTGCCGCGCACGCGCTTGGCGCGGTACATCGCCTGGTCGGCGGCGGCGAGCACCTGCTCGGGGTCGTCGGGGCCTCGGGCGGCGCACACCCCGGCGCTGAACGTGATCGGCGGCTGGTCGGGGAGGATGGCCACGTGCTCGGTGGCCACGCGCTCCACGGCGCGGGCGGCGCGCTCGACCACCTCGCGCAGGGCCGTCTCGTCGGCGTCGGGGCACACGATCACGAACTCGTCGCCGCCCACGCGCCCGACGGTGTCGGTGGCGCGCAGGGCGCTGGGCAGGCGCGCGGCGATGGCCGACAGCAGCGCGTCGCCGGCGGCGTGCCCGTGGTGGTCGTTGATCGACTTGAAGCCGTCGAGGTCCAGGAACGCCACGCCGACCGGCGCGTCGGTGCGGGTGGCGCCGCGCAGGGCCTGGGCGAGCCGGTCGCGCACCAGCGAGCGGTTGGGCAAGCCCGTGAGCGGGTCGTGCAGCGACTGGTGGCGCAGCTCCACCTCGGCGCGCAGCCGCTCGATGGAGGTGCGAGCCAGGTCGGCGGCCGCCTCCAGGGCCTCCCGCTCGGCGCTGGTGAGCGGGCGCCCAGGGTCCGCGTCGTCGGCGCGGTCGACGACCTCGAGCGCGGTGCGCTCGGTGATCGCCTCGCGCGCCAGCAGCGGTGGCGCGTCCTGCCCGACTGGGGCGAGACCGGCAGGCGGGCGGGGGCGCTGGCCGTTGGCGTGCTCGGGCCCACCCGTCGGGGCGGTCTCCGCCGTCGGCCGGAGGGGGACGAGGCGCACGTGCGCGTCGAGGGCCTCGCTGACCACCTCGGCGGTCGCAGCCAGGAGGTCGTGCTCGGTGCGGGCGTCCAGCGCGATGGTGCTCAAGCGTGCCAGCGCGGCCTGGCGGCGGGCGTGGGCCTCGGCCTCGGCGAGCTCGCGCTGGCGGTGGCGCACCGCGAGCGCCAGGCGCCACGGCACCACGGCGACCGCGACGATCCCCGCGGTCAGCGGCAGCAGGGTGGTTGGCTCGCCGGGGGCGTGCCGGGCGAACAGCACCGCCGGCACGACCAGGGCGAGCAGGGCGATCACCAGCCGTGCCGCGGATGCCGAGGGAGCGACCAGCGCCGCCTGCGGGCGGGCGAGCGTGGCCGTGGAGGGGTGCCACAGCGCGCCTGCCAGCAGCAGCGGGCTGACGGCCAGGGCGGTCAGCGCCGTCTGGGGCACGGTCGGGTGCAGCGCGATCAGGACCTCGCCGACTAGCGAGACGAGCAGGGTGGCCAGCAGCAGCCAGGCGGCGGGCAGCCGTGCCGCATCGGCCAGGACCAGGCGGACCGCCACGCCGGCGCCGGCGGCGAGCACCAGCGGCAGCGCCATGGCGGCTGGCGACACGGCGGTGGCGGCCGGCGCCCAGTCCGGGGGGTGCAGCAGGGCGTCGACCGTGAGGGCGGTCAGCGCGACGGCGGCGAGGACGGCGTCCAGGCGCGCCTCGACGCGGGTGCTGGCGATCCGCGCGCGCAGCAGGCTCGCTAGCCACCCGCCGATCGCGAGGTAGGCGACCAGGGCGAAGCCCGACGACACCACGGTCGAGGTCGGTGCGCCGGTGACGAGGCTGGTGATCGCCAGCAGCGTCCAGGCCATCGCGAGGGCCACGGCCGCGAGGCGAGCCCAGCCCCACCCGCCGATCCGGGCCTGCGCGTGGCGTCGTGGCGCACGCCAGGCAGCGACGAGCAGCACGAGCGCGGCGACGAGGCCGGCATCGGCGCCCGCGACGGCGACCAGCGCCGCCACGACAGCGGCGCTGCCCGCGAGCCCGCCCCAGAACAGCATCGGCCTGGTCGATCCCCCTTCAGCCCTTGTGCGTACCTTTTACGCGAAGGGCACGCAACATCCCATAGGCGTGAGGCTACGTCACCGCCTGTGACATGCCAACCCCGTGAGGTGGGCGTCCCGCTGTTGGGGGATGCGGTCGGCACTCGTTGGCGTCGGTGACGGATCAGGGCGAAGCGGTGCCACTCCCCATCGAGCTGACCCTTCTGTCGACCCTCGCACCGGTCGCCTGCGGACACGCTCGTTGCGCGAGCGGGCTTCACTGTCTCGCGCGAGGGGCTCCCCACGGCGAGCCAGCAGGCGATGGGAGTCCGAGGCGGGTCCGGTGTGCTGGCGAGGGTGGGCAACGCGCGTCGAGGGCGCCGGCGCGTCGCGTCGGAGCCGTGCGTGCGCCGGCCGCGGACCTGCCTGAGCGCTGGGCGCACGTCTCCGCGCGGCGCTGCTTCGGCACGTGACCATGGGCCGTGAGGTTCAGGCGGGCGTGCCCGCCGCGGCAGACGCCGACGGCGACCGAGGGCCGAGGGGGGCGGCCTCGTCGTGCGCTGGCGCGCAAGCTTCCCCCGTGCCAGGAGCCCGGACCGGCATGGCTCGACGCCGAGGTTGTTGTCCGGTATTGCGCACGTCACATGGGCATGGATAGCCTCTTGCATGGCAGAAGGGGCAAAGTGCCAGCACTGCGCCCTGACCAGCAGACCGGGACGCATTGATCCTCTGCGGGCCTTGACGGTCGCCCCCGCCTCGTGAGGCGGGCCGCAGGGGGGAGCGAGTGGC
>PUKE01000158.1 GCA_003550425.1 Nitriliruptoria bacterium
AGCGAGCGCTTGCCGCGCCCACGTCGAGCGCTGTCGTGTCCCATGTCCGATGCACCTCCCGCACGTGCTGGACGGCGCCTGGGACCGTGGGAGCGCGTATGCCGTCGAGCCTCGGCTCCCCGGCCGCACGGCCACCAATACCGTAGTGGCGTGGTCAACACTCTCACCCGGAGTGCATGAGCGCCCTCGGCGGCCGCGCGCTTGGTGCGCTGATGGGGTCGGTGTATGATCCCGAATCCCCAACCTGCGAGGTCATGGTTTGTTCCTCGGGCTCGCCGAGCTGCGCCACGCACCAGGGCGCTTCGTGGTGCTCGGCGTGGTCATCGGCCTGCTCGTCGCCTTGATGACGGCGCTCGCGACGATCGCCGATCGCCACATCACCGACCTCACGGGCAAGGTGGCGACCTCCCCAGCCGACCTGCTCGTGCTGGACGCGGCCGCGCAGGGTGCGCTGCAGGCCAGCCGCCTCGACGACGATGCCGCCGCGCACGTGCGGCAGCATGCTGCCGGCGCGGAGCTGGCACCGGTCGGGGAGCAGCGCATGGGGGCGCGGGTGGCGGACGGGGAGCTGCTCGACCTCTCCCTCTGGGGGTTGGACCCCGACAGCCCCGCCGCCCCCGAGGTGATCGCCGGACGGCTGCCGCGTCAGCCGGGGGAGGCGGTGGTCGACGTCGCCGACCGCGCCCAGGGCGCGGCGCTGGGCGAGCGGCTGACCCTGGTCGACACCGGCACCGTCCTGGAGATCGTGGGCTTCACGGCTGATGCGCGCTTCGGCGCCATCCCGACCGCAGCGGTCACCTACGACGCGTGGACCGAGATCGCCGCCGAGTCGGCCGATGCCCAGCCCGACGAGGTGGAGCCCACCGCCCTCGCAGTGCGGGCTGACGGGCGGGCCGACGAGCTCGCCGCCACCCTCAATGGATCCTCCTCGCCGGTGCATGCGGCGCCACCGTCGTCGGTGGCGAGCCAGCTGCCAGGCGTCGCGGGCGTGCGCGCGAGCTTCGGGCTGCTGCTTGGGGTCGCGTGGATGGCGGTCGCGGCGGTCGCGGCCACCTTCGCCGTCGCCGGCGTCGCGCATCGCCAGCGCACGATCGCGCTCCTGCGCGCCGTGGGGGCGTCACGGCGCCGGCTGCTCGCCGCCCTCACGGTCCAGCTCCTGGTCGTGACGGCGGTCGGCGCGGTGCTCGCGGCCCTCCTCATCGCGGTGGCCGCGTGGCTCGCCCCGGCGGACGTGCCGCTGCGGTGGGAGGCCGGCACGTGGGCCGGGAGCGCGGCCGTCGCCCTCGTCGCGACGCTCATGGCTAGCGCGGTCGCGGTGGTCCGCCTGGCGCGCGTCGCTCCGGTCGATGCGCTCGGGGCGCGCCGATGACCGGTGCCCGACTGGCGTTCGCCGAGCTGCGGGCACGCCCCGGGCGAGCCACGCTGACCTCGGTCGGGCTCGCGCTGGTCCTGTTGCTCGCGCTGTCGGTGACCGCGCTCGCGGACGGGCTGGTGCGCGGCAGCACCGGGGTGCTGCGGGCGCTCGACGCCGACGTCGTCGTCACCGATGAGGCCGCGAACCACCAGTTGCTGCGCAGCCGGCTCGTCGGCGCGGAGCGGACCGCGCTCCTGATGCGCCCGGACGTGGCGACGGCCGGCCAGATCGGCCTGGTGCCGACCTCTGCGAGCGTGGGCGGGGGAGCGCCCGAGCGCGTCACGGCCGTCGGCTTCAGCCCCGATGCGCCCGCGATGCCGCGCGACACCGTCGACGGTCGCCTCCCTCGCCCCGGTGAGCCCGGGTCGGCCGCCGTCGACGTCGCCTTGGCCGGCGGTGACGTCGTCGTGGGCGACACGCTCTCCCTCGCCGGCGAGCGGGAGGTCGAGGTGGTCGGCCTCGTCGATGACGCCAGCTTCCTGCAGCAGCCCACCGTCTGGCTCGGCCAGCACGACTGGGCCCGACTGCGCCAGGCGGTGCAGCGCGACGCCGACTACGCCGAGCAGCTGGTGGGCGCGACCGTCCTACAGTCCACCGAGGACCCCGAGGCGGTCGCCACGGCCATCACCGAGGAGCACGACGAGCTCGCCGTCACGACCCGTGAGGGAGCGGTCGCCGCGGTGCCCGGCGTGTCAGCACAACAGGTGACGCTTGGCGCGGTGGTGGCGGTGACGCTGGCGGTCGCGGTCGGCCTCGCCGCGCTGATCGGCGTGCTGCAGGTGCTCGAGCGCCGTGCCCTGCTGACCGCCTTGCGGGCCGTTGGCGCACCAGCCCGCACCCTGCTCGCCTCGGTCGCCGTGCGCGGGGTGCTGCTCTGGGTCGGTGCGCTGATCGTGTCCACCGCTGCCACGGTGATCCTGGCTGCGGCGGCACCGCCGAGCGTGCCGATGGAGATCCGTCCGGTCATCGTCGCGTCCGTCGGGGGGATCAGCCTCGTCGCAGCCACGCTGGGAGTGACCGCCGCGGCGTGGCCGATCCTGTCGCGCCTCGACCCCCAGGACGCCGTCTCAGAGGAGCCCCTGTGAGCGAGACCGACGTGCCTCGAGACCTCATCATCCGAGCCGATCAGGTCACGAAGGTCTACGAGGATGGCGAGCGGCAGGTGACCGCCGTCGACGAGGTCGACCTGAGCGTGCATGCCGGGGAGCTCGTGGCCCTCGTCGGGCCCTCGGGGTCGGGCAAGTCGACCCTGCTGGCCCTCCTCGGCGCGTTGACCGTCCCGACGCGAGGCGCGGTGCGGCTCGGCGACTGGGACCTCGGGACCTTGTCCGAGGCCAGCCGGACGCGCCTGCGCGCCCGCCACATCGGCTTCGTCTTCCAAGCCGCCAACCTCGTGCCCTACCTGACCGCGCGGGACAACGTCGCCCTGGCGGGCGAGCTCGTCGGAGCCTCCAGGCGCGCCTCGCGGCG
>PUKE01000135.1 GCA_003550425.1 Nitriliruptoria bacterium
CGCTCGCCGAGGTCCACCGAGGTCTCGGCGGTCACCCCCTCGCCGGCGGCGCGCTCGACCGCGGCGGCGAGCTCCTGCGACCCGAGGACGTCGTGTGCCCGCGGGCGGCCCTCGCCCCGCTCGCCCCGCTCGCCCCGGTCGCGCGCGCTCGCGCCGTGGAGGTCGAGCAGGTCGCGCGCCTCGGCGTTGGCGAAGCGCAGGCCGTCATCGAACAGCAGCACCCCGACCGGCAGGCTGTCGAGCAGGCGCTCGACCCGCTGGCGCTCCTCGGCCAGGATGCGCACGCGCCGCTGGACGCGCCGATCCGCCTCGGCGCGCACCGCGCGCTCGCGGCGTCGGACCACTGCGACCGCGACCGCGGCCACCACCAGCCCCGCGACGACCGCCGCCAGCGCGGCCAGCCCAGCGGCGGCCGACCAGGGCAGCCCCGCCTCGGGCGACACGGCCACGGGCGCCAGCACCGGGGGCACGGTCAGCCCTGGTCCACGAGCTTGTAGCCGACGCCGCGGACGGTCACGATCAGCTCGGGATCGTGGGGGTCGCGCTCCAGGCGCCCGCGCAGCCGCTTGATGTGGACGTCCAGCGTCTTGGTGTCCCCGACGTAGTCGGGACCCCAGATGCGGTCGATCAGCACGTCGCGGGTGAGCACGCGGCCGGCATTGCGCACCAGCAGCTCCAGCAGCGCGAACTCCTTGGGCGGCAGCTCCACCGGCGCGCCGTGCAGGTGCGTCTCGTGGCGGTCGGGGGCGAGGTGCAGCCCACCGACCGTGAGCGCCTGGTCCGCGTGGTCCCCACCCTCGCCTCGGCCCTCGCCGCGGCGCAGGACCGCGCGCACCCGCGCGGTGAGCTCGCGCATGGAGAACGGCTTGGTCACGTAGTCGTCGGCGCCGAGCTCCAGGCCCAGCACCGTGTCGACCTCCCCGTCCTTGGCGGTGAGCATGATGATCGGCAGGTCGCTGGTGCGGCGCACCTGGCGGCACACCTCGGTGCCCGACACGCGGGGCAGCATGAGGTCGAGCAGGATCAGGTCCGGGTGCTCGCGGTCGACCTGGCGCAGCGCCTCCTCGCCGTCGGCGGCGGTGACCACCGCGAAGCCCTCGGCGGCCAGGGCGTAGGACAGCGCCTCGGTCAGGGACGGTTCGTCATCGACGACGAGGATCTTCGGCATGACAGGTGGTCCGGGGTCCGGTCGCAGACGTCGCGAGCGAGCAGCGGGGTCGGGTCGGGGCGGCGCCGACGCGTGGCGCGCTCATGGCTCCGCGACGCGGGTCTGCGCGTCGTCGGCGTGCTGCGCGTCCAGCTCGTCCAGCAGCGCGTCGACGCGCCGGGCGATGTCGTCGCGGATGGCGCGCACGGTGTCCATGTCCTGGCCCTTGGGGTCCGACAGCGCCCAGTCCTCCATCGGCGTGGTCGTGGCAGGGCAGGCGTCCTCGACCGAGCAGCCCATCGACACCAGGCGCGTCGCGGCGTCGGCGAGCTCGGGGGTCAGCAGGCGGCCGGGGCGCTCGGGGACGGTCACGCCGAGCTCGGCCATCGCCGCGACGACCTCGGGATGCGGGCGCGAGGCGGGCTCGGTGCCCGCCGACGCGGCGGTGTAGCGCCCCTGCGCGGCGCGGTCGAACAGCGCCTCGGCCATGCGCGAGCGCCCGGCGTTGTGCACGCACACGAACAGCACGTCGGGCAGCGCGTCGGGGGCGGGGTCGTCGGTCACGCGGAGCCTCCTCGAGCGGGTGGGCAGCGGGTGGGCGGACGGCGCCGATCGGTGCGGCGCACGAGGTCGGCGCGGTGCCGGCCTGCGGCCGCTGAACGGACTGTGCCACAGCCAGGTGTCGGGAGGGTGAACGCGCGAGACCGTCGCCGCGCCGTCGCCCAACGTTCAGCGCTCGTTCACGTCACGGACGCGGACCGGCCATGTGGCCTGCCTACGGTGCTGATCGGCGGGGAGCGATCCCGACGGGCCCGACCGGCCCACCGCGCGCCCCGCGCCGGCATCCGCCGGCACCCGATCTCCCGATGCGAGGAGGACCGCACGATGACGAGGTTGCGAACCTGGTGGCTGATGGCCGCCCTGGCCGCGGTGGCCATGCTGGCCGCCGCGTGCGGCGCCGACGACGACGACGTCGCCGACGATCCCGCCGCCGCCACCGACGACGACGTCGACGCGCCCGCGGACGACGACGACGGCGACGACGCCGACGACGAGCCCGAGTTCGTCGACGACCCCGACGCCGAGGACACCGGCGTCGCCGCCGACCAGGCCGACCTGCTCGGCGCCGGCGCGACGGTCATCACGCCGCTGATGCTCGAGTGGGTGCGCGACAACGACCCCGGCATCCAGGTCAACTACCAGAGCATCGGCTCGGGTGGCGGCATCGAGCAGTTCCTGTCGGAGACCGTGGACTTCGGCTCCACCGAGGCCCACCTCACCGACGAGGAGGTGGACGAGGCCCGCGAGATCCGCGGGTGCGAGCCGCTGCACATCGTCGACGCGTTCGGCGCCGTGGTCATCGCCTACAACGACGCCGCGCTCGACGAGGCGCTCGGCGACGAGCCGCTGGTGCTCGACGCCGACGCGATCGCCGACATCTACCGCGGCGAGGTCACCTCCTGGAGCGACCCGGCGGTCGCCGAGCTGAACCCCGACGTGGACCTGCCCGACGGCGACATCATCCCGGTGCACCGCACCGACGGCTCGGGCACCACCAACATCTTCACCAAGTACCTCGACGACGAGAACGAGGCGTGGGCCGACGAGCTCGGCTTCGGCACCGAGGTGAACTGGCCCGGCGGCCAGCTCGGCGGCAACGGCAACGAGGGCGTCACCGCCGAGGTGCAGGCCCAGGACGGCGGGGTCGGGTACCTCTCCTACGCCTACGCGGTGGAGAACGACATCCCGGTCGCCCACGTCGTCAACGACGACGGCGAGGTCATCGAGCCGACCCTGGACTCGATCTCGGCCGGCCCCTCGGAGATCATCGACGACATCCCCGAGGACTTCCGCTTCGACGTGCTCGGCGTCGGCGGCGAGGGCTACCCGATCGTCGGCCCGCACTGGATCCTCGCCTGGGAGTGCGGCTACGACGAGGACGTCGCCGAGTCGCTGCGCGACTTCTTCACCTGGGCGCTGGAGGACGGCGATGATCAGGCCGAGGGCCTGCTGTACGCCCCGGTGAGCGGCGCGTTCCAGGAGCGCGTGCTGGACGAGGCCGTCGACCGCATCAACGCCGCCGACGAGTGATGAGGACCCGCGAGCCGCTCGGCGGGCACGCCCCGCTGCGCGGCAGCGCCAGCACGTGGAGCGCCGATCCGGTGTTCCGCGCGCTGGCGCTCGCCTGCGCGGCCAGCGTGCTGGTGGTGCTCGCCGCGATGATCGTCCGCACCACGGTCGAGGCCTGGCCGGTGTTCGCCGACCAGGGCCTGATCTCGTTCCTCACCGGCGACCTCTGGGACCCCGGCCAGTCGCGCTCCGAGGTGACCGGCACCTACGGGGCGCTGCCCTTCCTCTACGGCACGCTGAAGAGCGCGGCGATCGGGCTCATGCTCGCCCTGCCGCTGGCGATCGCCGTGGCGCTGTTCATCAACGAGGTCGCGCCGCGGCGCCTGCGCGGGCTGCTCGCCTACGGCGTGGAGACGCTGGCGATGGTGCCCAGCGTCGTCTACGCGCTGGTCGGCCTGTACTTCCTGCGCCTGGAGGTGTGGCGCCCGATCGGCCAGGCCGTGGCCGACAGCCCGCTCGGCGTGCTGCCGATGTTCAGCGGGCCGGTGACGAACTCGAGCTACTGGGCGGCCGGCAACGTGCTGGCCATCATGATCCTGCCGATCATGACCGCCATCATCCGCGAGACCTTCGCGCAGACCCCGCGCGAGGAGCGGATGGCGGCCTACGCGATGGGCGCCACGCCCTGGGAGGTCATGCGGCGGGTCATCCTGCCGCGGGGCGTCCCTGGGATCGTCGGCGGCACGATGCTCGGGCTCGGCCGGGCGCTGGGCGAGACCATCGCGGTCGCGTTCCTCATCGGCGCGAGCCAGCGGATGTCCTCGAGCATCTTCTTCGCCGGCGACTCGGTCACCTCGCTGATCTACAACACCTTCCAGGACGCGCGCCCCGAGGGCGTGTGGGCCCTGCTGGCGATCGGCGTGACGCTGTTCGTGATCACCATGATCGTCAACGTGATCGCCCGCCTCATCATCCACCAGGTCGGACGCACCACGGGAGACGCCTCGCTATGACCGCTGCGACGACGACCCGATCCGATGGCTCGCCGCCCAGCGAGCTGCGCGCCCCCTCGCCGCGGTCGCGGCGCCGGCGGCGGCGCTCCAGGATCATGGCCGGCGTGCTCGGCGCGGCCATGGTGCTGGCCGTGGCGCCCCTGGTGGTGATCCTGTGGCAGGTGATCCTCAACGGCGGCGCGGCCATGAGCTGGGAGTTCCTGTCCTCGGTGGAGTCCAGCCCGCGCGACCCCGGGGGCTACCTGCACGGCATCGTCGGGACCCTCTATATGACGGGGATCGCTGCGACGCTGTCGATCCCCATCGGGATCCTCGCGGCCACCTACCTCGTGGAGTACGGCCGCTCGGGGCGGTTCGCCAACACCGTCCGCTTCTTCACCGACGTGATGACGGGCGTGCCCTCGATCTTCGTGGGCCTGGCGATCTACGCGCTGCTGGTGGTCTCGGGCGGCGCGGGCCTGGGCTTTGGCACCTTCGTGGGTGCCGCGGCGCTGGCCACGATCATGCTGCCGATCGTGGTGCGCTCCAGCGAGGAGATGCTCAACCTCGTGCCCGCGGACCTGCGCACCGCCAGCGCGGGCCTGGGCGCGCGCCGCTGGCAGACGACCGTGAAGGTGGTGCTGCCCGCCGCCGCACCGGGGCTGATCACCGGGTCGATGCTCGCGATCGCCCGCGGCGCCGGCGAGACCGCGCCCCTGGTGCTGACCGCGCTCGGCGCGCGCCAGGTGGTCACCGCCTTCCAGGGCACCCCGCAGGCCGACATCGGGCTGCTGATGACCGACGGCTTCAGCCAGCCCTTCGAGCCTGGCATCGAGCGCGCCTGGGCCGGTGGGCTCACGCTGATCATCGTGACCCTCCTGCTGACCATCACCGCGCGGTTCATCGCCGCGCGGCGCAAGGTCTGAGCGCGGCGCGGCGCCGGGGCCCCACGCTGGGCCCCTGCGCCGGGCCCCGTGACGGGCCCCGGCGCCTACACTGCCGGCTCGCATGGACCCCGCATCGCACCCCGCCCAGGAGCCCGCGTCCGAGGCGCCCGCGTCCGAGGCACCCGACCTCACGCGGCGCAGCGGCAAGACCAAGCGCGCCCCGGTGATCATGGACGCGCTGCACGAGGCCTACGAGGGCGGGCGCGTCGAGCTCGACTGGGAGACCCCCTTCCAGCTGCTGGTGGCCACGATCCTGTCGGCGCAGTCGACCGACAAGAAGGTCAACCAGATCACCCCGACGCTGTTCGCCCGGTACCCCGACCCGGCAGCGATCGCCGCGGCCGACGAGGCCGAGCTCGAGGCGCTCCTGCGCCCCACGGGCTTCTACCGGCAGAAGACCAAGGCGGTGCAGGGGGTCGCCGCGGCGCTGCTGGAGGACCACGGGGGCGAGGTGCCCGAGACCATGGCCGAGCTCGTCGCCCTCCCGGGCGTGGCCCGCAAGACCGCCAACGTGGTCCAGAGCGCCGCCTTCCCCGAGGCCCACGCCCGCGACCCCGAGGCGGGCATCGCGGTCGACACCCACGTGCTCCGGCTATCGCGCCGCCTCGGGTTCACCACCCACACCGACCCGACCAAGATCGAGCGCGACCTGATGCGCCTGTGGCCCCGCGCGCGCTGGGCGAGCGGCTCGCTGGTGCTGATCCTGCACGGCCGACGGGTGTGCGACGCCCAGCGGCCTCGCTGCGCCGACTGCCTCGTCGAGCACCTGTGCCCCTCCTCGCAGCTGGCGGGCTGCCGCGACAAGGCCGGTCAGGCGCGCGCGCTCGGCTGAGCCCACAGGCTCGGCCGAGCCTGCGCGCTCGGCCACGCCCGCGCGATGGCACGGGCTGGACCGTGGTATCGCCGGCGGGGGCTCCTACACTGGCGCCGTGTCTGCTGCGAGCCCCTTCACCGTCTTCCTCGCCCGCCCCCGCGGGTTCTGCGCTGGCGTGGAGCGCGCCATCGACGTGGTCGAGATCGCGCTGCAGCGCAAGGGCCCGCCCGTCTACGTGCGCCACGCGATCGTGCACAACAACTGGGTCGTGTCCGACCTCGAGCGCAAGGGCGCCATCTTCGTCGAGGACGAGTCCGAGGTCCCCGAGGGCGAGATGCTGGTGTTCAGCGCCCACGGGGTCGCCCCGAGCGTGAAGAAGAACGCCGAGGACATCGGGCTGCGCACCATCGACGCGACCTGCCCGCTGGTCACCAAGGTCCACCACGAGGTCCGCCACCACGCGCAGCGCGGCGACAGCATCATCCTCGTGGGCCACCGCGGCCACGTGGAGATGAAGGGGACCGCCGGCGTCGCGCCGGAGCGCACCTGGATCGTGGAGACGCCCGAGGAGGTCGCCGAGCTCGATCTCCCCGACCCCGAGCGGGTGGCCTACGCCACGCAGACGACCCTGTCGGTCGACGAGGCCAACCGCGTGGTCGAGGCGATCCTCGCGCGCTTCCCGCACGCAAAGGGCCCGCGCGGCGACGACATCTGCTACGCCACCCAGAACCGTCAGGACGCCACCAAGGAGCTGGCGCGGCGCAGCGAGCTGGTGCTCGTCGTGGGCTCGGCGACGTCGTCGAACTCCAAGCGCATGGTCGAGGTCGCCTTCGAGCACGGCGCCCCCAGTGCCTATCTCATCGACGGTCCCGACGACATCGATCCCGCATGGCTCGAGGGGGTCGACGCGATCGGGCTCACGTCGGGGGCCAGCGCGCCGGACCTGCTGGTCAACCAGGTCATCGAGCACCTGCAGGGCACCGAGCGTGGGGCGATCGTGCAGCGCCTCGACGTGATCGACGAGCAGATGCAGTTCGCGCTCCCCAAGGAGCTGCGCTACCTCACCGACCCCGCCGAGGTGTCGGCCGAGGAGCGGCCCGCCGCCCGCGGCGCCGCCACGGGCTGAGCGCGCGACCCGCCGCGAGCGGGAGGGTCGCGACGCGCCGCGGGCGCGAGGATCGTGGCGCGGCGCTGGCGCGAGGATCGTGGCGCGGTGCGGGCGCGCGGCCCGCACCGCGAGCCGAGGCCCTAGGCGCGCGACTCGATCCGCTTGGCGAGGTCGACGCACTGCTCGGTGACCCCGCCCTGGTCGTGGCTGACGATGGTCACGTCCACGCGCTTGTAGCTGATGGCGAGGTCGGGGTGGTGGAACAGCCTCTCGGCCTCCAGCCCGATCTGCTGCACGAAGCCCATCGCGCCGACGAAGTCGCCGCGGTCGAAGGTCTTGCGCAGGCCCGAGGCGTCGCCGGACCAGCCGGGCAGGTCGTTGAGCGCAGCGGTGATCTGGTCGTCGGTGAGCGCGGCCATGTCTCCTCCTTGGCCCGGGCCGCAGCGTGGGCGGCACGGAGCGAACGCGGATGGTCGGCGGCGCGTCAGGCGCCGCCGCGCCCAGCCTTCCCCGCCGAGGGGAAGCCGAACGCCTCGCTGAACGGCTCGGCCAGCAGCCGCCACTGCCACTCGCGCAGCGCGAGGGCGTCGTGGAGCTCCTCGGCGGAGGTCGGTCGCGCCTGCACCGCGGGCAGCAGGACGTGGCCGGGGCACAGCACGCCGGGGTCGAGCCCGAGCTCCTCGGCGCGCTGAGCACGCAGCGCACGGAGCTGGTCGGCGAGCTCGCGCTCGTCGGCGTCGGGGCGTCGAGAGGCCCGCCCCCCGTCGCCGTTGGCCGAGGCCTCCGCCCGCGACTCGCGCGACTCTTGGGGATCGCCGGTCGGCACCACCGGCCCCGCGTCGGGGTGGTGCACCGCGTGCAGCAGCGCCTCGCCGAAGCGGCGCACCGATCGGGCGCGCAGCCCGCGCGCGGCGAGCTCGTCGCGCGTGGCCGGGGGGTCCTCGGCCAGGCCGAGGAGCACCTTGTCGCTCACGATGCGACCCGGCGCGGTGTCGGTCTCGCGCGCCAGCGACTCGCGGGCGTGCCACAGCGCTCGCGCGCGGTGGCGCGCCGGCGCATCGAGGCGGCCCAGGCCACGCAATCGCGTCCAGGTGCGCCGCTGCTCGACGGGCGGCTGGGCGCGCGTGGCCTCCAGCTCCTCGACGTACCAGTCCCAGCGCTCGGCGGCGACCAGGCGCTCGGCGAGCGCCCGCCACAGCCGCGGCAGGTCGGCGACGTCGGTGGCCGCATACCGCCGCATCTGCTCCGACAGCGGGCGCTGTGACCAGTCGGCCCGCTGCATCGCGCTCTTGTCGCCGTTCGGCTCGATGCCCAGGACCTCGGCCAGCAGCGCGTCCAGGCCCGTGGGCAGCCCGAGCAGCGCCGCGGCGATGGCGGTGTCGGCGATCTCGGGCGGGCGCACCCCGGCGGCGGCCAGGGGCTCGAGGTCGTTGTCGAGCGCGTGCAGGACCGTCAGGCGCTCCTCGAGGAGCTCGGCCAGCGGGGTCAGGTCGCTGACGGCCAGCGGGTCGACCAGCGCCACCCGCCCCTCGCCGCCCACCTGGATGAGGGCGGCGCGACGCCAGTAGCGGTCGGTGTCGGCGCGCTCGACGTCGACGCCGATCTCGGGCAGGTCCGCCAGGACGTCCAGCGCGTGCTCGAGGCGGGCGGGACGGTCGGCGTCCAGCACGGTCAGGGTCTGCTCGGTGGAGGTGCTCACGCCTCCGAGGATAGAGGCGCGAGGCGCCGCGACTAGGGTGGCGCCCCATGAGCCCCTCCGATGCCCCGACCGTGCTGGCGGTCCACGCCCACCCCGACGACGAGTCGATCGCCACCGGCGGGCTGCTCGCCCGCGCCGTCGACGCGGGCTGGCGCGCGGTGGTGGTGTCGGCCACCGGCGGCGAGCGCGGCGAGATCGTGGGGGAGGGGATGGACCCCGACGAGGTCCGCCCGCGCCTGCGCGAGGTGCGCGCCGCGGAGATGGAGGCCGCGCTGGCCACCCTCGGCGCGGAGCCGCCCCGCTGGCTCGGCTACCGCGACTCGGGGATGGTCGGCGATCCCGGCAACGACGATCCCGCCAGCCTCTGGCGCGCCCCCTTCGACGAGGCCGTCGAGCGCCTCGTGGCGGTCATCCGCGCCGAGCGGCCGGCACTGGTGGTGACCTACGACGCCTTCGGCATCTACGGCCACCCCGACCACGTCCAGGCCCACCGGCTGACGCTGTGCGCGGTCGAGGCCGCGGCCGTGCCGGCGCTGCACCCCGCCGCCGGCCCCGCCTGGGAGGTCTCGGCGCTGGACCTCGCGACGATCTCGCGGACCGCGATCGCCGAGATGAACCGCGCCTTCCCCGAGCACGGCACGGTCAGCCCGTTTGGCACCGAGACCGATCCGGCGGCGATCGCGATGGGCGTCCCTGCCGAGGCGATCGACCTCACCGTGGACGTCCGCGCCCACCTGGAGCGCAAGGTCGCCGCGGTGCGCCAGCACCGCAGCCAGCTCGCCCTGGACTCGTTCTTCGTGGGCATGCCCGACGCGCTGACCGAGCTCGCCATGGGCACCGAGGCCTACCAGCGCCGTCGCGGCGCCGTGGTCGACCCGGGCGACCCGCTCGCCGGGCTGGGGTAGCGCCGCCGCGGGCGGGGGAGACTGGGGTCGGCTCGGCGGCACCGCTGGCTCCCCGCGACCGCCGAGGCGCCCCGCGAGCCCGACGCCGTGGTGGCGGTGCGGTCGTCGGCCGGGGAGCCAGTAGCATGCCCCTGCCACCGAGACCCCTGGAGCCCCCAGTGCGACGCGCGAAGATCGTGGCCACGATCGGCCCGGCGCTCGATGACCGCGACCGCCTCAAGGCCGCCTTGCAGGCCGGCGTGGACGTGGTGCGCCTCAACTTCTCCCACGGCGACCACGAGACGCACGCGCGGCGCCTGGCGATGGTCCGCGAGATCGCTGACGAGCTCGGCCGCAACATCGGCAGCCTCGCCGACCTGCAGGGACCCAAGATCCGGCTCGGCATCCTGCCCGACGACGGCGTGCCCCTGACGCCCGGCGGCGAGGTCACGCTCGTGCCCGGGCACGAGGAGCTGGACGGCTACGTCGACCACGAGGGCAACCCGCGCCTGCCGGTGGTCTATGACGCGCTCGCCCACGACGTCCACCCCGGCGGCCTGATCCTGGTCGACGACGGCTCCATCCGCCTGGTCGTGGCAGCGGTGCTGGACGGCGAGGTGCGGGCCCGCGTGGTGGCCGGCACGCTCGCCAAGTCGCGCAAGGGCGTGAACCTGCCGGGCATCGCCGTGAGCGCCCCGAGCCTGACCGAGAAGGACCTCGAGGACCTGCGGCTGGCCGTGGAGCTGGAGTGCGACTGGATCGCGCTGTCGTTCGTGCGGCGCCCCGAGGACCTCCAGCAGGCCAAGCAGCACATCGAGGAGCTCGGCGGTCAGGCCCCGGTGGTGGCCAAGCTCGAGCGCGAGGAGGCCGTCGACGACCTCTCGGAGGTGGTGCTGGCCTCCGACGCGGTGATGGTCGCCCGCGGCGACCTGGGCGTGGAGATCGGCCCCGAGCGCGTCCCGGCCCTCCAGAAGGACATCATCCACAAGGCCAACGAGGAGGCGCGCCCGGTCATCACCGCGACCGAGATGCTGGAGAGCATGATCGAGTCGCCGCGGCCCACGCGCGCCGAGGCCAACGACGTGGCCAACGCCATCTTCGACGGCACCGACGCGGTGATGCTGTCGGCCGAGACCGCCGCCGGCCGCTACCCGGTCGAGGCGATCCGCACCATGGCGCGGATCATCGAGGTCGCCGAGTCCACCCCCACGCTGCTGCACCCCTTCCGCCCGCACCAGGAGGAGCGGCGCGTGGCGCGCGTCGTCGCCGGTGCCGCCTGCCAGGTGGCCGAGGACGTCGGGGCCGTGGCCATCGCCGTCTACAGCCTCACCGGCAGCTCGCTGCAGATGATCAGCACCTTCCGGCCGCCGACCCCGGTGGTCGGGCTGACGCCTGACGCGCGGACGCTGCGGCGCGCGGCGCTGCTGTGGGGTGCCGAGGCCACCACGGTCCCGGTCAAGCACGAGTCGACCCAGCTGGTCGAGAGCGCCGAGCGCACCCTCGTGGAGCAGGGCTACGCCACCACGGGCGACCGCATCGTGGTCGTCTCGGGCGTGCCGGGCGTGGGCGGCAGCACCAACCGGATCATGGTGCACACGATCGGCGATCCGTTCGACACCTGATCCATCACGGCGGGCCGAGCGCGGTCGGGGACCGTTCGTTCCGTCGCGGCGGGTCCAGTGGCAGTGCGTTCCCCCGCGATCTCTGGAAGGATTGGGCACCGCGGCAACCCTGCGCGACCTGCGCCGATGGCGTGGGCCCAGGATGCGGGACCCTGCCGCGGTCGCCCTGCTTCCGCCGAGCGGGCGACCTCACGAACCACGGCGCCACAAGGAGGACCACGCATGGTCGATCTGCCCGCCAACGGGTTGTACAACCTCGAGCGGATCCACTGGCACCTGCCGACCCCCTCGCTCTACGAGCAGGCGGTCAAGCGCAACGAGGCCAGCATCGCCCACCTCGGCCCGATGGTGGTGCGCACCGGCACCTACACGGGACGCTCGCCCGAGGACAAGTTCATCGTGCGCGAGCCGAGCACCGAGGGCGAGGTCGGCTGGGGCAAGCACAACAAGCCGATCGAGCCCGAGCGCTTCGACGGCCTGAAGAAGCGCCTCGCCGCCTACCTCCAGGGCCGCGAGGTCTTCGTGCAGGACCTCTATGCCGGCGCCGACCCCGAGCACCGCCTCAACGTGCGGATCGTCACCGAGCACGCCAACCACTCCCTGTTCGCGCGCAACCTGTTCCTGCGCGAGCTCGACCAGGACAAGCTGGCGAGCTTCAGCCCGGACTGGACCGTCATCCAGGCGCCCGGCTTCCAGGCGATCCCCGAGATCGACGGCACCAACTCCGAGGTGTTCGTGCTGCTCAACCTCGCCCAGCGCGAGGTCATCATCGGCGGCACCAGCTACGGCGGCGAGATCAAGAAGTCCATCTTCTCGGTGATGAACTTCGAGCTGCCGGCCCGCAACATCATGAGCATGCACTGCTCGGCCAACCAAGGGCAGGACGGCTCCACCGCCGTCTACTTCGGCCTGTCGGGCACCGGCAAGACCACGCTGTCGGCCGAGTCCGACCGCGCGCTCATCGGCGACGACGAGCACGGCTGGAGCAACAACGGCATCTTCAACATCGAGGGTGGCTGCTACGCCAAGACCATCCGGCTTTCCTCGGAGGCCGAGCCGGAGATCTACGAGACCACCCGCATGTTCGGGACGCTGCTCGAGAACGTGATGATGGACCCGGCCACGCGGCGTCTCGACCTCGACGACGACTCGCTGACCGAGAACACCCGCGCGGCGTACCCGATCACCCACCTGCCCAACATCGTCGAGGACGGCCAGGGCGACCACCCGCGCGCGGTGATCATGCTGACCGCCGACGCGTTCGGCGTGCTGCCCCCCATCGCCAAGCTCACCAAGGAGCAGGCGATGTACCACTTCCTGTCGGGCTACACCGCCAAGGTGGCCGGCACCGAGCGCGGCATCACCGAGCCGCAGGCCACCTTCTCGGCCTGCTTCGGCGCCCCGTTCATGGTCCGCCCGCCCGGGGTCTACGCCGAGCTGTTCGGCGAGAAGCTCGAGCAGCACGACGTGACCTGCTGGCTGGTCAACACCGGCTGGACCGGTGGCCCGCACGGCGTCGGGCAGCGGATGTCGATCGACGTGTCCCGCGCGGTGGTCCGCGCCGCGGTCTCGGGCGCGATCGACGACGCCCCGACGCGCGTCGACCCCAACTTCGGGTTCGAGGTGCCCACCAGCATCCCCGGCGTCCCCGACGAGGTGCTCGACCCGCGCAGCACCTGGGACGACCCCAAGGCCTACGACGAGCAGGCCAAGGACCTGGCCAACCGGTTCGCCGACAACTTCCAGGCCTACGCCGACCAGGTCAAGCCCGAGGTCCGCGACGCCGGTCCGAGCCACTGACCCTCGCGACGCGCTCGGGGACTCCCCAGCGCTGATGGCACGCC